>PBPL01000075.1 GCA_002724675.1 Deltaproteobacteria bacterium | reverse complement strand
GGGCGATGACGACACGGGCGATGACGACACGGGCGATGACGACACGGGCGACGATGACGCAGGCGACGACGACGCAGGCGACGATGACGCAGGCGACGACGACGCAGGCGACGACGACACCGGCGATGACGACACCGGCGATGACGATACCGGTGACGACGACACGGGCGACGACGACACGGGCGGCGACGACGCAGGCGACGACGACGCAGGCGACGATGACGCAGGCGACGACGACACCGGCGATGACGATACCGGTGACGACGACACGGGCGACGACGACACGAGCTCGGGTGGGGACCTCCTCGTGGAGTCGAGCGAAGCCGAGGCTATTCCGGCGGGCCCTGGGGCTGTAGATACGCCGGTCCTTGAGGCGTCCCTCGAGGTGGTTGGGGCTCCTGCGGGCAATCTGATTACAGGCCTGGAGATGACTCTCTCCATCGCACATCCGGATATCTCCGAGCTGGAGATTCGGCTCTGCAGCCCGGGGTGTGGCGCATTTGTTGTGCTCAGCGATGGATCGTTAGTGTCTGGCTCCGCCTTCACGGACACGACCTTTGAGTCTGGGGGCAACAGCCTAGGCGGCGGGTCTTCGCCCTACACGGGCAGCTTCAGTCCTCAGGAGAGCTTGGGTGGCTTCAACGACTACGCGGCGATTGACAACTGGACCCTGCAGATCTTCAACAGCGGCTCGTCTGCTGGAACCCTGGAGAGTTGGTCGCTCCTGTTTACTTGGTCGCCACCGAGCTAGTGCGCCCTGGCGAGCACCGCTCGCGGTTTGAAAGCTCGCCACTGAAGTGGGACTATGCGGCCTTGTGGGTCCCCATATGTAGCTAGATGGGGTGCTGGAGGGTTGTCTTGTTCAAGAAGATCGTTATCGGACTGGCTGCCTTCCTCCTGTCCGTGCTGCTCGTCGGCTTCGTTCTGCCATCGGACTTCCGGGTGGAGCGAGTGGTGAGCATCGCCGCTCCGTCCGAGGTCATCCATCGGTACGTGGAAGACCTCCCCACTTGGGCCGACTGGTCCGCGTGGAACACGGAGAACGATCCGACGCTGGTCTACGAGTATGAAGGCGGCGCTCGAGGAGTGGGCGCTGTGATGCGTTGGACTGGGGAGGGCGTTGGAAACGGTGTCCTCAAGATCACCGAGTCCGATCCGGAGTCGGGCATACGCTACGACCTGGAGCTCCAAGACGGGGCATTCGCCGCTCGCGGTCAGATCCGCTATGGGGCCGAGGAACAGGGGACGCAGGTCACGTGGTCCGACGAGGGCGACCTGGGCTGGAATCCGGCCTATCACTGGCTTGGCTTGATGATGGACGGGATGATTGGACCTGAGCTCGAGCAAGGCCTTGCAGCACTTCGAGTCAAGGCTGAGGCGGACCATGCTCAGGAACGCGCCCCATCTGCGCAACAGGGCGCCATGGCGTCGCCGGGCGAGAGTGACGTGGATGTGTTGAAGACCAGTCTGAGTGAGGATGACTCTGCTCAAGGAGCCTCGGCGCCGTGAAGAGTCCACGCCTAGCGCTGGTGTTGGTCTTGCTGCTTGGTCTTGTTGCGGGCTGTGAGGACCAAGAACCTGCAACTCCTCAGCCTGGGACGTTCCAGGCTGGCTTCTCTACGGTGAGAATGCCTGTTCCCTTGGGCATTGGTACCGCCGGATTCAATGGCATCGGTGCGGCGAGCAGTCCGACTCCATTTTCTGACCTGTATCCCGGCACGACCCGGATCCACGGGCACCCAGACATCAAGGTTACCGCTCTCAGTCGTGGCCCAGGATTCGAGCTCGTCCTGGTGCGCACCGACATGATCGCCGTGATCCAACAGTTGCGTGATGCTGTCCTCGATGAGCTCGAGCAGCGGACGGGGCGCTCTTTTGATCATGCGCTCGTCATGGGGGCGACACACACCCACTCGGGGCCTGGGCGATTTATCGAAGGCGGTCTGTTCCGTTTGATCGCAGACCAGTTCTTTCCCGAGTTCTATGACCGCCTGGTCTCGTCCATTGCCGACGCCGTGGAGCAAGCCTTGGATGATCTCGCACCAGCGGAGTTGGGTCACACCGTCCTGGAGGCACCAGATGCCCACAGTGATCGAAGATGTGAAGACGGAGTGGCGTATCAAGACGACAGAATGCCCGTCGTGGTGCTGACTCGAGACGGGACCATTCGGGGGCTGGTCGCGGCCTATGCCATTCACGGCACGGTGCTCGGCATTGGGGATCTGACCTTGAGCCGCGATGTCTTCGGAGCCATCGAGGAGCAGATCACTCAGGGTTTTGACCAGGATGTGCACGTGCAGGTGTTCAACTCTTGGGCGGCGGACATGGCGCCGGAGACGCCTACCCTGCCTCCAGTGGAGGAGGCCTCGGATCGCCCAGGTGGCTACGCATCGATGGAGGACATCGGTTACTACCTGGCGGCGTTGGTACACGAGGCGATCCCCGAGATTCAGACGACGGACGCCCCCTCCATCGAGACGCTGACAGTTCGTTATCCCATCGACACCTGGTCTATCGGCTACACCGCCTCAGAGTTCGACTATCCCTATGGCGGTGTGTACTGCAGTGTCTCGGATGAGACCTGCGACGAGGTGCTCCATCACGACAACCTGGCTCGCGCCTGCATCCCGTTTCCGGAAGACTCTCCCGCGCCTACCCAGTCCCTGTTCACCGTGGGTCGCCTGGGAGATCTGCACTTCACCACCTGGTCGGGAGAGTGCTCGACGGGGCTCGCCGGTGAGGTGATGGCGGCCATGCAGGCCAAAGAGGGAGTGCAGGACCTTCTGTTCATCGGCTACTCCAATGACTATCTGGGCTACCAACTCCAGGAGGACGACTGGTGGCATGGAGGCTACGAGGCCTCTGGTTCCATGTGGGGGCCGCGTCAGGGCGAGTATATGAAGTCAATTCAGGCGCAGGTCTTCGATCTGTTTGTCGAGGGAGCCGAGCTGTCGTTCAGTCCCCCAGCCCCGGTCCCGCCCTTCTCGGTCGCGGGTTTCTCGGCCTATGCAGTGGAGGACGCGCTCGACATGGGTGTGGTCGCCGAGCAACCAGCGAGCAGCTATGTCCGCTCGGGAGTGGTGTCGTTTTCGGTCCACGGTGGGGACCCGTGGCTAGGCGCTCCGAGAGCGACCCTTCAGCGAGACACGGGGGAGGGCTTTGAAGATGTGCTTGGGGTTCATGGTCAGCCTCTGGACTCAGATGGTCATGGATACTGGGTCGACCTGGTCCCGGAGCCGGCCTACGGTGACGCGGCAGAGGGCACCCCACGTGTCTTTCGGTGGGCCTTTTCGTTTCCTCTTACTCGTCGGGGCGCTGGGCTATCGTCGCCTCTGATCGGGCGCTACCGCTTTCGCGTGGATGTGCCCGGAGGTCTCGCTGGGGAACAGGTCGTGGAGACCGATGTTTTCGAGGTCGCTACAGACTGACGGGCTGCTCAGGGGAAGCCCTGAAGCTACAAGGACGGCGAACTCAACCCACCAGAGTTAGCGTTCGATGTCGACCAATGTGGTCCTCTTTCGTCTGCTCGTCTCCAAGCCAGGCATCCCATTGTTTGTGGTCGGACACGTCGACGCCTTCTTTGCGGGCGACGGTCTGAAGCCAGGTCTGCATGTCCTCGAATAGCTGAGCATCCATGAGGTCCAGATGGTCCATCAACTGGCTATGGAGGACTCGATAGATCAGCTTCAACTCGGTCAGGTCATAGTGAGAGAGGGTCTGCATGGGCGGAAATATACAGTCCAGTACACGAACGTCCAGTGCACTATTGGCTTCCCTGCGTATTCGGCATTCTCTGGGCGTCCTCTGGTCCTTGCTAGCCTGGTGCAATGTCGGAGACACTGCTACGAATCGCCGTCGTCGGAGACGTCCACGGGCACTGGAACGAGGCCGATGTGCAGTGGTTCAACAACTCGGCTCTAGATCTGCTCTTGTTGGTGGGGGATCTGGCGGGCTATCGCCATGCAGGCAGTATCAAGGTTGCGCGGAGCCTGGCCCAATTGCGTTTGCGGACTGTCTGGGTGCCCGGGAATCACGACAGCGCACATCCACTGCAGTTGCTCGGTGAGATGCTCAAGAATGAGAGCCTCATTCGTAGCTTCGCTCGGGGTCAAGACCAGCGCATGGCTGATATCCGTCGGGCAGCGGGAGGGGTGGAGACCGGAGGCTACAGCATCCACACGATTCCTGAAGCGGACCTCGCCGTTGTAGCAGCACGACCGCACTCTATGGGCGGGCCGCGCCTCGGCTTCCGGCCGTACCTCGAGCGAGCTCACGGCGTCGCGAGTATCGAGGCGTCGACTCAGCGCTTGAAGGCGCTCGTGGCAGGCAGCCAAGCGACTCGATTGATCTTCCTCGCGCACAACGGTCCAACGGGCCTCGGGGGAAGTCGGATGGACCCCTGGGGTTGCGACTTCCGTCCATCCCAAGGGGACTTCGGAGACCCTGATCTGGCCCAGGCCATTGCCCACGCTCGTGCGCTTGGTAAGACGGTCTTGGCGGTCGTTGCTGGTCACATGCACAGACGCCTCAAGGGCGGGGGGATCCGGACGAGCTTTTTGGAACAGGACGACATCGTGTACGTGAACGCTGCTGAGGTGCCGCGCATCTTGCGAAACCGGAAGGAAGGCTCCGAGCGTCGCCACCATGTGGAGCTTCGAGTCTTGGGGCACGGCTGTGAGGCGCGGGACGTCTGGGTCGAGGCGACCGGTCCAGTGGGCATTCCTGACGACCGGCATTGACAATCTGGACCCAAATGGTCAAGAACTCTCCCTCAATTTCAGTGGGGCTGCTCGCTTGACCTGCCCGCTGTCCCTCAGAGACTCCCTTTGGCTTATCAGCCTCCCGAGAGGAACGTCATGGAACCTGCCCTCGAACAGCACCTGAAGACTCTGGTCTCGGAGAACCGTGTGGTTCTCTTCATGAAGGGCAACCGCCGCATGCCCCAGTGTGGATTTTCCGCGACGGTGGTGGGGATCTTGGATGGCCTGATTGATGAATACGAGACGGTGGATGTCCTCAAATCTCCGGACATTCGCCAGGGGATCAAGGAATTCTCCGAGTGGCCGACTCTTCCACAGTTGTATGTGGATGGAGAGTTTCTGGGAGGTTGCGACATTGTCCGCGAGATGGCGGGCAGCGGTGACCTACACAAGGCCTTGGGGATCCAGTTGGAGGATGTGGAGCCTCCCAACATGGAAGTCACAGAGCCAGCCCGGGCGGCCTTGGCCCAGGCTACGGCAGACTTGGACGGCGAGTGGTTGCGCTTCAAGGTTCCAGGCAACTATCGCTACGAGCTCACATTGGGTCCGCGTATGTTCGGCGACGTGGAGGTGGTGGCCAACGGCATCACGATCTTGTTGGACCGAGCCTCTGCCCAGCGAGCTGAAGGCACCGTCATCGACTACGAAAAGAACACGATGGGCGAGGGCTTCCGTATTGAGAATCCCAATGAGCCGCCCAAGGTGAAGCAGATCTCGGCTCAGCAGCTGCGAGAACGCCTGGACGGTGGCGAAGTGACGTTGTTTGACGTTCGCACTCAACAGGAGCGGGAGACGGCGGTCATTGAGTCGGCCCTCTGGTTGGATGAGGCCGGTAAGGCGCACTTGGCGAGCCTGGACAAGAGCTCACCCATTGTCTTCCACTGCCATCATGGCGCTCGAAGTCAGCAAGCGGCCGAGCAGGCACTCGCCCAGGGCTTCACCGATGTGATGAACTTGCAGGGTGGCATTGATGCCTGGTCCACCCAGGTGGACGGTAGCGTGCCGCGCTACTGATCGCTGGCCGCGCCGCTCAGTGCGGTTTCAGACGCCCGTGCCGCCCAAGATGGTCAACACCATCGCAGTGACAGCACGGGCGACAAGGTCTGCCGCGACAACGGCTAGGCGACGCACCAGGCCGAAGAGGGATCTCGTTGTTCGGCGTGTCGTCATGGACATTGCTTAGCACGGACTGGCGCCTCTGTGCCCGGGCAGGAGAGAGCTAGGCTGCTACGCTGAGCACTGATGGTGTGGACGCTCTCCCCGGCTGTGTGCCTCTCCATGGCTGTATTCAGCGTGGCCCTGTTTGTGAGCACAGGGTGCATTGCTACGCCGGCCTTGCTGCCTCTTGAGCAGGACTCTGGGCGGGACCTGGGCTCTCCTGCGGCTCTCCCTCCGTCCTCCGCCGAGGGTCAGAGCGCCTCGACAGGCTC
The DNA here is from genome assembly GCA_002724675.1 of Deltaproteobacteria bacterium. GTDB lineage: Bacteria > Myxococcota_A > UBA796 > UBA9615 > UBA9615. The sequence goes on along the minus strand of PBPL01000075.1, from coordinate 43,033 downwards.
GTTCGCATGCCCGGAGGGAATGCTGGCCGTGTCGGGGGGGACGTTCCAGCTGGGCGAGACCGACTCGGACTGGCTGATCCCTAGCCCTGACGACTCGTGGGAAGATCTCTACCCGGGCTTAGATCTGCTGGGCATGACAACCCTCTATCTCTCGTCCTTCGTCATCGAGGACTTTTGCATGGATCGGTTCCCGTTCCCTGGAGTGGAAGGAGCGGCCTGGCCAGCCGACGGCCTGAATCTCGACACCATGGACGAGCTCGCCCTTCAGCTCGAGGACCATGGCCGTCGGCCCTGTGGGATTACCGAGCTTCTTCTGGCCGCTGCGGGGCCCGACAACTGGCGATTCCCCTACGACGAGGACGAGCGCCTCGCCGGTGTCTGCGAGCCCAACGATGATCACCCCGGCCCGATTGGTCGCATGGAGGGCTGTGAGAGTCCACTGGGATTTCGGGACTTCGCGGTGCGCAGCACATGGGGTGCGCTGGACCCGCAGGTGGTGGATGTCCTCGCTGACTATGGCGGACCGATTCATCCGCCCTGGGATGGAGCGGGCCAAGCGGATGAAGAGCCCTTTGCCGTCTACGGAGGAACGACACGATCGGGCTCGTTCTACAACTCCACCAACTTTGGAATCCACAGCCACCCAAGGAGCATTGAACTGTATCTGGATGATGGCTTCCGCTTGTGCGCGGATCCTGGCCTCCCCACAGATGACGATGAGCTGGCCTGGCAGCAACGGCTGTCGGACTTCTTTGCTGTAGGCACCTATCAGTCGTGGCTGGGGCTGGAGTAGTGCCGTGAGGAAAACGCTGCTCAGGGGCTTGGTCGTCTTGCTAGCGGGTGGGCTTGTCGGCTGCGATCGCCCGTTATTCGAGGGCAATGAGCCTGGCGAGTGTGAGGACGGAATCGACAACGATGGCGACGGGCAAGAAGACTGCCTCGACTCGGGCTGCGTCGGGGCGCCAGTCTGTAATGACGAAGACGCTGAGGGTGGCGATGGCGTGGGCACCGACGACGACGACAGCGGCTCCGATGATGACGACACGACAGCAGCCGACGACGACGACACAACAGGCGACGACGACGACACAACGGGCGACGACGACGACTCAGCTGGACCGCCCCCCTTGCCTGACCTGCCCGCGGACGCCTCCATTCATTTCGGTGATGTGACCATCGCGAGCGAAGCGGAAGCGGAGGCGTTCTGTAGCCACTACGACACGGTCGTGGGATCTCTCCATGTGTTGGGGGCCAGCCTCTCCCAGTTGGAACCTCTGGCCTGTCTCCGGTGGGTCGAGGGCGATGTGAGAGTCTCTGCCACGGCTCTTGTCGCGCTGTCCCTCCCCGAGCTGGCGACTGTCTCGGGCGGCCTCCTAGTGGAGGACAACGAGCAACTGCAAGTGGTTGACCTCCCTGAGTTGGTGGTCGTCGGAGGTGACCTGGCGATCACCGGGCAGCCACTGCTTACGAGCTATGACCTGCAAAGGCTGGTGGAAGTGGGCGAGGATCTCACTGTGGCTTATGTGACCGCTCTCTCCGAGCTGGGCCTGCCCTGGTTGCGGGCAGTGGGTGGGGATCTCTGGGTCCGACATAACGACCTGCTGACGAGCTTCACGGCCGAACTGTTGGAGACTGTGGGGGGCATGGCTTGGGTGTCCTCGAATGCCAGCCTGAGCTCCGTGAACCTTGCGTCTCTGACTACCACAGGGGGGGAGCTGTACTTCGGTCGAGATCCCGAACTGGAGTCGATTGTCTTGCCTCTGGTCCAGAGCACGGGCGGGCTCCGCATTAGCTCCAATGCTCGGCTGGATACTCTGGAATTGCCGAGTCTCTTCGAGGTCTGGGGAGAGGTGGGAGATGTCCGTGTGAGCTCGAATTCAGTTTTGCTCACGCTTTCTCTCCCGGGCCTGCAAATCATCGCGGACCACTTCTTCGTCGCGGGCAATGACCTGCTGGAGTCCTTCCAATTGTCGCAACTCGATATCGTGGGGGGGACCTTCTATGTCATCAGAAATCCGTCGCTTCCTACGAGCGCTGCCGAGGCACTGCGGGACTCAGTGGGGCCTGAGGACATCGGAAACGAAGCCATCATCGAGGACAACGGGCCCGGGTGACCGACCGCCTCCGAGCCCGATGTGTAGAGGCGATGGGGGCTAAGCCCACCGGAGCGAGTTCAGTCCGACAGAAGGGTCGACCTGGGGCCAGACTCGGCGCCTGCTTGACGCGATGCTCGCTGGCCGATGAGGCTCACCCTCTGGGGTGTTCAGAGTGCTCGGATTCTCCGCGCGATCTCGTCGCGAGCGGTGCGGAAGTGCTCGAGGCGCTGTGCGTCCGTCAGGGTCTCGTTCTTTCGGTCCGGGTCCTGAAGGGGCCAGTGGAGCCTCGTGGTCTTGTCCAGAAATACCGGACATACCTCTTCGGCGCACAGGGTGATTACAAGGTCCACTTCGTCGGCGATCACATCCTCGACATGACTTGATGCCTGACCGGTGATGTCGATGTCGATCTCGGCCATGGCCTGAATGGCCCAAGGATTTACCCGAGTGGGTGACGAGCCAGCAGATAGGATCTGGTAGCCAGGCCCCAAGATCTGTCGGGCCAGCCCTTCGGCCATCTGGGATCGAGCCGAGTTGGCGACGCACAAGAAAAGCACTCCTCGGACGCCCTCTAGGCTTGCATTGTCGGTCATTAGCAGCACCCCGCTGCATCGGATGTAGTCACTTCGTCATCGCAGCGAAGCCAGCGATAGGTGAGCGCGGCTAGGACTGCGCCGATCATGGGGCCGATGGTGTACAGCCACATCCACTGGAGTCCTTGGCCGAAGAGCGCCGGACCAAGGCTCCGCGCCGGGTTCATGGACGCTCCCGTCAGTGGGCCGCCGAAGAGGGCGCACATGGCAACAGTGCCACCAATGGCGAGTCCGGCCATCTGGCCCTCTGCCCGATGATCGGTTGCGACCGCGCTGATGACGAACATCAAGAAGAACGTGAGGATGGCTTCGACGCCGAGCGAGGGCAGGGTGCCGAGTCTGGGAACGGTCTCGCCGAGGACCGTGGACCCGGTGAACGTCGACAGCAACCCGATGGCTGCAATCGCCGCAGCGACCTGTCCTAGTGCGTAGGCTGGCACCTCTCTCCATGGGAAGCGGCCGGCGCTAGCAAAGGCCACGGTAACGGCTGGATTGAAGTGGGCTCCCGAGATGTGGCCTGTGGCATAGATCATGACGCAGACCACCAGACCAAACGTCAGCGAGATGCCCACGTGCGATACACCCCCACCGGTCAGGTGATCAGCGACCACGGCACCACAGCCTGCAAAGACGAGCGCAAAGGTGCCGATAAACTCTGCCAGCACCTTCGCGAGCTTGGAGCCCAAGAGCGGCTTCTCAGCGGTTAGCACAGGAGTCTCTCCCATCGGCTGGACACCGGCAATTGTGTCCACCGGCGGCCTTTTATAGACCACGGCTCTCGAAATGGCTGTTGTAGTAGCCCTTTTCCTCAGATCGGTATTGTCCAGTTCTCCGAAACTGTGGGGCTTGTGCCTTGAACAGGGTTCGTCGACCTCTACAGCAACGACAATGACGGTGGTGTTTGGTTTGACCACTTCTGTGTGTGGTTGGAAGCGGACCAATAGACTGCTCGGCGGCGACCAGGTTGGCTGAGGGCCCTGGCGTTGGCTCTGCTGGGCTCGATGCCTGCGTCGATGGGAGGGGCGCGGTAGGCTTGCCCCATGTGGTTGGCGACCGGTCGCGGAGGAGACACTTCGCTCTCAGATCCTAGTGTCGGCCCGCCTGCAGTACGAGGTCATTGGTTGGCCTCGGCCGTCGCCCTGGTGGTTGCCATTGGCGTCATTGCCGGTGTTGTAGCGATCACCGTCCTTCGAGCAGACGACACGGCGCTCTTGCACTCGGCCCGCAATGCCTCGGACTGGGGCCATCACGTCGTGCGGGTCGAGATGGCGGGAGCCCTCGAGGACGCGGGACTGCCTGCGCTGCTCTCCGACCCACGGAAACTCTGGGAGTGGATTCTGCAAGGGGATCAGGACTTCCCGCCTCTGCTGCACGTTGTGGCAAGCGTGCTCGGCTCGTCGTTTGGCCATGACTCGGTGTCGGTGCAGCGCATTGGGCTCTGGTGGTTGGTTCTGCTCTGCTTCGGTGTGGGATGGACGGCGTGGAACATCGCTGGAAGAGCGGCGGATGTTGAGAACCCAGGCTCGCGCCCTTCACGGATGACTGTGGCCTGCGCAGCTGCGGCGGCGACCGCGCTGATCCCCGCTCACCATGCGGCAGCGCTCAACTACTACTACGACCTGCCCATGACAGCGCTGCTCTGGTTCACCGCTGCTGCAGTCTTGGCGCTTTCGGCCCGCAGTCCGGTGCTTCCCGGTCTGGTTGGGGGGCTGGGTGTCTTTGTCGCCGGGCTCATGAAGTGGACGGCGCTGCCTGCCTCCGTTCCCTTGATGCTGGGCGTGTTGGCCACGGGAGCTCCGGGGCAGCACGAGAGTAAGGGCCGGTGGCTGAGGTTCCCCCTGCGTAGGCGCATTCTGACTGCTGTCCTCGGAGCCACCACGATCCTCGCACTCTTACTGCTCTACTGCCGCCAGAGCCCCCGGTCTTGGAATCGTATGCTGTCCATGACCTACGGTACCCCTCTGGATCCTGCCTCCGACTTTCCGGCAGTTTCGTGGCTATCGACGCTTTCGACCACGGTCGGTCGTGGGCTGTCGTCGGTCAGCATCGGCAACAACGTCAGCGCTGAGACACTTATCTGGTACCCGCTCCGGTTCATCTTCTCCTACGCCTCTCCCTTGCTGTCCATCGCGCTGGCGTGTCTGTTCCTGGTGTGGCTCTTGAGAGGGGCCCGGGGAGGGGTCCTCGTGAGCGTGACGGCTGCGGCCCACGGGCTCTTGCTGTTTGTTGTGTTTACCAGTCACGATGAGCGTTTCTTGTTGACCGTGGGGCCGCTGGCTGCGCTGGTTGCAGCCATGGGCTGGGCTGGCCTGCCGGGTGGGCTCCGACAGGGTCTGGCCTTGGCGCTCGTTGCTCTGGGTCTGGGGGTGGCCTGGGACTTCCATCACACACCACGTGACCAGAACCCGGGCCCGGGCCATGCCACCTCAGAGGAACCCACCAGTGCTGCTGGCCGCATCTGGGCAGAGATCGACCACGAGCGCCGTGGCTGGGGCCTTCAGTCGGCGGTGGACTCTCAGTGGGGCTGGACCCGGGCCGACCAGGAGAACCGGATCTATTTCCCCAACCGCGAGCTTCTGTGGCGCAGTGGGCTTGCCTGTGGGGCGACGGTCGTCCTCGCGCAGGAAGATCTGATGGACGATGGTTACGGTGACGTGATGTGGTGGCGCTATCGGATGGGGCTCGCTCGAGTGCAGTCTTCCTCCGGCTTCAAGAGCATTCTCGGCTTCGAGGGCGACGACGTTCACGGCCTCGCCGGCGAGAGCGTCGACCTTGACCAGGCCGTCGCCGAAGATCGGGTGGTCGCCATGAGCCGGGGAGATGGCTCTACACCTGCCAGCGGACCTCTTTTCATGGGTTGGGAGGTGCGAGCCGTGTTGGATCGAGACGAGAGGGAAGGGCCTTCCCACCTGTCGCTCTGGGCTCCTATTGGCTCAACACTGTGCGGGCAATGGACGGGCGCCCACAGACTACGAGCCCAGAGACTCTCGGAGCCGCTCGACTGAGGGGGACCCGCGGGGTGGTCTCAAGGCGCGAGTCGGAGTGATGCCGAAGGGCAGGGCGGCTGATCGGACGAGTGAGAGGAATGGGCCCAGTCCGTCAGGCAGTTAGGACTTCTCGCCGACGGAGCAACAACAGGCTCGCGACGCACAGACCGAAGGTCGCGACCGTATTCAGGCCTTGTTCCCACCACTGCATGGCTACAGACTGCTCGCTCGCCATCATGACAGGGAGGATGTAGGTGGTGGCCAGGTAGAGACCGTAGAGAGAGGCCGACAGGGCCAGGCCCGCTCGCCATGCGCGCCGGATGGAGACCACCAGGACGACATTGCTGGCGATCACGGTTGTGCCCAGCATGACGAACTCGTAGCCACGCCCGGGCGCTGTGAACCGAAGTATGGCGGACAGGGTGAGTGTGACGAACACCGTGGCTAGGGCCCCAGCCCAGCGCTTGGATGACGGATGAATCTCAGCCTTGCTCAGGTCGTTGCCAACCACCGCAAAGGCGAGAAAGACGAACCCGGGGCCGAGACAAAAAAACAGGGCTCGGCTGAGGAACTCCAGATCAATGGCTCCCTCGCTGACGGAATACAGGAGCTTCCAAGTAGCTTTCGACAGGCCGCCTAGAAAGATCAAGGCCGCACCCACCACACCCAGTCGCCGGGTCTGCTCCCTACGAGAGGTCCACAGCTGGGCGACGAGGTAGAAACCCCATCCGCCAAGCACTACTGGCACAAAGTCCTCGATGGCGAGAGCGAGTGGGTAGTGCACCGGAGGTCCGTTGAGCAAGTAAGTGGGTTTGAGAGGCCGTCGGGCGGCCGGTCAGCACAAGGGGCCCGTTGACGCCCCAGGAGCCGCATTCATTGGGATGGTGTGCTACCTCGTTCTTCGACCAAGGCCTCGAATACGACGTCGTTGTAGTCGTTGTCGAACCCGTCCTCGTGCTCCAGACGCCAGTGGTTGGGAGCCAGAGGGATGACCTGGAATGCCGAGGCGTCGAGTGTTGAGAATGTATTCGCGCAAGACGTGGACGTGAACCGCATCTCCGAGCAGCTCGTGACCGCCCCCACGTCCACTTCGGTGCCCACTTGTGGGTGAACCTCACCGACCATATCGGCAATGACTACCGGCGCGTCCATCGTCAGGTAGATGTCGCAGCCAGCCTCGACGGAGAGGACCGTGACGTAGAGTCGGCCGGGGCTCGTGATGAACATCTCCTGTGCAGAGCCAGTGGGCACTTGTTCCGCTACGCCATCACAGTTGGAGTCGATACCGTCGCAAGTCTCCGGCGCTCCTGGATAGGTGGTGGCTTCCAGGTCGTCGCAGTCGCCCGCGCAGGCGACGATGAGGTCACCATCCTGATCCCGCTCATCGGGACTGCCGTCTTCTCCATCACCCAGTGCGCCGTCGCAGTTGTTGTCTAGTCCATCGCAGAGTTCTGGGGCTCCTGGGTGAATGGAAGGGCTGTTGGGTTCGCAGTCGTCAGCGTCGGGAACACCATCCTCGTCGGTGTCCTGCAACGGAGGAGCGGTGTCCTCGGTGTCGTCGCTGTCGTCTTCACTGATCCCGTCGTCCGGTGACTCCTCTTCCGAGTCGTTTTCCTGGCTCTCCTCCTCGTCCGCAGGAGCGCTGGTGTCGTCATCCGTTTCTGTTGGTTCGGAGACTGGAAGGCTGTCGGGAAGGCTGTGGCTCCCGGGAGCATAGGCGTGGCAACCAGGCTCAAACAAAAGGAGGGCCACGAGGAGCAAGAAGGCAGAACTCAGCGATATAGGACGACGTGTATTCATGGTCAGGTATCTACCGACAGGTGTATTTTGTGTCAACGATCTTGCCGACCCGTTGCCTGGCCCTGGTGCATCGAGGAGAGGCTCAACGTGGGGGCGCCGTCCGGGCGCCGAGGAGAGGTCCATTCCGCCAAACGACTTCACCTGAGGCCCAGGTCGGTGTGCCACACAGACATGCTGGAGACGTCCTGGGCTTCAATCGTCTCCCTCACCCCGACGTGCGGCGGAAAACGCCCCCAGAACCAGAAAAACCAGCCGTAAGTGGCTGGTTTTTCTAGCCAAGCAATGGTGGAGGCGGCGGGAATCGAACCCGCGTCCGAAGCTGCTCACCCTCTACCTTCTACGCGCGTAGCCCGCTGGTTTAAGTCTCGTCTCACGGGCTCCCAGGGGCAGGATCCCAATCGACCAGCTCATCCCTGTATCTCACCTTCTCCCCGGATGTGCTCTGGGAGTTGGCCAGTTCGCTTCAAGACGCCCGATTCCCTCTCACGAACAAGGAGGGGCGGACGACTCGCCTTTCTATGAGGCGAGTGCCCTCACCGACTAAGCGGCGAGCGCGTAATTGCTATCGTTGGCAATTAAATTGAATTCCAGGAAGTTTAACGAGTTAACTGAAGTGCTCGGCACGCGGCAAAGACCTACTACAACCCCGTCGAAACCATGTCGCCCCCAAATCACCAGTTGCCAGGTGTTGGTGCTCGGCCCGACCTACTTGTCATAGAGCGATCTCTCTACTGAGAGTAGCTGTCCAGGCTCCAGCTTGCTAGGCGTGGCTTTAGCCTAGGGCCCCCCCGCCGTCTCCGGTGGTTGACCGGCTTGCTGACTGAGGTCTAGGTTGCCCGTGATGCCCGACAACCCCGATGCTACTGACCGGCGGCCCCCAGAACGAGCACGAGCCCTTTTTTCGGACACGAATGACGATGACTCCGGGCCCCGCTGGACTCGTCGCCATGTCCTCGCGGCCTCATCGGCGGTGGCTATCGCTGGTTCTCTCGGTGCGGCAGGCCGCGTGATCAGCTATTGGGACCGGGCGTCGGGCGCCGCATTTCAAACGCTGGCCGATCATGAGGGCGAGATCATCGACGCGCTGGCTGAGGCCATGTTCCCCCCGGGTGGAACGCCAGCGCTCTCCGGTCGGGAGGCGGGCATAGCGGCCTTCCTGGACCAGGTCCTGACCGACATGCCCGAGCCCACCGATGACCTGCTGCGAGCTCTGCTGCATGGACTTGATGACTGGGCCCGTCTGTCGCGTGGGCGCGGCTACTGTGCGCTGTCTCTGGAGACACGCAGCGAGCGCCTCGAATCGTGGCTAGCCCATCCCCGGCATGAGGTGCGGGGAGCGATTCGAAGTCTGATGCTGTTCGTGTCCATGGGCTACTGCGGTCACCCGGCTGTCAAGGATGCGTGCGGGTGGGTCTTCCCGTGCGGCTACGAGCTCTGAGGGCCTGGTATGCGCTTCGGCTTCGACAATCCGCTGCCCGACTCTGTCGACGCTGACGCTGTCGTTGTGGGCGCCGGGCCTGGTGGCGCGGCCGTGAGTCGAATCCTCACGGGTGGTGGGCTCCGCGTCGTGATGTTGGAGGAAGGGCCGCCCCGCAGTCGCTTTCGCCCCTCGTTTGCCCACACGGCGAAGTATCACATGCAGGAAGGGGCCTCCATGTTGGTGCAGGGCTCGGTACCCTTTCCAGTGATGGCGGGCAGAGGTGTGGGCGGAGGCTCTCTGGTCAACTCGGCCATTTGCTTCCGAACGCCCGAGAACGTGCTGGAATCTTGGGCTGAGTCCTTGGACGATGACCGGTACCTGGCACAAAACCTCGCCCCCATCTACGACGAGATCGAGGCCCGTATCGGTGTCGCACCGGTCAGCGAAGCAACCGCTGGTGAGAACAATATGGTCATCGCCCGCGGTGCCCAAAAGCTCGGGCTCGAGGGCGGCCTTGTGCGCCGCAACGCTCCGGGTTGTATTGGCTGTGGAATCTGCAACTACGGCTGTCCGGTTGGCGGCAAAGGCAGCGTGGATCAGAACCTGATCCTGGATGCCGAGGACGCAGGCTTGCGGCTCCAGGCCGACTGCCGCGCAGAGGCGCTCTTGGTCGATGGGCGGCGTGCTGTGGGCGTGGTCGGCCGCTTGCACCACCCCGACACGAAGGCGCCGGGGGCTGTGGTGCGTGTGCGAGCCAAGCTGGTGGTGCTTGCTGCCGGTGCCATTGGGACCCCTCGTCTGCTGTGGCAGGACGGCATCGCACGCGATCTTGGGCCCGTCGGGGAGCAACTATTGCTCCATCCTGGCTCGGGAATTCTGGGCGTTTGTGACCATGAGGTCCACATGTGGAAGGGGGTCACTCAGGGCGCCTACGTGTGGGATCCCCAGTTGCCAGAGGCACTACCCCACACCATCACAGCGCCGCCCGAGGCCCTCGTCATTCAGTCTGGAAGGGTGGGGCTCGAGGCCAAGCAGGTAATGCGTGAGGTAAATCACCTCTGCGGCCTCGGGATGATGGTCTCGGATCGAGGTGTGGGTTCGGTGCGGGCTAGCCGGTCGGGACGGGCAAAGCTCCGGTACGAGTGGGTGCCGGAGGATGTCGATGTCCTCAAGCAGGGCCTGGTTCTCTCTGCTCGTGTCTTGCTCGCTGGCGGAGCGCGTGAGGTTTTTGTGACGGCCTTTGGCGCAGGTCGTCACCGCAGCGCAGAAGGAGTGGCTGCGGAGCTCGACGACCTCCCCCTGCATGCCTTTCAACTCTACTCTGCACACCCCATGAGCACCTGCCCTATGGGCCTCGACCCAGAGACCTCTGTCTTGAATCCCGCCGGCCGTGCACACCGGATGGATGGTCTGTACATTGCCGACGCTGGTGTGTTTCCATCGTCCTTGGGCGTGAACCCCCAGCTCACGACCATGGCGTTGGCGACCCTCATAGGGCGAGGGATCTTGCAAGAGCGGGGCTGAGTCGGACCGCGTGGCGGGCGCAGCCCACTAGCGTACGAAGATTGCGCCGCTGTAGACCCAGGGGACTTGACGGTCGATGTAGTCGTCGACGAAGTCCCCTAGGTAAGGAGAGAGGTGCCTGGGTGTGATCCAGACCTCCACCCGGTAGACACCCGGCCCCGGCACGGACCACTGGAGGGCTTCACCAGTCCACTCGTGCAGTAGGGTCCGGTTCTTGACTGCTCGGTAGAGTCGCCCGGTGATGGTGGGTGTCGTGGCGGCCCGTGGGCTGCGCGGATCCAGTGTGGGCAAGGTCACCTCCAGGCCCAGGTCCTCGGACCAGCGGACCTCTTCGCCCATTTCGACGGTGCTGTCACCAGACCTCGCCAGGAAGTCGAAGCCCAAGGGGGAGCCGAAGCCGTCGAAGGCGATCCAGGTGCTGCCCTCTCGGAGCGCAGCTCGAGTTGTCTCGGGGGTCAGGGGCCCCTGCATGCGGAATCGGGTGGTGAACCAACGCATCATGCGGCGGTACGAGTCCACCCGCTCGCCATCGGGCGCTTCCACATTGAAGACGTTCTGGTGGGCGTCCGTTCCACCTGAGATGCCGATGCGTTGAACCTGTCCCAGCTCCTCGACGGCTCGGATGGAGGGTTCGTTGGGGACGATAAAGCCCAGTGGCGCGAGATCACCATGGGGGGGGATGACATCTTCATCTGGAAAGAAAAACGGAGTTAATTCACCCAGGTAGTCCAGACCACCGAGGCCCAGGAATTCCTCACGGATCCCCGGGTCCAGGTTGGCGTGGAGCTGGTACAGCTCCACACCATGGAGACCGAGCGTCTTCAAGTGGTCGACATTGCGTTCTTCAGTATGGGCAATCCAGGCGACGGCGCCCTCGTCCCGTGCGGCTTGGTAGGCGGCCTTGTCCCCACCATAGCCGGTGCTCAGGTGGTCCTGGAGCCCGAGAACCATCATGGAGTCTGACTCCACTCCGGGGAGGACTAGAACACTGTGGCCGTCGGCGCACTGCATTCTGTTGGCGACCGCTGTGCCCGATGAGCCGAGGATGGGGTCGTCCTCGCCGCGCAGCAGCAGGAGGTCCTCGAAGGAAGCCTCCTGACTGTGTGCGGGGTGGTCACTTAGGAACGCCACGTCGATACGGCTGCTGCAGAGACCGTCGCGTAGGTCCTGCAAGCAGTCCTCGTCGGGAACCCCGCCCGGCTGTGGATTGCCGTCGCAGGCATCATGCGAGTGGTGTGAGTGGAGGTGGACAATGCCACGATAATCTCGGAATCCGCGGATGGTTGCGTCGGGCAGCGGTGGTGGCCCCTGGGTCCACGCGATGGGCTCGAGCACTTCGTCTTGAGTGGGGAGAGCGTCTCCGTCGCCCAGCGCACAGCCGCAGGCGAGGACCATGCAGGGGACTAGACGTTGGATCCATCTCATCTACGCACCCTCCCAGGCCCCCTCGAGCCTGGATTGTGCCTGATGAGCGCTAAACTGGCTCGGAGATGTGTCAGCACCCCACATGGCGCGGCGGGTCGGTGGTTCTATGGGTGGTCCTCTGGACTGTCGGATTGGCCCTGGCTGGTTGCTATCCACGCATTGCTCCTACCTCTGCCGTAGAACGGGATCCCGATGGATTTCTAGGCGCTCCTTTGGGCTCCGGGGTTCGCTATGACACAGCGGCCAAGCGGCCCCTCTTGCCTGTTCTCCCGTTTCGCTTGTGGGGGCTCCATTTCGACGAAGAGATGCTCTTTGAGCTCGCCGACCATCACCGGTTCGCCATGGTCGAGATCGCGCGCGTCCAGACGCTGGATGCCGGCTGGGTCTGGTTCGCGCTGATCGCAGAGGTGGACGGAACTCAACATGTGGCCGTGGGTGCACCGGAACACGTGCGATTGGGTCAGGGCTTTCCGGCGCCCGTATACGACGGAGCCTTGGTCGTAGAGCGCACCCATACCGAGAAGCACCTCACCTATGTCTTCTCGTTGACGCTTCCCGGTGGCGAACAGCTCGAGGGTACGGTGCGGTCGAGGGGAGCCGGTGTCGTACCCCCCGCTCGAAACGGCAACGCCATGAACCACAGCAAGAGCCGCGTGCTCGCGGTGCTGGACCTCGAACAATTCAACTGGGCGGAGCCGACGGTGCGTATTGACGGAGTTGAAGCGCGCGTCCGTTCGCTGGCGCCGGGCTTGCTGTACTCGTTTCGCCTTCGTCAGTCGGTGGGGGGGATGGCCGCAGGAAGCTTCCACCAGGCTCCTTTGGTTGCAACGGCTAGCCTCGCCCCCGAGGCCACGGCCAGGCCCGCCTTCGTGCTGGTCGACGAGGGGCAGGATGACTCGCAGGGGCTCATGTTTGAGAAGAGGCTTGTGGGCGATGAAGTGCTCCTGTCCGCGCGAGAGGCGGTGGTGGATCTCAACTACCGCTTTCAAGGGGGTACCGAGGATGGGCTGGCGGGGCCGCTCGAGCTTCGCGAGGCCGAGGTGATCCATGGCGATCGCTCTGCCTTTCGAGTCCAGTTCAATCCGAGCCTGCCAGACCTGCGCTACCCGTTCTCGTCGACGTTCGAGGGGCGAATGGTCGCTGGCGCAAACGGCCAGGAGGGCTACATGACCGGTCGGGTACGGGCTCGCTGGGCCGACGGTGTGGCCGTCGTGGACTTCCTTCCCGATCGGCCGTTTTGGGCCTGTGAGCGGCCCGTGCGCTCGGAGGTGTCGCTCCGTGGCGATGTGGCTCACTGGCAGTCCGCGGTCCGCCCGGACCTGGCTTCGGGGGGAGAGGGAGCGCAGGTCTGCTTCCGCAAGCGACGCTGAGCCGTCGTGTCCTTCTGACTCAGTCGTCCACAGGAAAGATGCGAGTGTCGTCGCCCGGTCGAAACGGTGGCGTGACTGCCTCCGTGGGATCGGCCAGCTCCATCTCTGCCGGCCAGTTGATGCCGGGAACCCGGTGTGAGGGGTCAAACGGGCCAGAAGCGGAGAGCTTTGCCTGTGGCCAGGTGCAGGCCAGAAGGAGGGCTGCGTTGCCCTCGGCGCCCTGGCCAGATCGACCCAGCCCGGCGTTTGGGTAGCGCGCAGAGGCAACGATGGTCCCTCGATTCCAGTTGACGCAGCCGGCGCGGAGGTTCCGAGTGAGGTCGTCCGCCCGGCTCGATGACTGGCTGAACACCGAGGCCGCGAGACCAAAGGGGTGAGCGTTGTAGGCCGCGACAGCCTCTTCTGCACGCTCCACCACAGTTGTGACCAGCAGAGGACCCTCGATCTCTTCGGGGAGGGTGAGGTCCGGCGGCAGCCCATCGTCCAACCGGACCACGACAGGTTGTACATAGCCCTGTCCGAATCGGCGCATCGACTCGGGTAGCTCAGCTGACCCAGTCAGGCTTCCGGCCAGGCACTCCACATCGGCCTCAGCATAGGCTCTGAGGTGTTCCTGAAACCGCGTACGAGCATCTTGGCTGACGAGGGGCCCGGAGAAGCACTCTGGGTCCGTGGGGGCCATGATCTTGAGCTCTCGGCACAGGGCTAGAAGTCGCTTCAGAAAGGTCTCGGAGACCGCATCCTCAACCAAGACACGAGAGGTGGCATTGCATCGCTGGCCGGCGGTGAGAAACGCGCTGGTGATGACCTCGTAGGCTGCCCGATCCAGATCCGCATCCTCGCAAACGATGGCCCAGCCCTTCCCCCCCGTCTGTGCCCAGACGGGCTTCTCGGTATCTACCCGAACTGCATCTCCCAGAGCCGTGCTCCCGGCTCCGACGATCATGTCTACGTTCTTGTGGTGAACGAGGGCCTCTCCAACCGGATCGCGGGGGCCCGTGACCATGGAGAAGACGCCCCGAGGGATGCCGGCGGCATCAAAGGTCTCTGCCACCTTTTGGGAGCAGAGGGGGACCAGACTGGATGGCTTCCAGACAACGGCGTTGCCGCCGATGAGGCAGGGGAGCAACAACTGCAGCGGTATGAAGATCGGATAGGGGAACGGTGTGACGACAGCGATCGTGCCCATGGGACGACGGCGGAGCGTGCCTTGAGCAGATGGATGGGGGATGGGGGCTAAGACCCGGCCGCACTGTTCCAGCAGAGCATCGATGGCTTTGACCGCTGCGATGCACTCGAGGCGCGCTTCCCACAGCGGCTTGCCCATCTCTCGTGAGACCATCGCCGCCAGTTCATTGCGCCGAGAGTGCAGTACTTCGCGCAGATTGTGCACGATCCTCAGGCGGTCCTGGAGGTGGGTGCGATCCCAGGATGGGCCTGCTTCTCTTGCATCACGCACGGCCGCATTGAGTGCGCCAAGTCGCCACGGCACCGTGTCCAGGACCACTCCTGTCGCCGGATCCCGCGTGTCGATGTAGCCGTCCGCCCCTTCTAGGTAGAACGAGCCCCAGAGGTAGTCCCCCCGGTGACGGGTTATCAGCGTCGATTCCATCCTCACCCCATGCCCACGAGACCCCACTCATGCACCGTGCCGGATGGCCTGCGTGGAGGGCTGTGGTCGAACCGCACCGCAACTAGCACGCGGCATTGGACGGTGGCAAGGGTGGGGGCGGTTGTGACTATGAGATGCAGGATGTGGACGAGGCGCTATCCTGCCGCCGGTGATGCTGTCGTCCTCTCCCAGGTGCCCCACCAAGTCCTTGTTGTTGCTCGTAGCCGTGTGGGCATTTTCTGGCTGTTCTCAGTCGGCCGCTCCGGTCTCGCTGTTTGGTGGGTTCGACTACGAGTGGGAGTTCTTGTCCCACCGAATCAGTTACCTGCGTGCAGGGGTCTCGGCGCCGGATGGCGACGGTTCGATGGAAGTACGTGCAGGCATTGTCGGGGGACCGTTCTCGCTGAACCCAGCAGCGCCGGAGGGGGTGCGCTACGGAATCGGTTGGGCCCAGATCACATCGTCGCAACTGGTTGCTCACTATGGCTCCATGGAGCTGAGCATCGACTCCACGGGACATGCGGAGGCACTGGTTCAACTGGACGACTCAGTTCTGCCACCTGCCGACTACTACGTCGTTGCCCTCCAGGGGCTGGAGTTCGACACGGATGTCGCTCAGGTGGATAAGTTTCCCGTCGACTACGACCCAATTGATGGTTGGACTCCTGAGGTGCTGGGCGCAGGGGTGCAATTGGTTGATGGTGATGCTTCTGCTGTGGCCGGGGATGGAGAACAGGCGGTCTATCAAGACGACGCCGGTCAACTCAGCGTGCGGGGTTGGCTGGAATTCAAGGCAGGGCCGCTCGACCGGCCGGACATGAACGAGGCCCTCCAGGTGGCGACCATCGGGGGCCAGCTTCACTATGTGGTCTTGGCGATCGACAGCGGAGTCCTCACGACATCACAGTTCGAAGCTGAGGCTTACTACCCAATCTCGGGCTCGCCCTACAGCGAGATTCCTCCGCTCCCCGTAGACCAGAGGACAGTGACTCTCGAGGGCGTACCCGGCCTCCAGCTCGCGGCCCCTCTGTTGCACGGGTTTCGTGTGCGATTGAACCGCGAACTCGGTGGAGAGGGCCGCTACTTGCGCGCTCTGGCGCTGGCGCTCGAGTCCTTCGAATACAGCGCTGAACGCGGCTCCGCTGAGGTGGTGCTGGATGCGTATTGCTCCCACTCGTCACTGATTGAAGAGGGAGATCTTCAGGTGGACTTCGAGGCCCGAGTGGGCATGCTCCAGATCGATGACGACGCTGGTGTGTACACAGCGGGTTCGTCGGAGGGCAACCAGGGAGCTGGCCCCTTCGAGCTGCGGGTTGGGCCGTGATGCCTGCCACATTGCCACTGCGAGTCGCCGTGTTGTGTGGAGACCGGGGCATCTGCCCCGAGGCGATCGGAGGCGCCGCAGTCCACCTTCGCGGCATGGTGTCTGGATTTCAGACCCAGGGTTCGGAGGTCGCGCTGTGGACGTCTTCCCTGCCGCCTGTATCAGGAACAGCGAGGCATTCGGTGCCGTTGCAGCCACTCCGGTTCTCCCAGAAGGAACTGGCCCCGTACTTGAAGGCGTTCAGGCCGCAACTCGTCTATGAGCGTCTCGGACCTGGTGGTCCCGTGGGAGAGCGTGCCGCCCGCGCGGTGGGGGCCGCCTGGGCCCTGGAGGTCAACGCACCCCTTGCCTGGGAGGAGGCTTTGTTTCGAGGCCGGCGCGCTCGCCGCCGGTCCCTGGTAGCCGAGGGCCGAGCCTTGTCCGCTGCGGACAAGGTGATTGTCGTCTCGGCCAGCCTCGCTGAGTATCTGATCGGCCGGGGGGTCGACTCAGGACGGGTTTTGTGTGTCCCCAATGGCTACACGGCGCAGCCTGGACGGCCAGATCAGATCGTGGCTTCTGGTCCTGAAGGTGATTCCTCACGGCCGTACGTCCTGGGCTACGCAGGCACCTTCAAGCCCTGGCAAGGAATGATGGAGTCGATCGAAGGTCTCCTCCAGTTGGCGGGCAGAGTCTTGCCTCGGCGGCTTCAGCTTGAGCTCTGGGGAGACGGCCCAGACCGTGAGGAATTTGTCTCTCGGGTGGCCTCTGCGGCGCTGCCGCTGGATGTCTGCTGGCGGGGTTGGGGGACGGAGTCGGAGGTGGCTCTGGCTCGTGGGTCCTGGGATGCTGCTTGGATTCCACTGGCAGCATGGCCCCCTACCCATGCGGCTGGGGTGAGCAGACTGCGGCCACTTCGTGTCCTGGAACGCGCGTTTGGAGAGAGGGTCCCTGAGCGGTGGTTTTGTCCGCTCAAGGAGGTGGAGGCTCGTGCGGCTGGGCTCCCCCTGTGGTGTGGCACAGACTGGCTGGAGTCCGAGTCTCACGTGTTGCGCCCCAGGACATGGCACGAGGTCGCAGGTGTGGTGTTGGTGGGCCTCGGCTTCACCTCTTCGGATGCTTCGTGTGACAATGGAGACCTTCCCTGGACGGGAGCAAACGCTTCGGTTAGCGAATCGCACCGGCCTCTATAAATGGACGGTCTGCCAGTAGTGTCCCCATGACGTCGACGAATTCACGTACACGAGAGAGCGACCTGGAGTCTGTTGAGGACCTCGCAGCCCCGCTGCCCTCGTGGACTGGGGCTCCAGGGGTCGACCCCTATGGTTCGCGGATGCTGCCTGGCTTGGGGATCGTTCTTCGCTTCTTTAGCCACTTCTTCTTTCGGCATATTCGTGATGACACGGATCTGGGGCCGATTCGCGAAGCGGCCCGAAAGGGCACGGTTGTCTACGTGATGCGGACCCGCTCGCGGCTGGACTATCTGTTCTTCAATTACTTCGCGCTCAAGCACGGCCTTCCACTGGCTCGCTTTGCCAACGATGTCCGCACGGAGTCCTTAGGCCCGCTGACGACTCAAGTGCGAGCGGCCTGGGCTCGACGGCGCTATCGACAGGACACGGGGGGGCCGCTGCCGGACCCGGTGGATTCAGGGTACTTGAGGCGGGTGGTAGCGAGAGGCCACACCGCGCTCGTGTTCTTGCGGGGTGGTCGGCGGTGGCCACTCCGGACGGTGACGCCCACCAAGGACCTGGTGGAAGAGCTTCTGGAGGCTCAGGGAGATCGGGACAGACCTGTCTTCTTGGTGCCTCAGGTGCTCGTCTGGTCCCGGGGACCAGACCGAAGTACGCGCGGCCTTCTGGACCTCTTGCTGGGTGGGCGAGACGATCCAGGACGTCTACGAAAGGCTACACACTTCGTCCTGAACTTCCGCCACGCTGTAGTCCGAGTCGGAGAGCCTGTCAGCGTTCAGGACTTCTTGTTGGAACAGGAGGGCGCTAGCCGCGAGCGAGTGGCGAAGAAGCTGCGGTGGTTGCTTCTTGGCTATCTGTACCGAGAGCGAAAAGTGGTGAAGGGGCCTGATGTTCGCCCCCGTCGTTGGATCTTCGAGCGGATCTTGGCAGAGCCGGACGTACGCACAGCGATTGAGACGACGGCTCGCAGTGAGGGGCGTTCAGTAGACGCCATTGAACAGAGAGCGGCGCGGATCCTCGACAAGATGGGGGCCGACTATCGATGGGGAGCGATTCTTGTGCTGCGGGTGGTGATCGACTTCATCACTTCTCGGCTCTACAGCGGGGTGGAGTTCTCGCCCGCTGATGCGGAGCGAATTCGAAGCGCGGCTCGGCGCGGCACGGTCCTGCTGGTTCCTTCTCACCGGAGCCACCTGGACTACCTGTTGTTGTCCTGGCTGCTGTACTACCAGGGCATGATGCCGCCGCACATCGCGGCCGGTCAAAACATGGCCTTCTGGCCTGTCTCCAACTTGTTCCGTCGCGCCGGTGCGTACTTTATTCGTCGCTCTTTCTCGGGAGATCCACTGTATTCGGCGCTGGTGTCCCACTACATCCGGTCGCTGATCTCAGAGGGCTACACTCAGGAGTTCTTCATTGAGGGCACCCGGAGTCGTACCGGCAAGATGCTTCCTGGGAAGATCGGGCTCCTCGCCACCTACATGGAGGCGATGGCGGATCGGATTGTTCCAGACATTCTGGTCGTTCCCGTCTACATCGCCTATGAGCGCGTCGTCGAGGACTACGCGACCGAGCTCACCGGCGGTGCCAAGAAGAAGGAGTCGGCGCGGGGGCTGGTTCGGGGGGCGTCCGCGTTGCGCCGCCGGTTTGGACGAGTCTATGCCAAGACCAACGAGCCCATCTCCCTGAAAGAGGCGTTGGAGCTGTTGGACCGGCCCTACCGGGAGCTCAGCGCGGAGGAGCGCAAGACCTTCTTGAAGCGCGTCGGTCAGCACTTGGCTGCGGAGATCCAGGATGTCACCGTCGTGACCCCGTCGTCGGTCTGTGCCACGGCTCTGATGACTCACGAGCGGCGCGGGATGACCCGAGACCTGTTTCATCAGCGTGCCCGTTTCTTGACTCGCTGGCTCGAGGCGAGGGGAGCGCACTTCTCCGACTCGTGGCACTTCCCCGAAGACGCCTTGGACGAGGCCTTAGAGTTGTTTGTGTCCTCGGGCGTGGTGCAGGTCGTGCCCAGCAGCGGGGCGACTGCTGCCCGGGGGCAGGACATCCTGGCGATTGACTCCGAGGTGGGCTCACGCCTCAACCTCGATTACTACAAGAACACGGTCTTGTTCCACTTCGTACCGGCGGCATTCTTTTGCACGGCACTTCAATTGGGTACGCGCGATGAAGAGCCCTTGCCCCTGCTGCAGCGGCGGTTCGACTTCTTGTTGGACCTGTTTCAGCAGGAGTTTGTGTTCCACCCCGACGTCCCCGCTGACCACCTGGTCGATCGAGCCGTCGCCCAGCTCGCCGAGCATGGGGTGGTTGATGTGCGGGACGTGGAGAGCCCGGGGGAGGCAGGGCTCCCCGATGCTTGGGTGGACCAGGGCGTGTCTGCTACCGGAACCGTGCGGTTGGTGAAGCTGGTTGACCTGGACCGAGCGGACCTGCTGCTCGCCATGATCCGCAGTCTTCTGGAGTCCTATTACGTGGTGCTCAAGGGCTGTGTCGTGTTGCGGGGGGGCCCCATGACCGAGTCGGAACTCGTCGGCGAGACGCTCCTGGTGGGTCAGCGCATGTACCTCTGTGAGGACGTGACCCGACCCGAGGCCGCGAGCAAGGTGCCATTGACTAACGCTGTCCGGCACTTCCGCGCCAAAGGCGTCCTGGTCGCGCTGGATAGCGGCGGTGGACGGGACACCCGCCTGGCTCTGGATGAGGACGTCCGCCAGCGCTACATGGCGCCCATCAGCAAGCTGTTCCGGGCTGATCGTCTCCAGTCTGTGGAGGCGGAGTGACCATGAAGAACTCCACCAGCACAGGAAACCCGGTAGGCAAGACAGCCCTGGTGTGTGGTGGTGGCGGCATCACGGGTGGCGTCTTCGAGGTGGGCGCGCTGAGAGCTCTTGACCGCTGTCTGGGTGGGGGTGTGGTCAACTCACTGGACTGTTACGCCGGCGCCTCTGCTGGTTCCCTGGTGGCGACCTTGTTGGCCTCGGGCCTGACGCCAGAAGACATGGATGATGTCCTCGTGCGTGGCGCTCGAAATCGGAAGCGTCTGCCGCCCTTAAAGAGAACGTCCATCTATGGACTCGACTTGGGTATGTGGGCAGCCTCTGCGGGGAAGCTGCCCTGGCGTATGGGCAAGGGCTTCGCCTTGAGTCTTCTTCCCGGGGACTCCAGTCGCCCAACAGATGCGTTGTTCGAGGCGTTAGGTGGCATGCCATCGGGTCTGTTCACCAACGAGCCTCTGGCCAAGTACGTCTCCGAGATCCTCGAGAAGCTCGGCCTGGGTCAAGACTTCGAGAACTTTCCTCGTGAGCTATTGATCACGGCTGTAAATGTGGACACGGGCCATCGGGTTGTCTTTGGTCAGCAGGGGCTACGCGAGATCCCCATCTCTCGTGCCATTCAGGCATCGGCGGCGCTCCCGCTCTTGTTCAAGCCTGTTCGTCTCGCGGGCCAGGACTTTGTGGATGGCGGCATCGAGCGCAACCTGCCGGTGGATGTAGCGGTGCAAAACGGGGCGAGTCTGATTATTGCGGTCAACCCGATGGTTCCGGTGGTCAATGACCCTCGGGGGGGAGACTCGATGATGTCTGGTCATCGCTACCTCAGCGACCGCGGGCTCCCTGCTGTCTTGGATCAGGTGCTGCGGATGTTAGTGCGCAGTCAGGTGGTCTATGGACTGCGTGCGATGAGGGACCAGTTCCCTGAGGTAGACATTGTCTTGCTCGAGCCCGAGGCGCACGACTGGCGCATGTTCAGCTACCACCCCATGCGCTACAGCGTGCGCCAGCAGCTAGCCCAGCATGCTTATGACATGACCGCCGAGCGGCTGCTCCGTGAGTCAGATTCCCTCACGCATATTTTCGAGCGACATGGCCTGGACTTTCAGGCTCAGCGATTGGGCTTCGGAAAGAAGCGAAGGGCTGGCGTGAATGCGGCCAAGCGGGTCTTTCATGGCCTCGGTAAGCTGCCCGTCCTGAGGAAGATGGCGGCCTCGGACGATGAACCCGACCCGTTCTGGTAGCAGGACCTTCGGGAGGGGCCATTCCTGCCCGGCGGTGGCCATTACGCCGGAGCAGCGACCTCAGCCGGAACGATGTCGACGCGGACGCCACTCAACTCAGAGTCCGCCGCTCCCGCACCGTAGCGGATCTCGCCGGCTCGCCCGACGGCTTGTAGCGTACGTTCCAGTCCTCGCACCATCTCGGCGGTGTCCTCTGCCGCGCCGGTGAGGTCCAGCACTACCGCTTGGAGCTGCTTCGTCTGGGAGATCCGATGTTCGGTGCGCAGGCTGCGAACCGCGCGCAGGATGCCACCGACGACGGCCATCTCGGGCACGTCCTGGGTCCGGCTGTCGTCAAAGGATGGCCAGGCCGTCACGTGCAGCGACACAGAGTCTTCGTAGGGCTGGTAGATGCGCTGGTACAGCTCTTCGGTCACGAAGGGCAGGATAGGAGCGTAGAGACTGAGTACGGTTCGCAGGGCTTCCCACAGGCTTGCCCGTGCGGAGTCGCGCGCTGCCTCGTCGTAGCGCTCGGGGTTCCAGAAGCGGTCTTTGACCATCTCCAGGTAGTCGTCACAGAAGACGGCCCAGAAGAAGCGGTCCACGGCCTCGCGGGCGACCGCGTAGTTGTAGGTCTGCATGCCCTCTTCGACCGTGGGCAGGATCCGATTGAGCTCGGTCAGCAGCCAGCGGTCTTCGGGGGTACGTTCGTCAAAGGGCATGCGGGGCGCTTCGGGATCGAAGCCGTCCAGTTGCATGAGAGCGAAGCGCGCTGCATTCCACAGCTTGACCACGAGCTTGCGGCCCGCTCGAACGTCTTTCTCGTTGTAGCGGGTGTCATGGCCCAGGTGACTGCCTGCCGCCCAGTAGCGGAGCGCATCAGCGCCGTACTTCCGAACGACGCCGTAGGGCTCGTAGCGGTTGTAGCCGCTGGCGTCGGTGTGCTTCTCGAGGTCGCGCTTGCTGATCTTCTTGCCCTGCTCGTTTAGACCCCAGCCCGAGATCATGACGTCGCGCCATGGGATGTCGTCGTGATGAATGTGGGACTTTACGACTGTGTAGAACAGCCAGGTGCGGATGATCTCGAACGCCTGCACTCGGACGGTCATGGGGTGCAGGTCCATGGCCCCGTCGCGCCCCTCACTGTCTGCCCAGTTGGCGTTGATCAGGGGCGTCAGGGAGGAGGTCATCCAGGTGTCCATGACATCGGGCTCGCCGTTGAACTCGGTGCCGCCACACTTCGGGCAGCTGTCGGCAGGACAGGGGTCTTCCAGAGGGTCCACCGGCAGCGAGGTCTCGTCAGCCAGGATGACCTCGCCACAACCAGCGCAGAACCAGAGCGGGAAGGGGACCCCGTAGAAGCGCTGGCGGCTGATGTTCCAGTCGTACTTGAGCCCCTCGATCCAGTGGTCGAGGCGGATCTTCATGTGCGCGGGGTGCCAGTTGAGCTGTGCGCTGCGTTCCAGGAGCTCTTCTTTCATGTCGAGCACCCGGATGAACCACTGGGGAGCCATGTTGAACTCGACGGGCACCTCGGACCGATCCGAAATGGACACGTTCTGCTCGACCTGCTGAGCGCCTCGGTAGAGCTCGGCTTCTTTGATGTCGGCGACGATTCGCTTGCGGGCGGCGGTGGCGGGGAGGCCATCGTAGGGCGCAGCAAGCTCGGTCATCATGCCGTCCTTGCCGATACACAGGCGGGTGTCGAGTCCGTCCCGCTTCCACTTCTTGACGTCTTCGCCGTCACCGAAGGTACAGACCATCATCAGGCCTGTTCCAAAGTCCATCTTGACCTCTTCGTCGGTCAGGATCGGCACGTCTCGGTCCGAGAGCGGCACTACGGCACGCTGACCGACCAGGTGCGTATAGCGACTGTCTTCGGGGTGGCAGTACAGAGCAACACAAGCGGGGATGAGCTCGGGCCGGGTCGTCGAGATGACCAGCTCGTTGCCTTCCACATCCTTGAACGCCACGTCGTGCATCTGCCCTCGCCTGCTGAGCGTGTCGAGATCTGCCTGGGCCAGCGCGGTCTCGAAGTGGGTGTCCCAGAGCACGGGCTCGTCGGACCGGTAGATGCGGTCTTTGTTGTAGAGGTCGAGAAACGACTTCTGGGCGGTCGTGCGGCAGTGGTCGTCAATGGTCGAGTAGCGCTGGTTCCAGTCCACCGACAGACCGAGGGCTCGCCAGAGGCTCTCGTAAATCGCGGCGCCTTTGTGGGTTTCTTCCAGGCAGAGGGCCCGGAAGTCGGCTCGGGTCGTCTTGCGCTTGTTGATCTTGTAGGTGTTCTCGACGAAGCGCTCGGTGGGCAGGCCGTTGTCGTCGAAGCCCATGGGGTAGTAGATCTTCCGACCGTTCATGCGGTGATAGCGGATGATGATCTCTGCCTGGGTGTAGGACATCGCGTGCCCGACGTGCAGGTGCGACGACGAGACGTAGGGCGGTGGCGTATCCACTGAGAAGATCTCACCCTCAGCATCGGGGTCGTAGCGGTGGATGCCCGACTCCTCCCAGAGGGTCTTGCAGTGCTCTTCGATGCTCTCGGCGTCGAAGTCCTTCGGAAGTTCCAGCTCACTGAGTGCAGTCATGGCTCGGGGATATACCCGATTGGTCCGCCGGTTCAAAGGGTCTGCCTTTGGTGGAGTGCTGGAAAGACTGGATTGACTGGGCCCGATTGACCCCTGTCCTACGTCGGACGTAAAAGAGAGCCTCATGACTCTCGTTCGTATCGCATGGCGGAACCTGTGGCGTCATCGTCGCCGTACGCTGATTACCGCCAGCGGTATGGCGATCGCCATGGGGCTCGTCCTGTCCATGGCCTGCATGCAGGATGGGATGTTCGACCTCATGGCCGATGTCATGGTGCGTCAGACCCTTGGGCATGCCCAGGTAACGCACAGTGATTGGCCTACGAAGCAGCTGCTCTACGACACGGTGCCCGAGGCCCTCGTGGGAGACCTGGCAGAACTGCCGGAGGCGGTGGGGGCGTCCGGCCGCTTGTTCAGCTACGGGCTCGCGGCGTCCTCGGTGGCGTCCGTGGGCGCACGCTATGTGGGGCTCGACCCCGTGCGTGACCGGGCGGTCACGGATTACTCCGAGAGCCTCGTTCGGGGCCGCTTCATCGGTGATGTGGCGGCGGGCGAGATCGTCATCGGCGACGTGATGGCGCGCGAGCTGGAGCTGGCGCCGGGCGACGAGTTCGTGTTCCTGGGCCAGGCGGCCGATGGCTCCATGGCCAACGAGCTCCTCCAGGTGGTGGGCACCTACAGCACTGGGGTGGACCAGATGGACCGAGCCGGGGCCTACGTCCACCTGGCCGACCTGCAGCGCCTGCTTGCCTTGGACGCCCAGGTACACCAGGTCATGCTGGTTGCGTCCAGCCTGGAGGCCAGTCAGCTGCTCTCCAATGCGGTCAAGTCCGCAGTTGCCGGCCAGTCTCAAGTCCTGGCCCGGTCCTGGGAAGAGGCCGATCCTCAGGCCGCCAAGATGATGTCGCTGCGCAATGTGGGGCTGTACATCATGCTCGTCATCACCTTCAGCGTCGCCGGCCTCGCTGTGCTGAACACCATGTTGATGACGGTCTTCGAGCGGACGAGCGAGCTGGGAGTTCTTCGTGCCATCGGCATGACTCGGCTGCGCATGATGCTCCTCGTTGTGCTGGAGAGCGTCCTGCTGACTGCCGTTGCCACCTTCTTCGGTCTGCTCCTGGGTGCTGTTCTGGACGGAGCGCTGATTGTCTGGGGACTGCCGTACGCCATGGAAGATGGAAGCGGCTTGAGCTGGCAGGGCGTCACGTTTCCCCCCGTGCTGAAGGGCACGGTGCGGGCGGAGCCGATCCTCATTACGGTGGGCTTTGTCTTCGTGGTGGCCGTGCTCGCTGCCATCTGGCCGGCGCTGCGTGCCGCGCTGCTGCGACCTGTTGACGCCATGAGGCATCACTGATGCTCCGACTGGCTCTCCGAAACCTGTGGCGAAACAAGCGAAGGACGCTCATCACGGCGAGTTCTATCGTGGGTGGTCTGGTGCTCATCATCATGGGCAACAACCTCAACCACGGCACCTACCTCGAGTTCATCCGGGTTGGGGTCAGTACAACCGCAGGCCACGTCGTGGTTCAGGGCGAGGGGTGGCAGGCAGACCCCGACCCGCTCAAGTTCCAGGTCCCGGATGCTGCCTCGGTTGCGTCCACGGTTCAGGCGGCTGTTCCCGAGGGCACCGTCGTACAGCGAACGTTCCTGGGCGGTCTGTTGAACTCGGCGACGAACTCGGTGGGCATCATGACCACCGCAATTCAGCCCGAGGCCGAGGCGAAGGTGTCCGAGTGGCACACCAAGCTGGTCGAGGGAGAGTGGCTCGAGCCCGGTGACAAGCGGGGCATCATCCTGGGCGTCGACCTGGCCCGGACCCTCGAGGTGGGCCTCGGCAAGAAGGTCGTGCTGATGGGACAAGGCAAGGACGACGTTGCCTCTCGCCTGTTCCGTGTGAAGGGCTTGATCCGCACCGGTGCAGCGCAGGTCGATGGTTTCTTTGCCCTGGTCAGTCTGGAGAGCGCCCAGGCCTTCCTGGAGCAGCCAGGCACTGCCAGTCAGGTGTCCCTGCACCTGACCGACCCCGGTCGCACGGATGCGGCGCTGACGTCGGTTCAGGGGGCCCTGTCCTCCGAGCAGGGCCTGGAAGTGTTGGGCTGGAAAGATGCCGTGAAGCCCATCTACGACTTCACGAAGATAGACCGGCGCATGAACAACTCGTTCATGGCCATCCTCGGTCTGATGGTTGCTCTGGGCATCCTCAACACCATCTTGATGAGCGTCATGGAGCGCATGCGGGAGTTCGGTGTCTTGTTGGCGCTGGGCACACCTCCTGGCCGGCTGCGGCGCATGATCCTCAGCGAGGGGTTGCTGCTCGGGCTGTTCGCGGCGAGTGTCGGGCTTGCCCTGGGCGCGGGAGTGACGAGCTATCTCGTGGAGCACGGAGTGGACTACACCGAGATGATGGGCGAGACCATGGAGGTCGAGGGCGTCGCCATCAGTACGGTCATCTACGCTTCCTGGGACTGGTTCAGTATGAGTATCTACACCGTAGTTGCGGTGTTCTTGTCGGTCCTCGCCACGGCATACCCCGCCTGGAAAGCCGGCCGGATTGCGCCGGTAGAGGCCATGCGACACCAATGAGGAGAAGGCCATGAGCATCGTCCAGGTCACCGGGCTGACCCGCACCTACAAGCAGGGCAGCCTGGAAGTCCACGCGCTTCGGGGGGTCGATCTCAGCATCGAGCCGGGCGAATTTACGGTTCTCATGGGGCCGTCGGGCTCGGGCAAGACCACTCTGCTCAACCAGATTGGTGCCTTGGACGTTCCCGACTCGGGCTCGGTGAAGGTCGAGGGGCGCGAGCTCGGTGGCATGTCGGCAGCGGAGCTTGCCCGCCTGCGGCTGGAGCGCCTCGGCTTTGTCTTCCAGGCCTTCAATCTTATTCCCGTGCTCAGTGCGTACGAGAACGCCGAGTTTGTTCTCTTGATGCAGGGTGTCGGAGCCGATGAGCGGAAGCAGCGTGTCATGCAGACCCTGGCGTCCGTGGGGCTCGAAGGCATGGAGGGTCGCCGCCCCAACGAGCTGTCCGGGGGCCAGCAGCAGCGTGTTGCCGTTGCCCGGGCCATTGCTGGCAAGCCGGCTCTAGTGTTGGCCGACGAGCCCACGGCGAACCTGGACAGCAAGACAGGCTACGAACTGATCGAGACCATGAAGACCCTCAACGAGACGCAGGGAGTGACCTTTGTCTTCGCCACTCACGACCCCAAGGTCATGGAGCATGCGAAGCGCATTGTGCGCCTGGTGGATGGGAAGATTGTGGAGGACGAGCGACGATGAGGTGGTTGATCCTGCTGTTGGCAGCATGCTTCGCCTTTCCTGGCCTGAGCCAGGCGGCGGACCCCACGATCGAAGAGTTGCTCGATGCGGTCGACGACGCCAATCGTGGGGAAACGAGCGAAGGGCGCATGAGCATGCACGTCAAGACGCGGCGCTGGGAGCGGACGATGACGATGGAGATGTGGTCCAAGGGGGAAGACAACTCCCTGGTGCGCATCGTTGCGCCAGCTAAGGAGGCGGGCACGGCCACGCTGCGAGTGGGCGACAACATCTGGAACTACCTGCCCAAGGTAGACCGCACCATGAAGGTGCCCGCCGCCATGATGTCGGGGAACTGGATGGGCTCCCACTTCACCAACAATGACCTGGTGCGCGGCTCGCGCCTGGCCGACGACTTCACGTTCGAGTTGACCGATCGCCCCACGGAAGACGGTAAGGGTCACTGGGGTATCGCCTGTGTGCCCAAAGAGGATGCGCCGGTGGTCTGGGGCAAGGTGCTGGTCAAGGTGACGGCCGACAAGGTTCCCATGGAGGTGTCCTACTGGGACGAAGACGGCGGACTTGTGCGCACGATGACGTTCCATGATGTGCGCGATGTGGACGGCCAGAAGGTGCCCATGCGCATCCGGATGGTGCCCGCGGACAAGCCGGACGAGGTCACTGAGATGTCGTACGAGGGGCTTCGCTTCAATGTGGAGGTTCCCGCCTCGACCTTTACCCTGCAGGCCCTCAAGAAGTAGGGCTGTGCGGCGGCGCTCAGCCCCTCTCTTGAGTCGAACGGGCAGGGGACTCGCCCTGTTCGCAGCACTCGCCATTGCCTTGCCCTGTACCGCGCAGGCGGGTCAGGTGGTCAACTCGGATGGCCTGAGGCTCAACCTGGGCGGTGACATCAAGGGTTTCTTCGACGTCTTCTTCCCCTACGAGCACCTGCTCATGCCCGAGGATCCCGTTCCGTCAGCGGCGCTCGACTTTCGCTTCAAGTTCGAGGGGTCCTACAAGCGGGCCTTCAGTTGGCAGTTTCACCACAGCGCGACCGCCTCGATCAATGCCCAGGATGCACTGTCGTCGGGCTTGATGGCCTCGACTCGAGGGGCCCAGGCGCGTGAGGCCATCAACCTCTCATGGGCCCTGGAGCAAGAGGGGGCATTCCGACTCGGCGGTCGCATTGATCGAATGATGTTGGGTTTCCACGTGCCCCACCTAGACCTCTGGCTGGGCCGCCAGCCCTTGTCCTTTGGAACGGGCTACTTCTTCACGCCGCTCGACCTGATCTCGCCGTATCAGCCGCAGGTGGTCGATCGGGAATACAAGCCCGGGGTGGATGCGCTTCGCTTCGATGGATTTATCGGCATGAGCGGACACATCTCGGCGGTCGTTGGTGTCGTGGACACCTTTGACCGGGAGGGCTTGTTTGCCGTCGGCAACGGTGGGTTCACCTTGGGTCTGTTCGATCTAGGACTTCTGGTTGCGTATCAGCAGTCGGATCTGGTGGTAGGGATCAGCACGCAGGGGAGCGTGGGGCCGGTGGGTGTTCATGCTGATCTCGCTGTCACAGCACCTCTGCCTGGCGAGGAGGAAGAAGAGTCTCGAGAGGAGCCCTTCGCCCGGATCGTGGTGGGCGCGGATGTGCGCACCGACTTCGGGCTGACGGCCATGGCCGAGCTGTACGGCCAGACTCTGGGCACCCGGGATCCGGAGGACTATCTGACGGTTGCGCTCAGTGATCGATTTACCCGCGGCGATCTTTGGACGATGGGTCACCTCTATCTCGCGCTGACACTGTCTCAGGAGATCCTCCCCATCTTGTCGGTGTCCATGTTCGGTGTCCTGAATGTCTTGGACCCCTCAGTCCTCCTGGGCCCGAGCCTGAGTTGGTCGGTCGCGCAGAATGCCGACTTTGTCGTGGGTGGCTTTGTTTCTGTGGGCAAGCGCCCCGAAGCATTGACCCTCACGGATCTACTGAATCCAGATGGCACACCCTTGAGCGCCGAGGAGGCCACGGCGGTCATTGAGCCCGGAAGCGAGTTCGGACTGGCGGGCCACCAGGCTTATGCGCAGCTGAAGCTGTATTTCTGAGAGGAGCGTGATGGTGGTGGTCGAACCCACGGAATCGGAGACGCGAGAGTCGACGATGACCTGGGTAATTGCCGGGGCTTCGGGGCCCGTGGGGCGCTATGTCATGCGCCGCCTCCTCGCTGAAGGAGCTCAGCTGCGCATTCTGTCCCACAGCGGCCGGGTCAAAGCCCAGGAGCGCGTCAAGGTGCTCCCGTGGGATCCGGCAGGGCCACAGAGTGCATCTGGCGATGCCCTCGCCTCGGTCATTGATGCGCTTGATGGTGCCGATGTCGTCCTCAATCTGGCCGGACACAGCTTGGGCAGTGGGCGTCTAGGCGCTGACCACCGGCGACAGGTGCTCGAGAGCCGGCTGCAAGCCACGAGCGCCCTCGTTGCGGCTTGGGAGCGGGCAGAGTCTGCCCCTCGTCGGTGGCTGCAGGCTTCGGCAGTGGGCTACTACGGTGATGCGGGGCACCACTGGGTGACTGAGGACAGCCCGCCCGGCGCGCTCTTCCTCAGCGAGGTGTGTGTGCAATGGGAGCAGTGCATTGGGCCGGTGGTCGAGGCGGGCTGCATCGCCTCCTTGATGCGCCTTGGCTTGGTCCTGGCTCCGGATGCCCCGGCGATCCAGCGGATGCTTCGTCCCATTCGCATGGGGGTAGGAGGGCGATTGGGCCGTGGTGATCAGTATTGGCCGTGGATTACAGCCCCAGACGTGGCGGGAGCCATTCATCACCTTTCCGGTGTGGCGCACGCTGGACCCATCAATCTGGTGGCTCCTGATGCCGTGACTCAGATCGAGTTCACGAGAGCGGTCGCTCGGGCTCTTCGGAGGCCCTCCTGGATCCCGGCTCCTGGCTTTGCTTTGCGTGTCGTGGCCGGTGGGGCAGCTGACGAGTTGGTGTTGCCCAGCTGCCGGGCTCGGGCGGAGGCTCTGCTGGCGACCGGCTTTCGCTTCACTCATCCGGGGCTGAGAGAGGCTGTGCCGTGGTTGTTGCGGTCCGAGTAGGGTTGCAAGGCGGGCGGCAGGGACGGCTGATGGAGAAGGCGTTCGCCGCCGTGACATCGGCTCTGGGCCAAGTGTGTAACCCCGCAGCCACTGGCGCTCTCCTCTGGTTATCGAGATGGTTCGGATGCCACTATGATTGGATTCGAGTGGTGCGCCTCAGACGGGACTGACACTGGACACTTTGAACTAAATGCTGCCCTTCAGAGAGTTGTTGAACCTCGGGACGCCCGACGTGGCCGGGTCCGAGACCCAGCGCATCCGCACGACCAACTTGATTGCGTTGGTGGCCAGCTTCATCTCGGTGTTCTACACGCTGACCTTTCTGGTGCTTGATTGGCAGCTGCTAGCCCTCTTCGATTCGTTCTTCATCCTCTGGTACGGCTCCATCCTTCTTTGGAACCGTCGAGGGCACACCCGGTTGGCTCCGATCCTGATGTTGTTCGGCGGCCTCGTGCAATTGACGGTCATCCCCCTTGGCTTTGTGGGTCCAGCAGGGGGCATTCAGTTCTTCTTGCTCGTGATCCCTGTGTTCAGCTTCGTGACCGTGCATATCAGACAGGTCCGGTGGACGTTTGTGCTGACCGCTCTGTCTGCCGTGTCTATGGGCTTCATTGAGCTACAGCGTGCGGACTGGGTGGCTCCGTGGCCCACGACCACGGATGAGACGGTCTTGGCGGCTCTGGGCTCGGCGAGCATGGTCATTGCCACTGCCTTGTGTCTGGTGGTCCTCTCGTTAGTGCAGCAAGACGTTCGTGACGCGCGCTCGTCTCTCAAGACAGCGAACGCTCAGCTCTCGGACAATGTGGAGCAGGAGCGGCGCACTGCGGGGCTCCTGTCTCGCGAGGCTCGAGGCAGGATCGAGTCTCAGCAGTACTTCCTGGAGCACCTGGCTCGAATCGCAGGCTTGAGTCGTTTGTCCGAGTTGTCCGCGAAACAGTCCTCAGAAGAGGCGTTGCTCCGCAACTGCAGCTTGGTCGCTGGCCGGATCACGGGAGCGGAGCAGGTCGAGCTCTTGCTCGTGGATGCCACGAACCCCGGCTTGCAGCTCCTGGTGCTCCATGGTTCGGAAGAGGAGTACTCCTTACACGGGCCCGCAGACTCGGGGAGTCGGTGGCGGCGGGGGCCTGCGGAGGCACTGCCGTGGCTGCAGACCTTACTCCGAGATGGTCGCCTGGTGGTCAACAAGTCGAAGTCAGAGAACGGCCCTTGGGCGGAGTCTCTGAGGATGAATGGCTTCGGCTCGGGCATGGTCATGCCGGTCGTCGCGGGACAAGCCACCCTAGGCGTACTCACGATCGGAGCCCGGTTCGAAGACCACTTCGACTCACCCGCACAGAACATCGTCGGGGAGTTCGCCAGCACGATAGGCTCGAACCTTGGGTTGATGCGGGCGATGCGGGCGTTGGAGACGAATCTGGACCAAGCAGATTCGGTGTTGACCAGCGTGCTTCCAGACGCCGTCACGAGTCGCCTCAAGCGCGGCGAGTCTCAGATTGCCGATCGCATTCCTCTGGCGGGGGTGTTCTTCTGCGACCTTGCCGGCTTTACGGCCTACGCCTCTGAGGCGGACCCGGAGGAGGTGGTCGCCATGCTTCAGTCGACCTTCGGCCTCTTGGAAGAGGCCTGTGCGCGACATGGAGTCGAGAAGATCAAGACGATAGGGGATGCCTTCATGGCCGTCACGGGAGTGTCCCTTCATGTGGACCAGCCCGTCGAGGTGATTGCCGAGTTTGCTTTGGATGCAGCGACGCTGCTCCGCCAACACCTCACCGAGAACGACGTTGGGTTGGGATTTCGCA
The DNA here is from genome assembly GCA_002724675.1 of Deltaproteobacteria bacterium. Lineage (GTDB taxonomy): Bacteria > Myxococcota_A > UBA796 > UBA9615 > UBA9615. The sequence goes on along the minus strand of PBPL01000075.1, from coordinate 10,988 downwards.
TCGGCCTCCACGCAGGACCGGTCCTGGCTGGTGTCATCGGTTCGGACCGGCTGTTCTTCGATATCTGGGGAGACACGGTGAATGTAGCCAGTCGGCTGGAGAGCTCTGCGGCACCGGGTGAGATCCGTTGCTCGGGCGACATTCGGGAGGCACTAGGGGCTGGTTGGACGTTCGTGGATTGTGGCTTCGTACCCCTAAAGGGAAAGGGCGAACAGCAGGTCTGGGCGCTGACCGGCCACGACATAGCTGGCGGATCACTTAAGCCGAGCGAGTAGCTGGTCTCCAGTCAAGACGTGCGCATACAGCGGCAGGATTTGCTGGCAATAGAATTCCTGTTCGAAGTCCGTGCGCCCGCAGGTGCAGTCGGAGAGCACGGTGACGTCGTAGCCATTCTCGTGGGCTGAGCGCCCGGTGGAGTCGATGTTGATCGACGTGATCGCGCCCGCCAGCACCAGGTTCTTGATGCCGTTGTCCTTCAACACCGCACCGAGGCCTTCGATGGAGAAGGCGTTGAAGCCGTCCTTTCCCTGTACGACATCAATACGGCTGCCGAATGCTTCGACCTGCGGGATGACCTGGGAGCCTGGCTGGCCCGGTCGGAACGCACGGAACTCTGCAATTGCCTTGAGGAGCCCAATGGGGTTGTTGATCTCTGCGTAGTCGTCCGAGAACAGGATCGGCGTCTGCAGCATGAGCACGTCGCTGGGCTCGAGTTGTTTGAGTACACGGACGGTGTTTTCGATGACGTCAGCCGTCTTGGCCGAGTCCTCGATTACCGAGCGCAGAATCCCGTTGGTCGCGAAATAGTCGTGCTGAAACCCAATGAGAAGGAGGGCTGTTTCCGAACTCTTCATGGGTGCCTGCGTGACGAAATCCGTTTCAGTGAAGACCTCCCGTTTTCCATGCTGCCCATCGTTGACGCTGAGCACTCGCTCATGGGGAGGATTCACTTCAGCCTACAGGTTCAACTGAGGGATAGGTAAGGTGTCTATGTCGACATCCATCTGCTCTTGGAATTGATGCTGAAACCGCGCTTGTTGGTCCCGCTACTCCTCTCTCGAGCCGCGCCTCGGTGTCTGTGTGTTGCGGCCCTGCTGTTGGTGACTACTCTGGCGGCGCCTTTGGTGGCCGCTGAATCAGAGGCACGGGCCGGTGACACTACCGAGTCATCACAGCCCGCTACCGCCCGCATCAGCCCTCCGCTGCTCAGGGGCTCGGTAACTGCTCCGATCCCTCCCGGGCTCCTGGCTCCGGGGGAGCCCGCCGTGGAGACGATCCTCAGTCTGGTGATCGACGAAGAAGGTCAGGTCATTGACCAGCAAGTCTCTGTGTCCAGCGGCATCCCCGAGATCGATGACCTGGCCCTTGCCACGGCGCCGTATCTCAGCTTTGTGCCGGCCTCCCTGGATGGGGAGCCGGTGCTGGTGACGCTCGATTTTCCTTTCCGGTTTCTGCCGGAAAGGCCCGCAGAACCCGAGGTCCCCCCAGCCGAGCTGCGTGGACGAGTGGAGGCGCTCGGAAGCAAGGAACCCCTGGGTCTGGTGACGGTTGCTGCGTTCACGGCTGAGGAGAAGCCGGAGGCTGACCGGGTCAAGCTCAGAGGCGGTGAGGGCCAGCGAGACGTCTCGGTGAACTACGTGCTCTCTGACGAGCCCCTGATGAGTGTGGAGACGGATGCTGAAGGGCAGTTCCTCTTCGCAGATCTGCCGTTGGGAACGTATGTAGTGATTGTGGGCTCGGGGGGCTACCGCAAGGTGAGTTGGCTCGAGGTGTTGGATGCCGGGCAGAAGCGGGACGTTGTGTATCGACTTGTCCCGGCTCTCGGCGCCGAGACCGTTGTGATCGCTCGTCGCAATCCCGGTGTGCCCGAACGTGTCCTGACTCGAGATGAGGTGTTCAAGCTTCCCGGAGCAGCCAACGATCCCATCGCGGCGGTGAAGTCGCTGCCCGGGGTCAGCTACGCCCCTCGTCAGGACTCTAGCGCCGAGGTGGGCGGGGTAGATCAGGTGCCGGTGGTTCGAGGAGCCGCTTCCGAAGACTCCGTGGGCTATCTCGATGGCCTGCCGAGTCCAATTCTGATCCACTCGGTGGGCACTGAGGCGGTGCTTCCCGACTATGCCGTGGACGAGGCGCTCTTGGCACCGGCCGCAGCCTCTGCTCGGTACGGTGACCTCATTGGAGCCGTGATTGGTCTGGGGCTCCGCTCGCCCCGCAAGGACCGCATTGGTGGCTTCGTTCAGCCTGGCTTCTCGATGGCAGCGGGCGCCATCGAAGGGCCCATCACGAAAAAGAGCCGCTTCTATATTGGCTTTCGACGGAGCTACTACGAGGCGATCTTCGCGCTGTTCTTTCCCCGGGACGCGGTCGTCGACTTTGCCACGGTTCCCTTTCTGCAGGACCAGCAGGTAGTTCTCGAGACGGACCTGCGGGACTGGCTCCAGTTCCGGTTTTCCTACATTGGCACCATCGATGGCATCAACATCCTGAGCCGTGAGGATGAGGACGGTCGGCAGGACCAGGTGTTCTCTCGCAACACGGTGCTCAATCGCTTCCAGCTGGAGCTGGAGGCTCGTGGGCCCAACGGGGCCATGAACCTCATCAAGCCGGCGGTGACGTTCTGGAACACTCGCTTTGAGATTGGCGACAATATTGACGAGCGGGACAGGCACACAACGTTCCATCTCCTTGAGTTGTACGAGCTCCCTGTACTGAAGTGGCTGACACTCCAGGGCGGGGCGATGCTCGAAGTGGACTACTCCAATCGCGTGGCCCGTATCCCGCAGTTTGGCCGCGAAGACACCGGGCCGAGCACTCAGATCGAAGAGGAACAGTTCAACCAGGGTCAGGAGAAGATCATCCGCGTCTGGCATAGCGGTTGGCTCAGCGCTGAGCTCCGGCCCCACAAGTCGGTGCGTCTCACCCCTGCAGTTCGTCTCGATGGCTTTGCGGCAGTCAATGAGTTTGTCGTCCAGCCGCGTCTGCGTCTGGCTGGAGACCTCGCCCCGTGGCTGACCCTCAGCGCGTCGGGAGGTCGCTACCATCAGCTGCCATCCCTACAGGAACTCAATGCGATCTCGGGGAATCCCGATCTGGAGACCGAGCGAGCCTGGCACGTGAACGTGGGGGTCGATCTGCGACCTGGTCCGTGGCTCGATGTGAATGTGCAGGGCTACGCCAAGTTCCTGGACAATCTCGTGGTGCAGGATCTCCCCGATGTGGCGTTTTCCGATTTGGTGAGTGGGGTGGGTCTCGACGACGCGGAGGATGACGAAACCAATGGGCTCAGCAACTCCGGGCTGGGTCGCATCTATGGAGCCGAGGTCTTGCTGCGCTATGGCTTCTTTGCCGGCATCGGCTTCAAGGGTTGGCTGGGCTATTCGCTGTCTTGGTCCGAGCGCAGGGATTTCGAGGACGAGGATTGGCGTTGGTTTGCCAGTGACCGGCGCCACCAGTTGACGGTCCTCTTACAGCTGAGCTTCCCCGGCGAGGTCAGCCTGGGAGGTCGGTGGCAGCTTCAGACAGGGCGGCCCAGCACACCGGTGGACAAGTCGATCTTCTTTGCTGACACCGGAAGCTATCTACCCATCTATGGCGATCTCTACTCTGAGCGCACGCTGCCCTACCACCAACTCGACCTTCGCCTCGACAAGCGGGTGCGCAAGAAGACCTACACCATGGACTTCTTCATCGAGGCGACGAACGTCTACTACGCCAAGACCAATGATCTGAACGTCCCGAGCTATGACTATCGGGAGTCCGCCGGCTTTGCCCTGATCCCTCAGGTCGACTTCGGTTTTCGGTTGGAGTTCTGAGATGCGTGTAGTGCTCGTCGCATGCGCTCTGGCGCTTACCAGTTGCTTCCCGCAGCTCCCCGATCCTCTGGTGGTGGATGATCTGCGGGTGTTGGCAGTTCAGGTCGATCCGGCGACGGCCTTGCTCGCCACATCTCCTCTGCCCACGGTCACGGTGCGAGCCTTGACTGTGGACCCCGACGACCCCCAGGGGGAAGGCATCGAACACAGCTGGGCGTTGGAGCTGGGTGATGAGGACTTTGAGGGGCGAGAGCAGCTCGAGGCCCTGGTTCCCGATGACGCAGTGGGGCCGACTCTTGAGGTGGACTTCGGGGCTGTAGCAGCACGCGATGAAGTCCAGTGGCTTTTGGGCAGCCTTCCGCTGAGCTATGTCGCCAGTAACGAGACTCTCCGCCGGGAGACCATCAAGATCGTAGACTTTCTCACGCCAGACTTCGACGGGCTGGGCGACGATGATGACTCTGCGGACGATGTCCTTGGCGACGATGACTCGGCAGGCGAGTCCTTCGGTGATGATGACGACTCAGCCTCAGGCGCTCCTGGGGGAGGACCTCCTGAGGGAGCCGGTGGTGCTGCTGGTGGCGACGGCGGCTCATCCCCCCCTGGCGGAGGAGGCCCGCCGGGTGCTAGCGACGATCCGTTGGGTTCGGTCGAACTCCCAGAGGACTGGAACGCGAACCCGAGACTCACGCTCGTGGAACGAGTTGGAGGCGATCGGTGGTCGGTGGCCGAAGGGACCCTGACAGGGCCCCTTCGGCCAATCTATGTGGGTGATGTCTCTGCCGACACAGGGCTGCACCTACGCATCGAAGTGGAAGATGACCAGCCGACAACACTCCTGACGCTCGAGTTCTACCGCACCACCGGCCGCCCAGGTCTCCCCGATCCCGAGGAGGAGGAGGGGGAAGAAGATCGAGACAACGCCGAAAACTTCGGGAGCGGGGACACTCCCGTCTTAGACGATGAGCTCACCCCCCGTGAGTTTGGCTGGACGCCATTTCGGGGGGCTGTAGACCGAGAGGCTCGCCTGTTTCTGGTCGTGCGCGATCGGGAGGGCGGTCAGACGTGGCAGGAGATCCTCCCGCACGATCCCCCGGCCAAGTGGGACCCGACACCGAACCTGTAGGTGCCACCAATTGGATGGTCTTGCTCGCGTCGAGGCGACGGCTGGAATCAGCGGACTTCGACGACGCCCATCATTCCGAGGATGGAGTACTCGAGCAGGGAGCTCTGGTACACCCATGAGCCTGGTGCGTCGTAGGTCGCGGCGATGACTACAGAGCTGTCGCCCTCCAGCCACACCGTGTCTCTCAGGCCAGGCTCGTCGACGGCTTGGTTGTTCCGTGACAACACCTTGAAGCGCGTGCCATGGAAGTGGAGCGGGTATTCGAAGCCAACGTCGTTGACCAGCTCGATGACCTGTTCGTCCCCAACAGCCACTTCCCACTCTGTGTACTCGGGCCAGGTCTTTTGATCGATCATCCACTGCGCCTGGTCTGCGTCGTTAAACCCGACCCCGAAGTGAGCCGTGTGATCGATGTCACTGGTGGCGTCCGCGCTGGGAAGCTCATAGGTGGGATCTGAGGTGTGACCAGCGGCACTGCTGGGTTCGGCATCCTCATCCAATCGGACGGGCACCAACTCAATCTCAGTCTCGACGGGCCCGAAGGAACCTTGCGTCAGGACGATGGCTGCCAATTCACCATCAGTCGTGTCTTCCGCCAGCCGGACCTCGAGATCAGCTCGGGCCCCCATGGGCAAGAAGAGAGTCTCGATGTCTCGGGTCCAGTCCTGCTTCCAGAGGCAACCATCCCGGCCGATCTGGCGGACTTCGAGGCCGGGAAATACGAGATCAAAGGGACGAGCATTGGCCGCGTTGACGAGTCGCCAGCGCTGCACCTCTCCGGGTGCCATGTGGACTCGCGGCGCTCGTTCGGCGCCGTTGGCGATGAGGGCATTGCCGGTGCGCCCATGCATCCGGGTGTGATGTTCCATGTCGTGGGCCGCGAGGCTCTCGTCCGAGTCCAGCAGGAGGTCGTCGAGAATGACAAGCCGGTCCGCGTCGACGTCGGGTCGGATCTCGTCTGCTTCGTGGACGATGAACCCACCATAGAGGCCGGCCTCGACCTGAACGTTGGCCTGTACGTGGGGGCGATACCAGAAGGTTCCGGCGTCCCGGGCGACAAACTCGTATGTGAAGGTCTGCCCTGGGCCAATGGCGTAGACACCGTTGATGTTGACTCCGTCCATCTCAAAGGGCACACGCATTCCATACCAGTGCACCGATGTGGGCATGCTGAGGTTGTTGGTGACGTGGACTCGGACGGTCTCTCCCACGCGGGCGTGGAGCACTGGCCCTGGTACCTGGCCGTTGTAGGCATACATGGCAACCGGAGCCGTGTCCTCGAACAACGCTACCTCAGCCTCATCCACGACCAACTCGTACTCCGCTACGGCAAGAGTCGGATCGAGGTCCTCGGCTGCGTCTGGTCCACGGACACTCGGGTAGTCGTCAGCAGGAAGCTCTTCGTCCTGAGAGCATGCGGTGGCGAGCAGGGTGAGGGCGAGTAGAGCGATGACTGTGAGCCGATAGTGGGCCATGAAATACCTCCCGAGCGCTGAAACATTGTGTGCGTCTGGCGCGAAGTTGGGGGACGCTACAGGCGGTGCTGGAGCGGGTCAATCTCAAAACGATAGGCTCTACTAATAGGTCTGCAAGCTGACCGGTGGAGCTACGGGGCACCACTCTGGAGTTCTGATTTGGAGATGGTCAGGCCGGAAGCCGCTCAGGCCGCAGAAGCCTCTCGGCTGGAGCCACTCCACAGCGGTGCCATCCCCGCGGCGATCTGCCCGACCAGTTGATGGCGGTCGGGGCCTTCCAGCGTGCCCCACTCGGCCCACTTGGTTCGGTCCAAGGTCAGCTTCGTGACATCAAGACCCACGGCGGCCTCAACCTCTGGGTCTCCCTGAAACAACTGCCGGAAGACGTGCTCACAGTAAGCCTCTAGACGCTCGAGGTTCTTGGTGAGGCGCTTCCGAAGCGACTCGCCGTCGACCGGTCGGATGAGGACTGTGTAGATATTCCAGAGCATACGGATGTCGAACTGGTCGATGTGGTCGAAGGGAAGCTCCTGGCGAGGCTCTGCTTCGTTCCATTCTCGAATGAAGCGCTGGAATCCCACCATGACTCGAATGGAGCGCATGTAGACCTCGTGGAAAGGGTCGAGGACGTCTGGATCTGTGGCGCGCCCGTTCATGCCCATCAGGGCGACCCAGCCCCAGTAGAAGCCATTGTCGAAGACCACCTTGACCGTGTTCACACGCGGGTTGCCCATGACGAGATAGCCGTCGCGGTAGACCTGCATGAACTGGTCGTACAGCAGCTTCAGGTAGTAATTGGACCGCTCGGCGCGGGTGCCGATGGACTCTCCGTCCAGCTCGCGGGTGATGAGGTCTGTCTGCATCGTGTTCACAATGCAGATGAAGTCGGTACCGGGGGAATAGAGCGGGTCTGTGAAGAGCCCGGCATCGCCGGTCATTCCCCACCGGTCGTCGCCACCGGTTACCGAGGTGCAATTCAAGGTGAAGTCGGCCGTTGCCGCGAAGTCCAGCTTTTGATCGGCCGCGGCCTCTACCTTCTCGGACAGTTGAGGCTCGTGTGCCTTGAGCCAGGCCCGAATCTTCGTCCAACTGGCGAGGCTTCGGTAGGGGTGAACGCGCTCATCAGCGACCACTCCGATGCTCGTCTCCCCACCGCTGAGCGGGATGATCCAGAGCCAGTAGCCGTGCCCCATGAGGTGCACGGTGCTGCGCCAGCGGGCTCGTTCATTGACGCGGTCTTGGAAGCTCTGGTCCTCGCTCCAGTTGTCGACCTGGATGCGGGTTCTCAGACGGAACCACACCCCATTGCAGTGGTGGTCGTTGGGGATCTCATTGCCCAGCTTCTTCTTGAGGAACGAGCCTCTGCCAGCAGCGTCGATCACCCAACGTGTCTGCAGCGTCTCTTCAACTCTCTCGCCGTTCTCTTCTTTGGTTCGGAGTGTGACTTGATGAGTGGCTTCCCCTGGGCCGAAGGCGATGTCCGCAACTCGGCACTGTTGTTGGAAGGTCACATTGGGGTGGTCGGTCTCGAGCAGTTCGATGAGGTGATTCTCGAGTGTTCCGCGGTCCAATTGATAGCTGGGAAGCAGCAGTCCGTTGAATGGCACCTGAACCTTGTTGCGGATGGGGCCCATCTCCAGACGCCGCGTGATGTCCGAGTTGTCGCCCTGGCTCATGAAGTAGCGCAGGCCCAGCTTTGGAAGCTGGTGCTCGTTCAGATAGTCGGCTAGCCCCAACACGTTGTGCAGGTAGTGACCCGCGACCTCTACGCTGGACTCCCCGATCTTGAAGGCTGCTTGCGGGGCAGGTCGCTTTCCTCCCTCAGCGACAAGGATCTTGGTCTCTGGCCGCGCAAGGCTCAACTGTCGCGCAAGGCACAGCCCGGCCAGTCCGCCTCCGAGGATGACGAGGTCGTGAGGTTCGTTGGGCGCCATGGCCTCCTCATGCGGCATCGAAGGCGCGCTCTTCCTTCGTGCGGCTCGGACCCTACTTGATGTTGTCTCGATGTGCGAGAGGCAATCTTGGGAGATGCCAGTGGGCAGTCTTGCGCTGGCTGGGCCGCACCAGGTTCAAGGCTTACACGCGCAATTTCTTGACAAATGGAACGGGCGACCCACGTTGAGTGCAAGGGCGGAAGTAGTTTCCTCCCGAAACGGCAAACCGGCGGCGACGTCGGGACGCAAAGCCACGGGCCTGCTGATGCAGGTAGCCGGGCTACCGAAGGAGAGAGCCATGTCCGTCAAGCACTTCCTACCTCAACTCATCCCTCTTCCACGAAGGCTGCACCGCAAGGTTGTGACTGCTGGCTCCATTGCTGGGCTTAGCACCTTTATGTTGTTCGCTGGTTGTTCTCCACTGCCGCCTACAGAGCTTGGCGAGGACGCCGAGGTCACGGGTCAGTCTCAGATGTCTGTCCGAGTCACGGGTTCGGTGGTCGATGTCACGCCAGAGTCGTTGGCAAAGGCGATCTCTGACTTGCCTGGGGATCCCGCCCTTGGCATCCGAGTCCTCGCGCTCAATCTGGCTGATAACTCGGCGCTTCTTGCTGAAGCTCCGTTGGGTCAGGTGGATCTCGAGCTCGAGGCTGGCGACTATGCGCTCGCTATTCTCGATGCCAACAACACCCCCATGGGGCTCGTTGTGAGCGGTGGAACGTCGCTGCCCCTCCACTCAGATCTGGATGAGGTGCTGGACCTCGGCCGACTGGAGTTGGACCGCTCGACCCAGCTAGCTACCGCGGAGAATGCGCTCCAGGGAGCCTCCAGCGCCAAGTTGCCGGACCTGATCGATCTCGTCAGCATCGTGATGGAAGAGTCCGAGGACGGCGATAACGGTGTCGATCTGGCCGGTCTGCCCGCCCGGGGCGACTCGGATGGGGACGGTGTCCCCAATTTCCTGGACAACGACTCCAACGCCAATGGCATTTACGATGCCATTGAGGGCTTTGCCCCGTGCCTTCTGACGTATGAGCTTGGGACGAGCAACACGGGGATCGGTGACCTTCAGGAATCGGACTGTGTCGTCTTTGACAACCTGAAGCTGAATAGCACTCAGTTGTTGGATGGTGACGGCGACCTCTTGCCCCATACGGACAGTCACATCATTACCTATGAACTGACCGTGCCTGGGACGCTGGTTCCCAACATCGTCGATGTCCGGGTGCCGATGCATCCTCTCTTTGCCGACGGGCGCATTGCACCTTATGCCGGAGGCTTCTCCTTCACCGCCCCGACACCGCCTGCGGGCTCAGCCTGGTCTGGTGATGCGCATCGCCTACATCACGCCATCGACCCGGACGGTGACAATGTGTTCACCGTGTGGGTAGACACGACCACCGATCCCGCCCCCGCGCTGTTCCAGTTCGAGGTCGAGCTGGTGACCGGAACCATTGCTACCTTCACGACGCGGCTCGCATACGTGTTCAACACGGCACCAAAGGTTCACACCATCACCGACGGAGTGACGGCGACTGCACCTACGTATCCGATGACATCGGGTGATCCGGGTACGTCGTCCAATCCGATCACGATTGATCCTTCGGCTACGGCAGTGACCCTCTATGCCGATCGTCCTCTAGTGCAGGCAGGTGGTGTGGAGGTCTGTGGCATGGACTTCCAGGCCCATGTCTTCTATCTGGATTCGCTTGGGCAGCAGATGAACACGGTCGCCGACATCAGCCCCCGTGTCTCCGATAGCAGTCCATGTCTTCCGGGGTTCGACCTTCCGCTGGTGTTGGACACAGCAACCTGGTTCCCGTCCACCTGGGGTGGGCTGCCAGTCAGCGGATACAAGATTGACTTCACATCAGTCGCGCCAAACGGCGACAACTCTGCGGAGTTCTTCTGGTTTACCCGGTAGCTCGAACCGAAGCGATGCTCATGTAGTTGCGGTCGCCCTGTCCGATTTGGGCAGGGCGACCGCTGCGTTTGATTTTCTTCTGAAGTTCTAGGGCGACAACCCGAACGGCTTGACGAACCAATCCAGTGGTCTCAAGCCGCCGTCATCGGGTGACGCTGTCGTCGTCGGATGGCCAGCATGATGAGCACTCCTAGTGCTAGCTCCAATACACCCTGTGTAACGCGCTTGCCTTGCAGTGATGCTGTACATCCGCAGCCGGCCGGTAGCTCAACGCCTTCATCGCTGCTGTCATCGTCGTCGTCCCCGGAGTCATCGTCGTCTGCGGTGTCGTCGTCTGCGGTGTCGTCGTCATCGTCGTCGTCGCCGGAGTCATCGTCGTCGTCGCCGGAGTCATCGTCGTCGTCCCCGGAGTCATCGTCGTCGTCCCCGGAGTCATCGTCCCCGGTGTCGTCGTCATCGTCGTCCCCGGAGTCGTCGTCGTCCCCCGTGTCGTCGTCATCGTCGTCCCCGGAGTCGTCGTCGTCCCCGGAGTCGTCGTCCCCGGTGTCGTCGTCATCGTCGTCCCCGGTGTCGTCGTCATCGTCCGTGGAGTCGTCGTCATCGTCTCCGGTGTCGTCGTCGTCATCGTCTCCGGTGTCGTCGTCGTCATCGTCTCCGGTGTCGTCATCGTCTCCGGTGTCGTCATCGTCTCCGGTGTCGTCGTCGTCATCGTCTCCG
>PBPL01000074.1 GCA_002724675.1 Deltaproteobacteria bacterium | reverse complement strand
GGGGGAGCAGGTGGACGTGTTGTCCGTGCCGCAGGTGTTTCCGGTGGACCCGCTCCTCGACCCGTCGAGTCTCAGGGACTCGGCGTCGAGTGAGCCCCAGGGGGAGGCGCTCGGCGCGGATCCGAGCGGGGCCGGATCCGCGAAATAGTTGGACCCTCCGGGGTCCTGGGCCGCACGCGCGTGCCCCCACGGGCAGTGACCAGTTGACTCTCTACGGTCACCCCCGAGCGCTGGGAGCGCGCTGCAGCGGGTTGTGGCCGTTGGCCTTCGGGCCCCAACACGGCGGGCCGGGCGAGAGTTCGATCAATGAAATCGATCAATGACCTCGCCTTAGGGAGGGGGTCGTTCCATGACAGCTCCTGGCCTGGCCACCCGCTGGTCTCCAGAGAGCGGGCGCGTGTCGGTGTGCGAACGATGCGGGGTCGTTGGTCCCGATGGACCTCCACTGGCGCGTGACCCTCGAAGGTCTGCCAATGGCAGCGGCTGCTACTCTTGCTGCGGGCTCGCAGCGTGAGGCCTCGGACTGTGGTCTCCAGATTGAGCAAGTGGCTCTCTGTGTTCGTGGCTTGATGATTCACGCGCCGTCCGAGCCATGCCAGCAGCTGCGGGGAATAGGTGACGGCGAGGTCGCGACCTCCGCTCGCTCGAGGGTATGGGCCGCGGTGCTTCGTAGTGGGTGTCGTTGGTGCCTGGCGGAGGCGTAGAGTCGCTTCGAGGAAGCCGTCTTGGATCCTGACGCCATCGGCTGAGATGGCCTCCGGTCCGTCGGGCCCTTGCCACGGAGCAAGGTGGCCCAGAGTGAGGCCTGATGCCCCTCGGCGGGCCTCGGCGGTTGCGACAACGACTCCCAGGCCGCGCGCTGTGTCGGCCACCTGCTGGTTGATCCCGCTGAGTTGCTCGCGGACCCAAGACAGCGTGGGGGGGCTGTCGTCGGTGCTGACCGCGCGGATCTCGAGTCCTGGGCCCCGGGGCCCCACGGTGATCTTCGCTTCTGTGGACCAGGCTCCCAAGAGAAGCCCGACGGGTGAGAGTTGTTGTGCTGTGGGACGCTCGGGTCCCAGGCTGACCTGCACGTCGATCACCCCCGAGAGTCGAACGCACGATGGGCAACGATCCGATGGGGCGACGCCCCGGGCTCGCGGGCTTCCGGTGACCACCAGCGTTTGAGTTGTTCCGTCGGCACCGGAGACCTGGGTGGCCCGGCGAATTCCCCGGGTTCCAGTGTCGTCCGATCGTGATCCTCTAGCCAGTGTGGAGAGCGAGCTCAACTGGACTGCCAGTTGGGCTGTTGCTCGAGTGGGCTGCGCCTCCAACGATGTGCTCTGTGAAGCGGCTAGGGCTCCCGGTAGTTCGACCAAGCCCGAGCACGGGTCACACCCCACGGCAAGGGCCAGGAACAGTGGCGCCAGCAGGTGAAGGGAAGTGGCCGGGGTGGAGCCCGGGGCCGGAGGTGGGAAGATCACCGACCCAGAGCCTGCTCGCCATCGCCGGTCCCCCTGGGGGGAAACTGCAGGCGGATGGTGCGGCTGTCCACGACCTCGCGTCCGTCGCCGTCGACAATGCGCACACCGAATTCCAAGTCCTGGGTCTCCAGCTCTGCTTCCACCTCGGCATAGTCCAGTTCCTGCCAGTTCTCGGGCAGGTCGGCGAAGTGGCGAAACACCACCCGGCGCCCAACCAGCCGCAGCGATCCGTCCCCCATGTCGTCGAGCAACTCGTGCATGGCGTTGTCTTCCGCCAGGTCCCCTCCGAGACCCTCCAGGAAGAAATCCACCATGGGTCGGTCGCCATTGATGAGCGCATCGATGTCGGTGGTAGAGCCCCTCTCGATGCCGCCAGCTAGCAGGCTGCCCCAGATGTGCATGCCCCCTTGGCTTCCGCGCTCCACTTCGAGCACATCCCCGTCTTGGAGATCGCCGAAGATGTGCTCTCCCTCGGCGACGTCAACCCAGGCGTTTCCAGTATGGTCAGGACCACGTAGACCCTGGAGCGAGGGGTCGCAGCCAACCAAGACAAGCAGCGCAAACAGTGCGGTGATCACTGGGGCGAGGGCAGGGGAGAGGCGAATGTTGGACTGAGAGTGGTTCATTGGCTTGCCCGGAGTCTAGCGCTAGGGAACGGGTTTCCGGTCCTACAAAGCACAAAGCCCTCCACGTGGTCGGGCAGAAAACCGCACGATCTGGGGGTGGGGGTGTCCCTGGTACGTGACGTCCACCTCCCCCGAAGCAGCCGCCCTCAGCGGATGATTGTCCAGTTGCTGGGGCTTCTAGCTACCCAGCAGACCGTCCAAGGCGTCCGCCAAGTCGCTGCCCGTGGTTCGGCTGACCTTGACCCACTGATCTCGCGTGATCGGAGACTGAGCGTAGTAGTCGTACACGCTCTCGTCGTCCTTGCTGCGCTCTTGGTTGACCAGCCGGGACAAGGTGATTGCTGGCACCGTGCTCTCGTCGAAGCTCACCACAAAGAGTGGCTCCATCGCTGCCGTGTCGGGTTGCTCGGCCTCTGTGGCGTAGGTGGTCGCGCGCAGCTGAAACACCTTCTTGAAGAACCCATCTGCTGCCGTGTCCACATCTTCTAGCTTCTGCGGATCTGCCCAATAGCTGTTCGCCTCGTCGTGGCGCCCCTGATGACTGAACTCGCGGCTCGAGCCGCCCTTGGCCGGCTGCACCGTTGCCTGGGCCACGTCAATGGCTTCGAAGTCGAACAGATTTCGCTCCATCAGGCGGGTCGACCCGGTTCGCAGCGCCCCCAGGGCCTTGCTGGAGAGGAGGTAGACGGTGTTCGTGCTCGGGTTGCGCACGTAGGTGTCGCTGCTGCCGTAGGCCTTCGAGCCCACCTCAAGTCGCAGAGTTCGCCCGGCGCCCTCGACCTCCAAGCTGCCCTCGGGCTCCGTCAACCCCATGTCGGCGAGGGACTCTTGGCTCAGGTCGTCGAAGCTGCGCAGTGCCATCAAAGGAGCGAAGCGATCTGCCAACTCACGTGCCTGTTTTCCCCCTGGGAAGGAGCGCAACTCAGGGGGGCCGTACTCGGGGTCTTGGGGAGCCGGGGTGGTGGTAGCTTCTGGCGTGGCGGCCTCGGCTCCTGTGGTCGAGCCGGTGGTTGCGGCCACCTTGTCCTTCGCCTCCGCGCCGGGGCTCAAGTCCTGGTTTGTGACGGTGGCTTCCTCGGTAGCTGGCTCGGGCGCGATCTTCTTGCGCTTGCCAGACGTCACCCACGCCTTGAGAGCTTCGCCCCGTCCTTCTACCTGCAAGGTGGTGACGGCCTTCTTGGAGTCCCAGTGGATGCGCGAGACACCACTCTTTCCCGGGTCGAATACGACGATCTCTGTGTTGCTCCCGGCCTTGCCTTCATCGCCCTCTTCTTGCCAGGCGCTATAGGCGAAGCCCAAGGTCACGATCAACAAGAGGCCGTAGAGCCATGTCTCGGCGGGCTTCATGAGGTTGCTCTCCGTCGTCGTCGGAAGTGGCTCCCGACGCCGAACAGCAAGACGAGGAGCGGGACCCCGAGGGTGGTACCGAAGAACCACGCCTTGTCGTCATCTTGTGTGTGCAGGATCCGAACGTCTTCGAGATCGGCTACCTGGCCTCCCAGCTGCACCTCATTCTCGAGCCAACGGACCCCGTCGGCGACCCACTGTCGGTTGCCCTTGCCCACGGACAGGGCCAGGTCGGACAGGATGTCTGCGTCGGCCGTGACGATAGCTCGACCTCCGGGTCCGTCGTCTCCCTCGGCTGCGGGCAGCTGAACGGCTGCGGCCAGGTTCCAGCCCTTCTTGGTCTCCGTGTTCTTGTCGTAGCGAAGCTCTCCATCCAGGTCTGCCCAGGTCCCTGCCGGGGCGCGGATCGTGAAGGTGACTTCCGGCTTGGCGTCATCGGGCACGCCATCCACAGCCTTGGCCTTCTCCAGATACCCGGTGGTCTCGAACAGCGCCCAGATGCGGGAGCCGAGCTCGCTGAGGTGACGAGTCGAGTCATGGGTGGTGAAGCGATTACTCACCAGCATGGTTCGGTCGGTGATGCCTCGGGTGCGGGTGGCATGGCTGGTCTCGTGGGCGAGGGTGCTTCCGTGTGCCTCGAGGCCCAGTGCCGCCAGGAGCGGTTCGAGTCCGAGGTCTTCCTCCACCACGGGGTCCACCATGAGTGCGAGCGCGCCGCCCCCTTGCACATAACGAATCAGAGCATCGCGCTCGGTGTCCAGCATGGGGACTTCGGGGCCCACCACGAAGACGAGCGTCGCATCTTCGGGCACTTGATCGGACAGTCCCTCTTTTAGGCCGAGGTTCTTGACCTTGTAGTTCAAGGCCTTGAGCCCTTCCTTGAGTTGCTTGAGGCCGCCCGGGTCACCTGTCTTGGGGCTCGTGCTCCGCTCGCCGTGTCCGGTGGTGAAATAGGCGACTCGCTGTACTCCGACGACCTTGGCAAGCCGCTTTTGGAAGTCTTCGTCCAGCTTCTTTAGCTTGGACCGGGCCTTGCCGGCCTTCTCATCCAGGGTGATGGACTCGTGGTTGGCGCCGTCGCTGACGACGATGGTGCCGTTCTTGCGGACCCGCAGCTCTTTGGCCTCACTGGGGTTTCGGGCCCGGTCCCGGCGATGGATGACCAGGTTGTCGGCTGCGTCTGCCAGGGTGTCGAAGTAGGGTGCTACGAGTTCTTCTACTTCATTGGCTGGTGAGAAGAACAAGGAGACGGTGATGGGCTTGGTGAGGTTGCGCACCATCTCGACGGTGGAGTCCGTGGGGTTGAGATCGCGTACTGTGCGCAGATCGAATCGCTGATCGTGAGCGTTGGCCACGAAGTTGAGCGCTACGACAAAGGAGAGTGCTAGCGCCGCTGCGGTGCCGGCTCTTCCCGACTCGGCCAGCCGGCGAGTCTCCAGCCGGCGCGCCCCGTACATGGACGACAGGCTGACCTCCATCAACACCAAGGGGAGGCCCCCGAGCACTACCAGGAGGAGGCCAAGGATGGGCAGGAGTACGGCCAGTTCTCCATCCGGGGCGGGGGCTAGGCTGGACCCTTCTGCGACCGCCAGGATCAGCACAGGCCCAGCGACGGCCACCGCGTAGGCCGGGACGAGGAGCCCTAGAGCCTTTTGGGTCTCGCCGGAGGACTTCCGCCACTGCCGTCCACGGAGGGAGAGCCCAATGGCCATGCAGACGACGGCGAGGGCGTCCAGGGGAACTCGCAGGGCGTAGCCCGGCCCAAAGACCCGTTCGCCCACAAACACGAGGCCCAGGCCTACCAGATAGAGGGCCAGCGGCAGTAGGTTTCGCATCAGCGCCACCTCCTGGCACCCAGCGCCAGTCGCGCGCCCAGTAGACACAAGAAGGTCAGAGACAGGTAGTAGACGACGGCCCGGGTGTGTACTTCGCCGGTGGTGAAGGGCAGGAAGTGCTTGTCATAGAAAGACATGTAGGCGAGCACGTCATCCAGAGGGGGTGCAGCCACCTTGGCGGTCCACCACGTCGTGACCATGACCAGGAGTAGAACGCTGCCCAGGACTCCTGCTACGAGTTGGTGGGAGGTGATGGACGAGCAGAACGTTCCCATGGCGCTGGTGGCGGCCCCAATGAGCAGTAGACCCAGATACCCGGAGGCAAGGTGCCCTGGGTGCACCGAGCCGTGGACCACAATCAGGAGCGGGAGATAGATCGACAGAGCCACAAACACCGTGACCACTGCGAACGCCGAGAGCCACTTTCCGAACACAATCTGCCAATCGGAGATGGGGGCGGTGGCGAGGAGCACGATTGTCTTCTCTCGGCTCTCCTCGGCCAGCAGCCGCATCGACAGAAGGATGCCGGCGGCGCCGGTGATCCCCGAGCTCATGTAGAAGAACTTGGCCAGTACCTTGGAGGACAGGTCCTTCGAGTCACTCATAGCAAAGCTGTGGAAGAGGAGTCCGTCGAGTAGCAGCAGCGCGGCTACAATCACGTAGCCGATCACGCTCTGGAACTGGGCCGCGATCTCGCGACGGGCGATGAGGAGGGCGGCGTTCACGTTTGCTCTCCTTCGCTCTGCTCAGCTGTCGGAGTTCGCGGAGTCGTGGCCGCGAGGAAAATGCCCTCGAGTTCATTGTGTGAGGGCTCGAGCCGTCGGAGACCGAAGCCGCCCCCCACGACAGCGCTTGCCAGCGCTTCCGGCTCGTCACGCTGGAGAGTCAGGTCCAAGACACACTCCTTGTCGTTGTGTCTCAACGACTCGATGGAGGCGACGACATCGAGGCCGCCAACCAGCGACCGCACCTCTTCCGCAGCCCCCTGGATCGCAACTCGAACAGACAGCGCGGCCGCGAAGCGTTCTCGGAGGTCGGCTTCGGAGCCGCGGGCGACGAGTTCGCCCTCCTTGAGAACGAGCAGGGTGTCGCACGTCTCTTCCACCTCCGTGAGGATGTGAGACGAGATCAAGATGGTGTGGTCGCCAGCAAGGTCACGGATCAACGACCGCATCTCTACAATCTGAATGGGATCGAGCCCGGAGATGGGCTCGTCGAGCAGGACGAGAGCCGGGTCGTGGATGATGGACTGGGCAATGCCTACCCGCCTCCGATAGCCGAGGGACAGCGAGCCGATGCTCTGGTCGATGACTTCGGTGAGGCCAGTGGACTCGGTCACGCGCTCCACCTGCCGCTTCAAGTCTCGGGTCGCTACGCCCCGCAGCTGGGCCAGGTACCGCAGGAAGCCGCGGACGGTCATTTCGGGGTAGAGGGGGGGCTCCTCGGGGAGAAAGCCGATGCAGGCCCTCAGTGCATCCGGGCTGGACACCAGGTCGGTCCCATCAATCTTTACCGTGCCCGACGTGGGCAGGAGGAAGCCGCTCAGGATCTTCAGGACCGTCGTCTTTCCTGCACCGTTGAGTCCTAGGAAGCCAGCGATCTGTCCTGAGCCAATCTCGAACGAGATGTCGTAGATGGCTCGCTTGAGCCCGTAGTATTTGGTGAGACCCTGTACTTCCAACATCGTTCTTCGCGATTCTTCTCGTTCGAATTCAGTACTGGACGTTGTCCTGTTCGACACACCAGGTGACGAACTCGTCCAGATCTCGGCTTCCCTTGGGCCCTTCGCCGCGGAGGCGCAAGGATACGGTTCGGTTCTCGGCCTCCCGCTCGCCCACCACAACGACCACCGGAACGCGAAGCTCCTTGGTGGCTCGCGCTACCTTGGCGTTGAGCTTGTCCGAGCTCACGTCGATGGCTGTGCGAATGCCCACGGCCTCGAGCTTCTCTTGCACATCGCGCGCATAGTCGTTCCAGGCTTCGGAGATGGTCACGATGGCAACCTGCTCGGGGTGGAGCCAGAAGGGGAAGGCGCCGCCAGTGTGCTCGATGAGAACGGCAAAGAACCGCTCGAAAGAGCCGTACATGGCCACGTGAATCACCACGGGCCGCTGCGCTTGGTCTTGTTCGTCTCGGTAGCTGAGCTGGAACCGCTCGGGCAAAACGAAGTCCAGTTGGCAGGTCGCCAGCTGCCAGCTTCGCCCCAGCGCGTCCTCTACGTGGAAGTCGATCTTGGGCCCATAGAAAGCGCCGTCGCCCGGGTTGAGCTTCCAGTCTTTCCCGCTCGCGTCGAGCACCTCGGTCAACGCGGTCTCTGCTTGATCCCACAGCGCGGGGTCGCCGAGGGCTTTCTCGGGGCGCGTGCTGAGCTCCAGCTTCACCGTCATGCCGAATGCGCCATACACCCGGTCCACGAAGTTCAGGATCCGCTCGATCTCCGATGCGATCTGAGACTCTCGGACGAAGTGGTGCGTGTCGTCCTGGCAGAAGCTCCGGGTACGAGTCATCCCGCCCAGCGCCCCTCTGAGC
>PBPL01000073.1 GCA_002724675.1 Deltaproteobacteria bacterium | reverse complement strand
CGGAGTCATCGTCGTCGCCGGAGTCATCGTCGTCGCCGGAGTCATCGTCATCGCCGGAGTCATCATCGTCGCCGGAGTCATCGTCATCGCCGGAGTCATCGTCGTCGCCGGAGTCATCGTCATCGCCGGAGTCATCGTCGTCGCCGTCGTCGCCGTCGTCGCCGTCGTCGGTCTCGTCATCGGCTGTTCCGTCATCGTTGGGATCGGCGGTGCAGCCTGGCAGAGAGGTGGTCAGCGCGATGAAGAGCAGGAGGAGCAAGAGGTGGTGAAGTGTGTGTCGCATGGGTAGTTCGTCCTTGTCGGGCCCCTCCGGCCCACAGCAGGATCACCCGCAGGTGATCGGTTCGTTGAGACCCAGCAGCAGGGTCCGGAAATCGGGGGTGGGAGGGGCTCTGTGTGTCCGCGCCGGCGAGAGTCGTTCACAACGCTCTCGCAGCTATTGACGCGTGGAACACGTCGGCCTTCCGTCCTTCACCCCGAAGGTCGTCTTGCCGTCAGCAGGTCGGTCTACTGGCTCCTGGATCGTCCGTCGTCTCGCGCCTTCCCAGGATTTCCCAGTGGCTTCTTGCGAGTGACGTCCCCAGTTACAGTGGCGGGGGCCGCGTCGGTGTCGCACCGACTTCCCATACTCCCCATAGGGAGCACCTAACTGACAACCGGCTCGTTGCCGAACCGGCGGCGAATGTAGGTCCAGTTCGACGGACTGTCAACGCGATCCGAAGCCAGCCGGCTCGGCGACGAGGTGAGCCTCAGTCCGGCACGGGCGCGAAGCTCGACACCCCACGCAGGTTGGGGTCGACACGCATGGGTTGGTGGAGCGGCGGAAAGGCACGCTGAGCGCAGTCCATGCGCTCGCAGAGTCGGCAGGTGACTCCGATGGGGACGGCGGCATCCAGGTTGTCGAGATCGACACCATCGGCGTAGACCATCTCTCTCGCCCGCTCTACGGAGCAACCCATACCGATGGCGTGCACCGTGTGGGGTGAGTGAAAGCCGCCTCGCCCCTTCGGGATGGTGGTTGCGAAGCAGAAGAAGCTCTGTCCATCGGGCATTGTGGAGAGCTGCACCCGCATCCGCCCTGGGTTCAGGAAGGCTTGGAAGACGTTCCAAAGAGAGCAGGCGGCGCCGAACCGTGCGAACCGAATTCCGGTCGCACTGAATCGCTTGCTGATGTTGCCGGCGATGTCCACACGGACCATGTGAAAGGGGATCCCTTCGCGCCCCGGCCTGCGCAGTGTTGTTGCTCGATGGCAGATCTGCTCCACGCTGGTGCGGAACCGGTGGCCGAGGAGTTCTACGTCGTAGCGTTCTCGCCGTGCGGCCTCGAGAAAGGGGCCATAGGGCATCAGCACCGCGCCAGCGAAGTAATTGGCTACGGCAATGCGCGCCAGATTGCGGGAGTCCTCCGTAGAGCACTGTGCATTGCCGACGATGCGCTCGATCGTCGCTTCCTGGCTGAGGAGTCCAATCTGGTGGGCGAGCTGGAAGGTGCGGCTGCGGGGGGGAAGACCCTCGCTGAGGGTCAGCTCCCGCCGGTCGGGGTCGTAGCGCTTGACCGCCTTTCCATCTTGTCCCGCGCGTGAGAACCGCACGTCGACCATGAGCTTGTCTCGCAGCGTCCGCACCAGTGTCCCGTTGAGGTTGTCTGCGTCGAGGCGCTGATCTCGCCACAAGCGCTCGGCTGCCTCTTCCAGCTCGGGGAAGTAATTCTTGTGGTTCTGAATGAGGTCGCTGACCTCCTCGGATGGCAGACGACCCGGGTAGACAGAGCCCACTCGACCTGCGGAGTCGCCCCCTGTGTCCATGCCGACTCCAGCGGCGCCGTCGGTGAGCTGGCCGACGAGCTGTGCGGCCGATTCGCGGCTCTCACGGAAGGCCTGAAAGAGGGTGACGACCGCTCGAGCCACAGCCGGCGTGTGCTCGACGAACTCCCTCATGTCCGTATTGGTGAGGTCTTGGTCCAGAAAGAGACCGTCGGAGAAACACTCGATGAGATCGCTGACGAGCCTCTGGTCATCCCCCTCGGCAAATGCCTGCACATCCACACCGAACTGCTGGGCGAGCTTGATGAGCAGGTTCGCTGTGAGAGGCCGACGGTTGTGCTCGATGAGGTTGATGTAGCTCGAGGAGACTCCCAGGCGGCTCGAGAGCTCCACTTGGGTGAGCCCATGGCGTCGTCGGAGAGCCCGAACCTTCGAGCCTAGCTTTGGATTCTCGCTCATGTTGGTCACCTTCAGCGGCTGTCAAATTATTACAATGTAACAAGTACAACTATTACAAACTGCAACATCTTTTACCAGCTAAACGACGTCTAACACTTGATTTGGTGTCTCTGAGTGTAAAGATTTTACTTGTCGAACCGAAGGAGATGTCCATGCAGCTTGTCCCCACCGACTCCAATCTCACCGCTGTCCAGCCGGCCTCGAAGGCCCTGAAGGTGGTGGGTCCAGACCTTCCCGGGTTTGCCGAGATCCTGACGCCGGAGGCTCTGGGGTTCTTGTCGGAGCTAATCGCCGAGTTCGCGCCTCGAGTGGATGACCTGATGGCTCGACGCCGGGCGTCGCAGCGACGCATTGATGCGGGTGGCCGGCCGGGCTTCCTGGAAGAGACCCGCTCCGTTCGCGAGTCGGATTGGTCCGTGGCCCCGCTGCCTGAGGATCTCCTGGAACGCCGAGTCGAGATTACGGGGCCTGTGGACCGAAAGATGGTCATCAATGCCCTCAACTCGGGGGCCAATGTCTTCATGGCGGACTTTGAGGACTCCAACGCTCCCAGCTGGGACAACACCATCCAGGGGCAGCTGAATCTGCGCGATGCCGTCGCCGGTGAGATTCGCTACGTCCACCCCACGTCGGGAAAGGTCTACGAACTCAAGGGAGACACCGCTACCTTGATGGTTCGGCCCCGCGGCTGGCATCTGCGTGAGGCGCACATTGAGCTGGATGGTCAGGCGGTCCCAGCGTCGCTGGTGGACTTCGGACTGTACTTCGTTCACAACGTCACGACTCTCTTGGACTCGGGAACGGGTCCGTACTTCTACCTGCCCAAGCTCGAGAGCCATCTCGAGGCGCGGCTCTGGAACGATGTCTTCTGCTTCGCACAAGATGCGCTGGGCATCCCCCGGGGCACGATCAAGGCCACCGTACTCATCGAGACGCTGCCGGCCGCCTTCGAGATGGACGAGATCCTCTATGAGTTGCGGGAGCACTCCGCTGGCCTGAATTGTGGTCGGTGGGACTACATCTTCAGCGTCATCAAGACATTCCGCGGTGACGCTAGCCGGGTGCTTCCCGATCGTGGTCAGATCACGATGACTCAGCCGTTCATGCGCGCCTATACGCGTCTGTGCATCAAGACCTGTCACCGTCGAGGGGTGCACGCCATGGGTGGCATGGCGGCGCAGATCCCCATCAAGGGTGACGATGAGGCCAATGAGGCCGCTCTGGCTCGGGTCCATGCCGACAAGCTCCGGGAAGCTCAGGATGGTCACGATGGCACCTGGGTGGCGCATCCAGGCTTGATCCCCGTGGCGAGGAAGGCGTTTGACGCCCACATGCAGGGCCCCAATCAGTTGGACCGTCAGCTGGATGAGCTGGTCGTCACCGAGGCCGACCTCCTCGAGCTTCCTGTGGGGACCGTGACCGAGGCTGGCCTACGGCAAAACCTCAACGTGGGCATCCTCTACCTGGAAGCCTGGCTTGGCGGCCTCGGCTGTGTCCCTCTGTACAACCTGATGGAAGACGCGGCCACAGCCGAGATCTCCCGCACACAGGTCTGGCAGTGGCTGCGCTACGGGGCGCGCCTCGACGATGGTCGTGTGGTGGACAACGCACTCTTTACAGCGCTGCTCTCCGATGAGGTTCGCCGCATTCGTAGCGACCTCGGCGAAGACCGCTTTGATGGCGGGCACTTCGAAGAGGCAGTCGAGCTCTTCCGAACCCTCTCCACCGATGACCACCTAGCTGATTTCTTGACCCTCCCTGCTTACCAACTGCTCGTTGCCGGGCAGCAACCTCTGGAGTCCTGATGATGTTCGAGCAAGACGTGGCCCTACCCCAGTCGTGCCCCGCGGAGGGGACCCTCCCCACCCTTGACGGAGCCAACGAGACCGAGACTATGACTCCTCTAGCATCAGCCGTTACGGCAACCCCCGTGTCCAGCCAGGACAGCTGGGTCGACCTCGTCGGCCCGACGGAAGTCGGACGATGGGAAGGCATCGAGCGTCCCTATGGTCCGGAAGAGGTCCTCAGGCTGCGAGGTTCTGTGTGCATCGAGCACACGCTGGCTGCGCGAGGCGCCCGTCGTCTCTGGAGACTCCTCACCACCAAGCCTTTCGTGAACGCCCTCGGTGCCCTGACCGGGAACCAGGCAGTTCAACAGGTGCGGGCGGGCCTCGAGTCTATCTATCTCTCGGGCTGGCAGGTGGCTGCAGACGCCAACGTTGCCGGTGAGATGTATCCCGACCAGAGCCTCTACCCGGTCAACTCGGTGCCTCAGGTGGTGCGGCGCATCAACCAGGCTCTGCAGCGGGCAGATCAGGTCGAGCATGCTGAGGGCGGCGCCCAGCGCGACTGGTTCGCGCCCATCATGGCGGATGCCGAGGCGGGATTTGGAGGACAGCTCAATGCCTTTGAGTTGATGAAGTCCATGATTGCAGCGGGTGCAGCTGGCGTGCACTTCGAAGACCAGCTGGCGGCAGAGAAGAAGTGTGGTCACCTGGGTGGCAAGGTGCTGGTGCCCACAAGCCAGTTCGTGCGCACGCTGATCGCTGCTCGCCTGGCAGCGGATGTGTCCGGTGTTCCCACTGTGCTGGTCGCTCGTACGGATGCCAACAGCGCCAAGCTGATGACTTCCGATATCGACCCTCGGGACCACGAGTTCATTGAGGGCGACCGGACAGCAGAAGGGTTCTTCCGCGTTCGCGGCGGACTGGACATGGCCATCGCTCGTGGCCTCGCCTACGCCCCCTATGCAGACCTGATCTGGTGCGAGACATCCACGCCAGATATCGACGAAGCTCGCCGCTTTGCCGAGGCTATCCACGCCAGGTTCCCCGGCAAGATGCTCGCCTACAACTGTTCCCCGTCCTTCAACTGGCGTCAGAAGCTGGATGAGCGGACCATCGCCAACTTCCAGCGGGAGCTAGGAGCCATGGGTTATCGATATCAGTTCGTGACGCTCGCGGGCTTCCACGCGCTCAACTTGTCCATGTACGAGCTGGCCCGTGACTACAAGGACCAGGGAATGGCCGCTTATTCGCAGCTCCAGCAGCGCGAGTTCGACCTTGAGGACGAGGGCTACACGGCCGTGCGTCACCAGCGCGAAGTCGGCACCGGCTACTTCGATGAGGTGACCCAAGTAATCAGCGGTGGAACATCCTCTACGGTCGCCCTGAGTGAGTCCACGGAAGCCCACCAATTTTGAGCAAGAGCAGCCTTACTGACCACAGAGAGCCACACAGCCATGGAGACTAAAAGCACCATGACGATCAAGACCAAGGCCAATGAGTACCCCCAAGACACAACCACCCCGGCAGCGGAGTTGTCTGCTGCGTCAGACAGCCCCCGTGATGGACAGCTCGTCCCGCATCTGGACCGGGCGCTGCAGGGTGTCAATGTGGGCATCTATGAGGACAACATCGACCTCTGGACGGTCTACGGCGAATCCTGATTGCTCGTTGCCTCGGGGGGGGCTTGATAGGCGACGGGATGGAGGCGTTCCGCTAGAGTCCAGCGGGCCTGGGCCCTGGGTGATGTAGCACCTGGTTCTGCTCGTATGTGGCGAGTGGGTTGCTGGGCTCTGAGGCGCTGCGCCGAGCTCGCCGACTGGAGAGGGACGCCCCATGGACGAGACAACACGCACGGAGCTGGAGGCTGCTGCCTTTCGCACTCTGGTCAAGCACCTGGGTGAGCGCACAGACGTTCAGAACATCGACCTCATGAACCTGGCCGGGTTCTGTCGCAACTGTCTGGCGAAGTGGTACCTGGCCGCGGCGGAAGAACGCGGCGAGTCCCTGGACTACGATCAGGCTCGCGAGACGATCTACGGCATGCCGTATCAGGACTGGAAGGCGCGCTACCAAAAGCCGCTCTAGTGAGTTCGTGGCAGCGGGACTTGGCTCCGGCTACTTGTTGGGCCCCGCCTCGAACGAAACCCCAATCTCGATCAGCCCGGTAAACGGGGGGCCTTGCTGATCAGGCAGGACGATGGCTGTCGCTTGGGCCCAGATCCCCAGGACCTTCTTCGGGTCGGCCATTAGCTCCAGGCCAATGCTGGTCTCGAGGCCGGGGCGATGCCTCACGTCGGGGTGTGTGCCAAACAAGCCCTGAAAAGGAGCGGCACTCCACTTGGCCCCCTCCAACTCGTTCATGTGGGAGAAGGCGATTCGGAAGTTGGGGCGCAGGAACGGGGGGGAGGGGAGCATGACGCGTACCCCGGCCCAGAAGCTGCCAAGCACGATTGCGGGATCTCCCGAGGGCCCCAGGCGTAGCCCCACTTCGGGGACGATGGGTAGCAGCCGGAGGCCCACTCCGAGGTCTCCCATGAGGGCTCCGGGGCTCTCTCCTTCGAGGGAAACACGTCCACCCATGGCACCACCGACGCCAATCCACAGTGGACGACCGCCGTACAGGATGCCGGCTTGAGCTGCGCTCGCCCCCAGCAGCATGGAGAGACACAAGACAGTCACAATGACCCAGCCGCGATGCACAATGCAGCCAGAGGGGCGGAGAGAAGCGGGCAATTTCACGAGGGATCTCCTGACTGGATCGGTTGCTGGGTGGGCCTGCAATGGGCTGGTAGTTCAGCGGACCTCGAGGTGGCTCGTTGAGCTGGTGTCTCTTGACCTGATTGGTTCCGGCAGGGATCCTCGCCAGTCCGTGAAGGAGGAGTGATGATCCCGACAAAACCTGCCATCTCCGACCGGGCCCACGTGGGCTCCATCGATGACTATCGTGAACTCTACGCTACCTCGCTGGAGGATGGGCAAGCCTTCTGGTTGAAGCAGGCAGAACGGCTTTCGTGGTTCCGTTTCCCCGATACGGTGCTGCAGGGCGGATACGACAATCTGGACTTCTCGTGGTACTCGGGCGGTCGCCTCAACGTGGCTTACAACTGCATCGATCGCCATCTGGAGTCACGCGGCGAGAAGACGGCGATTGTCTGGGCGGGAGACGAGCCAGGGTCCTACGAGCACATCACTTACGCTCAGCTGCAGCGAGAGGTGTGTCGCGTCGCCAACGTCCTCAAGGCTCATGGTGTGGGCAAGGGTGATCGGGTCTGCATCTACCTCCCCATGATTCCCGAACTCGCCTACACGATGCTGGCCTGTGCGCGCATCGGCGCCATTCACTCCATTGTGTTCGCCGGATTCTCTGCGGAGGCGCTTCGAGATCGCACGATCGACGCTCGTTGCAAGGTCGTTGTCACGGCCAATGAAGGGCGACGAGGCGGTCGGACGATCCCGCTGAAGGCGACGACCGACGAAGCGGTGGATGGTCTAGATTTCGTAGAGACAGTGCTGGTGGCTCGGCGTACCGACACTGCGGTACCCATGGTCGAGGGCCGAGACCTGTGGTTGGAGGCTGAAGTGGCGCGTCAGCGTCCCGTCTGCCCCGCCGAGCCGATGGATGCCGAGGACCCTTTGTTTCTCTTGTACACGTCGGGCTCGACCGGAAAGCCCAAGGGGGTCCTCCATACGACAGGTGGCTACTTGGTCTACGCCTCCCTGACACACGAGAAGGTCTTCGACGTGCACGAGGACGATGTGTACTTCTGCGCCGCCGACATCGGCTGGGTGACCGGGCACAGCTACATCATCTATGGGCCGCTCGCCAACGGAGCCACGACGGTGATGTTCGAGTCCACTCCTGTCTATCCGGACGCGGGTCGGTACTGGCAGATTGTCGATGACCTGGGTGTCTCGATCTTCTACACCGCACCGACGGCGATTCGCGCAATAGCTCGCTTTGGAGATGAAGTGGTGCAGAGGTTCAGTCGCCAGACGTTGCGGGTGCTCGGCACGGTGGGCGAGCCCATCAACCCGGAGGTCTGGGAGTGGTATCACGACGTGGTGGGTGAGGGTCGCTGTGCTGTCGTCGACACCTGGTGGCAGACCGAAACGGGCGGAATCCTGATCACGCCGCTACCGGGAGCGACTCCCTGCAAGCCCGGCTCGGCGACCCTTCCGTTCTTTGGGATCGAACCCGTCCTCGTGGATGACGAGGGCGCGGTCATCGAGGGGAACGGTGTGTCTGGGAACCTCTGTCTTCGCCGGCCATGGCCTGGACAGGCGCGAACGATCTATGGGGATCATCAGCGGTTTCACGACACCTACTTCGGCCCGTTCCCCGGTCTCTATTTCACCGGTGATGGGTGTCGGCGAGACGAGGACGGCTACTACTGGATCACGGGGCGGGTGGATGACGTGCTGAATGTCTCCGGTCACCGCCTGGGAACAGCCGAGGTGGAGAGCGCGCTGGTTGCGCACGCCAGCGTGGCTGAGGCGGCGGTGGTGGGCTATCCCCACGAGATCAAGGGCACGGGCATCTTCGCCTACGTCCAGGCCAACGAGGCCGCGGAGGACGACACGGAGGGGCTGACGACTGCTCTTCGAGAGCAGGTGAGGACGGTCATTGGACCCATCGCGTCACCCGATCGCATTCAGTTCGTAGCAGGCCTGCCCAAGACACGCTCAGGCAAGATCATGCGGCGGATCCTTAGGAAGGTCGCGGCTGGCGAATACCAAGAGTTGGGAGATGTCAGTACCCTCGCGGATCCGTCTGTTGTGGAGAGTCTCGTCAAAGATCACCGGTCGGCGGGACTGTAGGCCGCTCGGCGCTTTTTCCCTCAGCGCCAACTGGCTGCCTCGGTATGGCTGGGGCCTGTCTGTCGTTCACCTTGCTGCGGCTTGCTCGGCCCGCCTGCGGACGCCGCCGATGACCCCGTTGAGCCCTCGGACGGCGATGCGACGATTCAGCCAGTGGGGTAGGCGAACTCCACTGAAGGACTCCGAGGTGTACACGAGCCGGCTCTTGCCCGGGTGCAAGCGGGACGGAAACACCTGGTACGAGCCCCACGAATAGATCACGTCGCTCTTCTGTTCGGTGTCCAGTGTCCACTCGAGATACGACTGGTCTCGGTCGTGTTCGTATCGACAGTACAGGTTGATCTTGTGCCCTAGTATCTGGAGCTCCCATCGCGCTTTGCGCTCGAGCCTCGGTCCCAGCCATGCGTCCTCGTAGATTGTGACCCTCTTCAGAGGACCGTTCTCGGCGATCCGGGCCTGGAAGTTGAGCAGCTCCTCCCAGACAACCGCGGGGGATGCGTCGATCTCGGCGATGGCGCGGGCCCGCACGCGATCCGGATGCTCACTCGGCAGCGAGGGGTGGATGACGATCGATCGACTCGTCGCCAGCTTCTGTTCCTCATCTGCTGTCAACTGGGGTGCCGCTGGGGCCGAGAGTCCAAGCAGCAGGGGCGCAACCAGGAGCAGAGCCATGACGACGCCTGAGGTGGGATGGTGGCGGGGTTTGTTGTAGGACATGCGGGTCGGAGTATAACGCTGGCAACCGCCGCTCAACCCCGGCTGGTAGGCTGAACATCCACATCGTGAGGATTCCATGAAGAGCACAATTTCCTGGTCTGTATGGTCGCTGACCCTAGCTGTTGTCTTGGCGGCGCCAGCTGCCTTGGCCCCGGTCTTTGCCGGGGTTCAGAAGGGAAGCGTGGTGGGCGCAGATCGCGCTCGGCCGAGGATCGAGGTGCGTCTCGAGCGGGTGATGGCCGGCGATAAGCCCATTGATGCTGGTCGTCCGACGGACATTGGCTTCTTGCCGGTGGATGGGGCCCAGGTGCTACTCGCTTCGAAGCACAAGGCGGGCGAGTTGATCGCGTGGGACCTGGAGTCGGGCGAGAGCAAGGTGTTGCTGACTGTGCCGGAAGTGGCGACCCGTGGGATGGAGCAGGGGCTTGTGTCGTTTACCTTCCATCCGGCTTTTCCCGAGGATCGCCGTCTCTTCACCATGCACGACAGCCGAGATGAGCAGGGTTGGGTCTCCCACCTCAGCCAGTGGGTAGTGGATGGCACAGGCTTTGCTGATCTGGTTGTCCGGGACCCCAAGGTGATTCTCGCTGTACCGCAGCCGCAGGAGGGTCACAACGCGGGCGCGGTTCGTTTCGGTCCCGACGGCATGCTCTATCAGGCCTTTGGGGACGGGGGCTTCCAGCGGGATCCACACCGGCGAGGGCAGGACACGACTGAGCTTCATTCGACCATCATCCGCATTGACGTGAACTCCAAGTCGGATGGTCTGGAGTACAGCATTCCTGCGGACAATCCCTTTGTGGGCAAGAGTGACTTTCGTCCCGAGATCTGGGCCTATGGCTTCCGCAACCCCTACCGGTTTACGTGGGCCCCCGATGGACGTCTGGTAGAGGCGGACGTGGGCCAAGAGGCATTCGAAGAGATCAATATTGTCGAGCCAGGCCGCAACTATGGCTGGGGCGTTCGCGAAGGGGCAGATTGCTTCTCCGTCACACGCAAGCGCCGCCAGGAGTGTGAGGCGGCCTGCGCGGAAGGTGCTGCGGTCTATACCGAGCCCATCCACCACTACGCTCGGACCGAGGGGATGGCCATCATCGGCGGCGAGGTGCCGACGGGGTCCGCTGTGCCCGAGCTGGCGGGCAAGTACGTCTTTGCGGATCATGTGAGCAAGAAACTCTGGGCTATGGACTTGCCGGACCCTTCGGTTGCTCTGACGGTCGGCTGTGGCGAGGACGCCCCACCCAAGGCCACTGTCTACGCTCTGGGTAAGTTCGGTGTGGTGTTCATCAGCTTCGGCAGCACGCCTGAGGGCGATCTGATGGTCGGTGGGTTCGATGGGTCGATCTGGAAGATTGTGAAGTAAGCGGGGTGATCACTGGGTAGGAAAGGCGAGTCACTCGGCTTCCTGAGGCTCGTCGGTGCCCTCTCCTTGAGCATCGTTCTCCGACGCAGCGCCCTCCGCGGCCTAGGCAAGGGGGGAGGTGTTCCCGTCAGGCTCCTACTACTACGAATCTGTCTGCCCGTTGTCGCGAGGAGCGAATTGCCGACGCAGGGCCTCGACCGCCCCCGGATTGCCGATGATCGTCAGCCGGTCACCATCCTTTATGACGTCGCTGTTTGTTGGCACAAACGAATTCCCATCGCGATGCACCAGAGCAACGAGGGCCCCCGGCAGAAACCTCAGGTCGCGCAGACCGAGACCGATGAGCTCATCGCCGACGCCACCTTTGCGCACCGTCACCTGCAAGAACCGCTCGTCCCGCAACAGCAGTGCGCGCAGCTCGGCATCTGAGTGGCACTCCATCCAACGGTCGATGAAGTCCGGAGAATCAACGGTGGTTGCGATTTGTGCCACGCTTCGCAAGTGGGGCCCAAGGAGCCGATCCGGACTCACAAGGAAGATAAATGCACGAACGGGCTCATCCAGCTCGAGATGCCCAAACGACTTGGAAAGATCAATCTCCACGCCCACCCGTGATCGAACCAAGACCATCTTCGGGTGCTCCACGTCGTGATGACGCATGTTGGGAGCAGCGACGCCGTGGTCGAGAGGCATAAGCCCTGCGCGAGACTCCAGCACGAAGCCCTCATAGAGTTCCTCTTCGTCGATGTCTTCAGCCTTCGCGATCTCGGCAGAGACGTCCCGCACAATGTCCTCGAACGTCATCTGTTTCGTGTAATCAAGCACGGTAGCCTCGGCGATTACTTCCTCGTAGAGGTCCTCCTCCTGGAGCCCCTTCTCACCTAGGATCGTGCGAAGTTCCTTGTCGACTGAAGCGTTCCGAAGCCGGCCCAATCGCTCGAACACATCGTGTACCGCTTCGTAGTCTTTGACGCGGCCGCGAAATCGCTCGAACACATGGTGCACCGCGCCATAGCGCTCGACGCGGCCGTGAGCGTACAGGCCGTACCAGACAAGACAGATCATCACGAGAATGGTGGCCATAAACGAGGGCAGCCAGCCCATCTCGGAGATAAGCCACACCGGAATGATCAGGCCTGCAATCTGAACCCACGGATAGAGAGGCGAGCGAAAGCCCGGATGGTAATACTTGAGCTGGCTCTCGCGCATCACGATCACGCAAAGGTTGATGAGCCCGAAGATGATCAGCTGGAATGCGCTGCCCAACTTGGCGACGGTCGCTACGTCCGCAAACACGATGGTCAGAACCAGCAGGACGCCGGTGGCAAGGATGCCCATCGTGGGTGTGGCGAATCGCCCAATGCGCGTAAACACCTGCGGAACGAGCCGGTCACGCCCCATCGCCAACGGATATCGCGACGCCGACATGATGCCGGCGTTGCCCGTCGAAGCGAACGCTGCAACAGCAGCAGCAACCGCAAGGCCAACGCCCACGCCATTGGGGAGCCAGTCGAAGAGAACCGCGGACGCGCTTGCAACGGGCGTCAAGTCACTCTGAAAAGCTTCAGGCTCAAGCACCGACATCATCACTGCGACGCCCACGCAATACACGACCGTCGCTACGCACACAGAGAGAAGCATTCCGAGCGGAATCACTCGGTCTGGGTCCTCGACCTCTTCCGCTACACTGGAGACCTTCGTCAGGCCTGCGTAGGAGACGAACACGAGCCCCACCGTGCCCATGAACCCTTCGAAGCCGGTGCGGAAGAGTGGCCCCATCTCACTCAGCGTCTGCGTAGCTTCCGGCCGACCCACAACGAAATAGAGTCCTTGAGCGATGAAGAAGCTGAGCACCGCGAGGAGTATCGTGACGAGGACGCGCTGGAACCCGCTCGACTCCTTGGCCCCGACCACATTGAGCACCATGAACGCAACCGTGAGTCCGATGGCAAGTGGCTTGACCGGAAGTTCCACCGCAATGGCCAGGTATGCGCCCATGCCGATGAGCGCAAATGCGGTCTTGAAGACCAGCGACAACCAGGTTCCGAGCCCGCCGATGGTACCGATTAACGGCCCCATCGAGCGCTCGATGAAGTAGTAGCTTCCGCCCGCCTTCGGCATGGCTGAGGTCAGCTCGGCCTTGCTCAACATGGCGGGCAAGATCATGATCCCAGCTACAAAGTAGGCCAGAACCACCGACGGCCCTGTTTGAGCCGCTGCGATCCCCGGCAAGAGGAAAAAACCCGAACTAAACATCGCGCCCGTGCTGATCGCGAACACGTCGAACAGGGTCAGCGACTTCTTGAGCGAGTTCGGCACTCAGTCTCCTCTTCAGTTTGCCCTGCGCTCATGGGGCAATTTCGTTGCGTCGCCAAGCGTCTGAATGGTCGAGCGGTTACGGATAAGACGAAGAGCCTCATACGGCCCCAAACACACTGTGCGTTATCGCGAGTCCATGCCCTTCAAGCCGATCGTTGATGCCGATGGTTCGAGACAAATCGTCCACAGGGACGAACGGTTGGAAACGCACCAAGAATACCCGTATCTTGTCGATCTTGGACTTCGCCGGTCCAGATTTGTCTCAATGACTGACTCGGTGAGATGTCTGGCGTGTTGTTGTCTGTGGGGTTGGGGACTGGACAACAGGCTTTGACAAGCTAGAGCGTCCCCCCCAATATGCCGCTGTCATCGGGTGGATCTTCCCGGTGGAATCAATGGAGTGGTCCATGCAAGCGCCCACGAATAGCCAGTACGACGTCTTGATCATGGGAGGTGGCTTCGCTGGCAATGTCCAGGCACGTCCCCTCTTGCGAAAGATTCCCGGGATCCGCATCGCCATGGTGGAGCCGCGGTCCGATGAGGAGATCGCCTCGATCCATAAGATCGGTGAGTCGACTGTCGAGATTGCTGCCAATTTTCTGGCCCGCGAACTGGGGCTCGTGGACTACTTGATTGAACATCACCCGCCCAAGTGTGGCCTCAACTTCCACTGGCCCAAGAAGGCTGGGCAGACCAAGACGGTGGAGGACTATCACAGCGTGTGGTCGGTTCGCTTTCCCAAGATTGGGGCGTTTCAGCTCCATCGAGGAAAGCTGGAGCGTGATCTGATGGAGATGAACCGGGCCGATGGTGTGCACACCATCCAGGGCCTGGTGAAGGACTTCGACATTGTCGAGGGTGAGGCGGACCACCGCATTGAGGTCGAAGTGGATGGCGAAGTTCGCGAGGTCTCCGCGACCCACCTGGTCGATGCTGCGAGCCGCAAGTTCCTCACTGGACGCAAGACGAAGAACATGCTCGTTGGGCCGAAGAACCTCTTCGGCTTGGACACCGGTGCTGCCTGGGTGCGCGTCAGTGGGGTCGACCGCAAGATCTTCCGTGACGGCATGGACCCCATGCGGTCATCCACGTCCAACTACTACTGCACGAATCACTGGTTTGGCCACGGCCACTGGCTGTGGATGATCCCCATTTGCCGCGACTCCATGTCGCTGTCCATTGGCATCGTGTGTCACAACGAGGTGTTGCCTGGCAAGACGGTTGCCAGTCAGGAGAAGTTCCTGGCCTTCCTGAAGGCCAACCACGAGGTGCTGTACGACCTGGTCAAGAGCGGCAACGTTGAGGACTTCGTCTATTGGACTCGGCCGTCCCACCGCTGCCACCAGATGTTCTCCAAAGACAACTGGTACGCCATTGGTGATGCGGCGTACTTTGGCGATGCCTTTTACTCTCTGGGCACCTCGACCATTGCGCTGGCGGTGGAGTCGGTCACCGAGATCATCCGAGCGAAGCGTGCAGGGGACGCCGACGCTGAAGAGAAGCGAGCGGCATATGATGGGTTTAACAGCTGGTATGGCGGCACTGTGGTGCATCTGTATCGGGACCATCACAAGCATCTGGGACACGCAGGCGCCATGAGCTGGCGCATCTATTTCGAGTACATGTGGTGGTTTGGGGCTTGGGTGCCCATGTACCTGGGCAAATGGCACCTCGACCCTGAGTATTGCCGAGGCCTCCTGCGTCACTGCGAGCGACACTTCTTCAAGGACTTCTACGACGATCTCACTCGCGTCGTGGACGAGGGGCGGAACATCGGCTGGATGGACTCGTACCGTGCGGATCAACTGGCCTTTGGCTATTACCCGCCGCAGGAGCATGGCGAGTATCTCGAAGACACGATCTACGAGCCCCAGAAGCTCAACATCTATCACTCGGTGTCCCGGACCTACCTCTACTCGGCCGTCTTCTGGATGAAGTTCCAGTGGAAGGCGTTCGGTGTGTTGGGCGTGCTGCGCCCCAAGACGCTGTATCACCTCGTACGGCTGCTCAAGCAGGCTGCCTGGGTGGGGCTCGGCTCGCTGCGTCACCGCTTGAAGATGGGTGGAGAGGACTCCAGCACGTCGTTCCGGCAGGTGCAGGACGAGATGGCTGACTACGCCTACAAGCCCAGCTTGCAGCCGTGGCTCGGCGAGGACGGCATGCCACTGCCTGGGCTCAACGGCGTCGAAGCGGGCATGGCCACTCCAGCCAATACGGTGGGAGTCGGCGCTGTCTCTTCCGATGTGCTAGCTGGTGGAGCGCCGCCGACAGCGCCCGTGTCCTCTTCGGCCCCCTGAGTCTCTTCTTCCGACTCAGTTGCTGCTGTCCAGGAGTCCGCCGCTAGGAGTGGGCCCTTTGACCGCGTGCTCTTCGCTCGCCTCCGTCCCTTCCGACTGGCGGTACCACTTGGCCTTTTCTGTGGCGACCTCGTGGCGCTGCAAGCTCATGTAGAGATCGCGGACGGCCTCGTCACTCGCTGTCGAGAGGCTCTCGAAGGCGATGCCGTGGCGCCAGCGTCCCGTGCGAGACTTGAAGCTGTAGATCAATCGGCCGGCGATCTCGACCTCGCCTCGCTCCCCAGCAAGAATCAAGATGACACTGGGGTCATCGGTGTACTCCTGGTCGAGACGCAGAGCACAGCCCTCGGGAGAGAGGTCCATCAGCGTTCCCTCGAGAGTTGTCTTCGCCGCTGCGCTAGTCGGATCGTCGTCTTCGTGACCTAAGGTGGGAATAGCCTCGAGCGTGTCATCGTCGAGGCCGAGCACAGGAGCCTCGGTGTCGGAGACCGTGGCGAAGTCGGCTTCGGTGGCTGCACGGATACTGACTGGCCAACCAGGTGGCATTTCAGCGCGGTAGGCGTCTCGTCGGTTGAGTGGGTCGTCTTCGGTGGGGCCTGACCAGGGTTTCTTGCGTTCGGCTACGGGGACTAGGTTGACCTGTTGCTGCCAGAGGGCCCAGAAGGTGTCGACGATGGAGTCCCCACTCTGTGGCTCGAAGCGCAAGGTGGTTCCCTGAACTCCAAAGTGCAGATGTTCGGGGGGAGCGGTTCCTTGTTCTCCGCGGGACACGCGCACCAGAGGGATGACGAGAGGTCGCTCTTTCCCCTTGGGCCCACCGGCTGGTAGGAACGCGACGATGGGGCCTACCACACACAGCCAGCCGCGCCGCAGTCGATTGGCGTGGCTCTTGTCTAGGACCTGACCCATGAGGTTCAGTGGGGGGGTCTCCAGCTTGGGTATCCGGCGAAACCAGGGCTTCAAGAACGCGTCAATCTCGGGAGTACGCGCGCGCGCGCCATCCGGCGGAAGCAGGGGCTCGGACTCGTGATAGACCTCGATGAGTAGCTCGCGAATGGCTGCAAAACGTTCATCCGCATCGGTCACGGCGAAGGCGTACTCTTTGCTGCCCGAGTGAACCACGAGGCGTGTGTCGACTCGACCGCGGAGCTCGGCGCGGGTGATGTCTACCAGCTTGATCGCTATCTCTTCGTCCACCCGGAACAGGGCGTCGATGCGTCCCGTGGGCTCGAATCGGATCCGGCGCCTCGTAGCGGTCAGCTGGCCCTCCAGCTCCACAGGGCCTCGACAGAACGAGGCAGGCCAACTGAAGACCACCTCGTTGGGGCGGAGGGTGACTGTATCCCCTCGAAGCGCCACGAGGATCCCGTACACGCGTGGAGCGAGGGCTCCGGTGAATCGGTAGTCACGACTTTCGACGCGGATCTCTAACTGACGCTGCACCTTGGACATCGTCAGTCCATTGATGTCGTCCACGTCCACATCGACGTTGAGCTCCCCGAGCAGCATGGAGTCGAGACCGCTGGTGGGCTTGAAGCGCAGACGCTTGGGGGTGAGGCTGATTTCACCTCGGGTAGCTAGAAGGCGATTGCGATACAGGTGGATGGAGCCCTCGAGCAGCGGTCCCTCTTGTGCCGCTCCTCTTGCCACCGGCTGGGCGTCTGAGGGAGCGAGTAGGTGGTGCAGGTGCTCCAGATCCGCCCCCTCGAAGCGGTGGGACATGCTGCCCACGTGGAGGGTGAAGGTTGGCGGTTGGAATTCCGTCCGATCGATGACTGTTACGGGGAGTTCCCATGCCACAGGACGCTTCTTGGGGCCCACTGGCACGGACCGGAAATACAGGTTTCCGTCCCCGAGCCTCATGGTGCCCGGGTAGCGGTCCCCGTCGCGCAGCATGGTGCACTCGGCCTCGTACTTGGCTTCGAGCGCTGGAGAGGAATCGCTTGAACTCATCGCGGGAGGTTTACCACGGCCGCTGCGGTTGCATGTAGGGGGTCAGCGGGGCCACGCTTCCCAGATTACGCGCTTGGATGGGCCTGCGCAGTCTTGCCGTCGGACTCGTAGTCCCTGCTTTGTCTCGCCATAGAGCTGAACGACTGTCTTGCAGGCATCCGAACCCGATGATCGCTCCTGGGTGGAGACCGGCGGCCCCCAGTGGTCTTGAGTGGCGGTGGAGGACTGTCGTACGAGCATCTGGGGGCTCGGGTCCTCTGCGCTCTCTCCCCAGACTGTCAGCGAGACGTGCACGAGATAATCCTGGTCGTCTGCTTCGATGACGATGCTGTGGCCGCCGCTGGCACTGTCGGTCCGGGCGCGCCACCGGCCAGGGCCATCGGTCTCTAGAGTCGGCAGAGTGCCCACTTTTTGGCTAATGGGTTGCCCTAGCGGTAGCCAGAGGCCCACCACCTGGAGCCCTGGTAGCTTCTCCGGCGCGGCTGTCACAGTGTCGTCCTCGGCCTGTTCATGGTCGCTCCCCATGGTGTACCAGTGAGCAGTGGCCAGGCACGCACCCAGCACGAGGCCCGAGATCATGGGCTGGCGGCGTCGGACGCAGTGGTAGACGACGAACAGCGGAATGATCGAGCCGTACACCAGTGAACGAACCGCCGCCACTGGGACGGCGACGAGTGGCCCGGCCTTGAGTAGTGACTGCAGGAATCGTTGGTCTAGGTTCTGAGCGCCTGCGATGACTTGTCGATTGAGTGCGACTTGGGGAGTGCGTGCCAGCCAGATGTAGAGCGCGGTTGCCGCTAGGTAGAGCCCTGCCAGGGGGAGGATGTCACTTCCCTCGAGACCCAGAAGAGTCCGATCTCGTGCCCACTGGATCACACAAAGAAGAACAAACAGGCTGGCGGCCAGGGGGGCGCCCAAGTTTCCAGAAAAGGGTGTGCGGCGAGCCCAAGTGACAACCTCTTCAAACAAATCCAGGCGGCGTAGGGTCTCTGCATCGGCTGGACCCAGCGCTCTGGCTTGGCGGAGCGCATCTTCCATGGCGACGATTGCGGCTGTGGTCGTGGGGATGGCTTGCCCGTCGCGCTCAGGCACAGGCGTCCACTGCTGTGCTGCAGCCTGCTCCACCAGCAGCTCGGCCTCGATGTTGTAGGCGTCGTCTCTGGCTGCTCCGGAGGTTTCCGTCTTGTCGAGGGCCTCTCTGCAGAGCTGAAAGCTCCCCATGGCAAGGAGAATGCGTGCGTAGTCTGTATGCACTGCCCCGGGCGGGTCGCGCCGGACAGCCGCATGGATTACATCCTCCGCCAGGTCCCAGCGGTCATCTCGCTGACCCGCCTCGACCGCAGCGCGCACGTCCTCAGGGACCCGGGCCAGCGCGCGCGCCAGTGGGCTGGCTGGCTTTGGGGATGGCTCGGTCGGTTCCATGTCCTCGGTGGTCACGGCGCCTCCATAGCATGGAACCTCCACATTGCGGCTACGGCGAGTGTTTCTCCGTGAGGGCTTCGTTGACTGGTAGCCTCAGTCGAACACGTCTATGACTGCCGCTACCTCCGCACCGGGCATCGTCTCCACCCGGTACTGGCATCCGGTCGGGCGCGGTCGGGTGCAGTGCGACCTCTGCCCCCGAGCTTGCGTGATGAGCGATGGCCAGCGGGGGCTCTGCTTCGTGCGGATGGCTCACGACGGCGAGGTGGTCCTGACAACGTACGGTAGATCGAGCGGATTCTGTGTCGATCCCATCGAGAAGAAGCCACTGAATCACTTTCTTCCGGGGACACCGGTTCTGTCTTTTGGCACCGCTGGGTGCAACCTCGCCTGCCGTTTTTGTCAGAACTGGTCGATCAGCAAGAGTCGGCAAGTGGATACGCTGGCTGATCAGGCCAGTCCGGCGGTGCTAGCACAAACGGCAGCGGACCTAAGCTGTCGTAGCGTGGCCTTCACGTACAACGATCCGGTGATCTTCCTGGAGTATGCGGTGGACGTGGCTGCTGCCTGCCGAGAACGTGGGGTTCGGTCCGTGGCGGTAACTGCGGGATATATCTCTGAGGCTCCCCGCAGAGAGTTCTTTGCAGCGATGGACGCGGCCAACGTGGATCTCAAGGCGTTCACTGACTCGTTCTACTGGAAGGTGTGCGGGGGGCGTCTGCAGGAGGTGTTGGACACGCTCCTGTATCTTCGCCACGAGACAGATGTGTGGTTCGAGATCACGACCCTGTTGATCCCCGATGCCAATGACTCCGATGCCGAATTGCACGCGATGACGGGGTGGATTGTCGAGCATCTGGGCCCCGATGTGCCCCTCCACTTTTCGGCCTTTCATCCGGACTGGAAGATGCAGGATCGGGAGCGGACCCCCGTGGCGACACT
This sequence comes from Deltaproteobacteria bacterium, assembly GCA_002724675.1. GTDB lineage: Bacteria > Myxococcota_A > UBA796 > UBA9615 > UBA9615. Next base: position 7,752 of record PBPL01000073.1, on the reverse strand, counting down.
TCGCCGGGCCCGGCGCATCGCGATGGCCAACGGGCTTCGGTACGTCTACACCGGCAATGTGCACGACCAGGAGGGGGACACTACGCTGTGCGTGGGCTGTGGCGCCGAGCTAATTGTTCGCGACTGGTACAAGCTGCTTCACTGGCGGCTGGATGCTCGGGGACGTTGCGGTGCCTGCCAACTGGAGCTTCCCGGCGTCTTCGAGGCGAGGCCGGGGACCTGGGGCGCCCGCCGTCAGCCGGTTCGGCTTGCGGTGGCCGACTGAGCGATTATCCTGCGTCGCCCAGCGAACGAGGAGTTTTTCATGGTCCGTGAGACGATTCAGAAGCAGAGTGTCGAGGCCCTGAAGGCCCGTGATAAGCGAACACGCTCCCTTTTAGGAGGGGTCCTCGCGGCCTTCATCGAAGAAGAGAAAAAGGAAGGCTTCTCCGGGTTCACCGAGGAGTCGGAGCGGGCTCTCGTGGCTCGCTATGTCAAGCAGCTTCAGGGTGCTGTAGATCAGATGGGCGATCGACCCGTTGCCCAGGACTATCGGGACGAGATCGCCCTCCTAAGCCCGTACATGCCCCAGCTCTTGTCCGAGCCCGAGACTCGAGCACTGGTTGCGCCCTTGGCAGAGCAAGCGAGTGGGCTCGGCCAGTTCATGGGCCTCGTCATGAAGGACCACAAGGGCAAGGTCGACCCGAAGATTGTTCGTACCATTGGCCAGGAGTTGGGTCTCAACTGAGCCCAGGTTGCTGGTCGTTGTCGTGGGGCGGATGCACGCCGTCCGGCCTTGCTCTCTCTCACGGGTTCTGTTCGAACGCGCTGATTGTGCTGGATGAGGTCCCCATGGGGTCCACAACCCCTCGCAGTTCCCCGGATCGGACCCGCGCCACCTGCTTCTTGAAGCGGAGCGTGAGCAGAATGGCGACGACAGTCAGCCCCACAGCGAGTCCCACCCAGATCCACCGCGGGTCGTCATCGAGCACGAAGGCGCCCAGGACGCCAATGGGAATGGCAATGACTCCGTATCCGAATAGGATGATGCCGAGGGGACGACGCGTGTCGGCTAGGCCCCGCAGGACACCTACACCGGTGGCCTGAGTCGAGTCGGCCAGCTGAAAAACGGCAGCGATCACCATGAACTGAACGGCCAGATTGAAGATCTCCGGCTCGACTCGGTACATGGACACCAATTGGCCTCGAAAGATGGTGATGACCACAGCCGAGATGGTCCCGTAGGCCAGCGCGGACCCCAGCGCCGTCCAGCCAGCGCGTACAACGCCCTCCCGGTTGCCCGCCCCCAAGTTCTGGCCGACCCGAACAGCCCCCGCGGCTCCAAGGCCCAGAGCCACCATGAAGAAGAGAGCAGCGAGGTTGAGCGCGACTCCATGAGCCGCGAGCGGAAGCGTGCCCATTGCCCCCATGAGGACGCCCGCAAGACTGAAACATCCAACCTCTGCCATGTACTGGAACCCGATAGGAGTTCCGAGGAGGGCTAGCTGCTTGAGTAGCTTGGGGTCTGGGCGCCAGTTCGGCCTTGGGAAGCGCTGGAAGTCGGCTCGAAAGCGGACGACAAGCACGAGCGGGGGCAGCAGGAAGAACGTTCGACAGAGCACCGTCGACCAGGCGACTCCGGTGACCCCTTGGGCCTCGATCCCCAAGCCTCCGTGGATGAACCAGAGGTCGAGTCCGAAGTTGGCCACATTGGCCAGTGCGACGGCAAACAAGAGGGGACGGGTGACCCCCAGGGCGGTCATGAAGCTCCGATATGTGGCGAAACAAAGCATCGGGTACACACCCCAGCGCAGTGGTCCCATGTACTGCATGGCGAGGTCGACCATGTTCTCGGGGTAGTTCAGAGCGAGCAGCACATGGGGCATCGCGGTCATCACCGCGATGAGCAGCGGGCTCACGATGAGCGCTAACCAAAGTCCCTGAGCCAGTCCACGGCTGCAGTCCGCCAGCTGTCCGGCTCCAAAGGCCTGGGATACCCACGCGTCGAGGCTCATCATCATGCCGATCCCGAAGATCAGCACGGCGAAGAAGAGGGTGTTGCCCAGCCCCAGGGCAGAGAGAGCCTCCCGGCCCATGGGGCCGACGAGCAGTGTGTCCACCAGGCCCATGGCGAACGTGCCGACCTGCGCGATGATGATGGGTATGGCGAGGGCCCAGAGCTTCTTCAGTTCGTCCATAGCTGGACGGCTACTTTGGACCCTGCAGGGGTCGGTGGGAAGCCGACCTGAAGAATTCACCCGGGCAGGCTGCCCCGCCCGGGTGGAGCCGGGGTGTCGCTAGGAGGCTTCTGCCACCTCACTGTCCTCACTGGTGGCCTCGGCGACTGGAGCTGAGGTGCTCCCGGCGCTGGGGGACGTTCCACCCTCGGACAAGCGCTTCGTTTGACGACCGCTGGTCATGTCCGAGCCGAACTCGCGAGGCTGCGGGGTCAGGATCTCACCCATAGCCTTGGGCTCTGGCAGGGCATCGGCCTGCTCCATCAACTCGCGGGCCAGAGCGCGCGCCTCCTTGTCGCTGTTGTTGCCAATGGCAGCAAACAGGCCGTCCACCTTCTCGCGAGCTGTCGAGAGGAAGTGGAGGGCTGTCTTGAGGTTGCTGCTGTCGCCAGCCTTCAACTCCGTCTGGGCTCGGGACGCCACCAGAGCCATGACCCCCAGCTCGACGCCCAGGTCGACGATGCGACCGAGCACCAGCTGGCGCATCTCGAGCTTCGGCCCTTGAATGACCATCTGGAAGAAGAGGGTCCTGGCGAGCTTTCGGCTCCGGCTGTTTACCCACCGGATGTGCTTCTTCAGCTCACCTTCGAAGCCTGGGTAGCTTGCCCAGAGGCCGCCTAGCATCAGCTTGGGTAGCCATGTGGAGTAGAACGCTGCGCACTTGACCAGCGTCGCTACCTTGGTGCCGATGGGTGTCTTGGGGCTCAGCAGTGGTCCAGCCAGGCGCAGGTGCTTGTCTAGTGCCTCGCGAGCCAGAAACAGGTGCATCACATCGGTGGTTCCCTCGACGATGCGGTTGATGCGGGCATCGCGAAGGCCTCGCTCCAGAGGTACGGCGAACTCACCACGCTTCTCTAGCGATACGTCAGTCTCGTAGCCGCGACCTCCGCGGAACTGCATGGCTGTGTCCATGAGCTCCCAGGCCTTCTCGCTGTTGAACAACTTGGCGGCAGCAGCCTCCATTCGAATGTCGGTGTCACCTCGGTCTGATAGCGCCGCTCCGTATTGGGCGAAGCTCTCCATGGCATAGGCGCCCGAGGTGAGGCGAGCCAGCTTGTCGGCTCCAGCTTCGTGTTCCCCTACGAACTTGCCCCACTGATACCGGCTCTTGCCCCAGCGGGCCGAGAAGTCGGCGATGTTGCGGGCACCACTGGCCGTGATGGCCGGAATTCCCAGTCGGCCATCATTGAGGGTAGTCAGCGCGAGCCGGAGGCCCTTGCCCTCACCCCACAGCAGGTTCTCCACTGGAACCTTGACGTCGGTGAACCTGATGACGCCATTCTCGATGGCCCGGATGCCCATGAACCGAGACCGATGGAGGACTTCAACGCCCTCCCAGCGGCCTTCCACGATGAAGGCTGAGATGCGATTGACCTCGCGAGAGCCTCGCTTGTCTACACCCGTCTTCGCCATGACAACGATGAGGTCGGCAATGACTCCGTTGGTGCACCAGAGCTTCATGCCGTTGAGGATCCAGTGCTTGCCGTCCTCGCTGAGTCGAGCCTCGGTGGTCATGTTCGCTGGATCGGAGCCCACGTTGGGCTCGGTCAGCCCGAAGGCGGACACGGCGCCGTTGGCCAGCATGGGCAGATACTTCTGCTTTTGCTCCTCGGTTCCGAAGAGCTTCAAGGGCTGCGGAACCCCGATGCTCTGGTGCGCAGACAGGGTCGCGCTGGTGGAGCCACAGTAGTGGGACACGCGGGCCAAGATCCGCATGTAGTTGGTCTGGGACATGCCGAGCCCGCCGTACTTCGTCGGGATCTTGATCCCGAAGAGACCCAGGTCGTTGAGGCCCTTGAGGACATGCGCTGGGATCTCCTCGGTGCGATCGATGGTCGCGCCGTCCAGGTTCTCTGCGCACCAGGCGTCCACCTTGGCCAGTATCTCGTCGCCCTTCTTGCGGTCCGCCTCGTCCTGTTCGGGAAAGGGGAAGCACATGCTCGTATCCAGCTCGCCCATGTAGAGCGACGCAATGAACGACTTCGACTTCCAGTCCAGCTCGCGGCTCGCTTCGGCCACGGCGATGGACGCGTCTTCCTCGTCGGTCCGATTCTTGTTTTCGATCATCTGGGGGTCGGTCATTGCGTTTTTCCTTGGGCTGTGGCGCTCGACAAAGCGCCACTCGAATCATCCAATTGTCGAGGATGATGCGGTTTAGAGCGTGAATGAATACCCATTCATTCTGTTGATAGAACCGATTGACGATTCAGTCAAGTGGCGGATTGATTGATCAATCAACTGGTCGAAGTCAAGCTCACGGCAAGATGTAGAGGGCCGGAGTCCGGATTCTTACCCCTACGGGCGAACCCTCATCGGGGGGCGGCGTTGGTCCGAGGGCGACACGGAGGCGCTCCGGCCCATGTAGCCCCTCCGTCTCGACCACCAAGACCGGTGATCCCCCGAGGGTCTCGACTCGAACGGCGTGTCCCATGAGATCGGGCGCTTCGTGGTCCGTGAGCGCTAGATCTTCGGGCTGAAGGACTGCAGTGCTATGGCCATCGGGGCGTTCGCCGCTCAGCGGCATTGTGCGGCTCTGGAGCTGGGCGACTCCACTCTCGATGCTCACCTCGATCAGAGAACTGTTCCCTACGAAGCCTGCGACCGCTTTGCTGGCTGGTCGTCGTCGGATGTCTTCGGGGTTTCCTGTTTGCAAGAGTCGTCCCTGGTCGAGAACCGCCATGCGGTCTGCAACATCTGCGGCCTCATCTTGATCGTGGGTGACCAGCAACGAGGCAATGCCGCGATCTCGAAGGAGCTGAAACACCTCGCGTCGCAGCTTCACGCGCAGCACAGCGTCGAGGTTGGCGAACGGTTCATCCAGGAGCACCAGTCGGGGCGATCGGGCAATGGCACGTCCCAGCGCGACCCGCTGGCGCTCTCCTCCCGAGAGCTCGTGGCTTGCTCGACCACCCTTGCCGCTGAGGCCGAGGGTGTCGAGCAAGGCGTGGACTCGGGCGCTGCGTTCTTGCGCTCCCAGGTGGGAGAGCCCGAAGCCGATGTTGCTGGCCACGTCCAGGTGGGGGAAGACGGCCCCTTCCTGAAACACCAGACCGATGTCACGAGCTTCAGGTGCCAGGTCGAGCCCTGTCGTGTGGTTCGCCAGTTCTCGCCCGTCGTAGGTGATGGATCCTGCGGCAATGGTCTGGAGTCCGACGATGCTCCTCAAGATGGTGGTCTTGCCGCAGCCCGATGGCCCGAGCAAGGCAAACGACTCGCCCGCCTCGAGGCTCAGGTTGATGTCGCTGACGACCCGTTGGCCGCTGAGTTCTACAGCGAGCCCGTCCACGGTCAGCAGGGGAGGGGAGCCGGTCATGTTCGGTCCTGACGTAGGAGGAGCGCCACCGCTGGCACCGAGAACGCTACCAGCAGGATCGACGACGGGGCCATCTGTGCCCAGTGGCCGTCTTCTGCAAACCCCCAGATCTCAGTGGCGAGGGTCCGGCTGCCGTCGGGTCGGGGGAGCAGTAGCGTTGCGGGTAGCTCCCGCATGGACGCCGTGAACACGAAGACCCACGCTGCCAGAAGCGAGCTGCTCATGATGGGCAAGGTGACCAGCGTTACGGAGCGACTGCGAGAGAGCCCCAGCGTCCTCGCGACCTCTTCGAGAGAGCGAGGAGCTTGGGCTAGCCCGGCGTCCACGGCTTGGATGGCCTCGGGCAGGAAGCGGATCGCGTAGACCAGCACCAGCAGCGCAGCCGAGCCGTAGAGGAGCTTTTGGATAGGAGCCACTGAGGTCACGACGATCAGCGCCCCGAGCGCAACCAGCGGGCCGGGCAGCGCGTAGCCTGCAGAGGCAAGCGGGACGAGCGAAGACTGGAACCTTCCGCGGATACGGGACGCGGTCCAGCACACCACCAGAGCGCCGACAGTGGCGACGGTAGCTGCCGCCAGGGCCCACTGGAAGCTAGTCCCGAGCGCCGAGCTGGCCCGAGACCACAGGGCGGCGCCATCGTCTAGTTCCGTCAGGAACGCCAGGCTACGCAGCAGCACGAGGCCTGAGGTGGGCAAGACCACGACAGCAACGAACAGCCAGGCGCCCAGCTGGCCGAAGAACCCCAGCGGTTGTGCGGAGGCTGGTCGTCGATCTGCGCGCACGTGCTCGTAGCGGGCTTTGCGGCGGAGCCACCGGTCAGCGAGGTAGGGCGGCATGGCTATCAGCAGCAGCACTGAGCCGAGGATCGCAGAGGCGTCCCAGGCGGCGGAGCGGTCCTGGAGATTGAGCGACAGCTCGAAGAACATGGCCTGAGTGAAGGTGCGGGTTCCCAGCGCAGAGACGGCACCGAAGTCTGCGCAGGCATAGAGGGCGACCAGGCACACCCCTGCAGCCAGCGCGGGCCTCAGCGCGGGGAGGACGACTCGCAGCAAACGCTCGTTGGCCGACAAGCCGAGAGTGGCGGCTGCGTCTTCGTGATTGCGGTCCAGGCGGTCCAGCGCTGCCCGGACCACCAGGAAACACAGGGGCGATGTGCACAAGCCGATGACCAGTGCTGACGAAGCGATGTGTCCGCCGATTCGGCCGCCGAGCCATGGCTCTAGGGGCTTGCCAGGGCCGGAGATCTCCATCCAGAGTTGTGCGACCAGGTAGGGAGGCACCACAAGAGGGCTCGTGAGGAGGGCCACGGCGATCCCCCGGCCGGGCATGGTCCGTCGCACAACAATCCAGGAGCCCACGAGAGCGCAGGCGCAGGCCACGAGCGAGGCTCCGAGGGCAACGAGGAGTGTGTTGGTGAGCAGGGTGGGCAGCTGGTCCGAGCTGAGTAGGCGTGTCCAGTGTTCACCGTCTGCTCGGCTGGCTCGGAGGCCAATAGCGACCACCGGCGCCAAGACGATCGTCGCGACGCTGACGGACACCAGGGTGGGTAGCCCCTTGTTCACGGTCTCCGGTCCGAGGACATGGGTGGGAGGCCTCGCCCCATCTCGGGGGCCTGTCCCTTGGAAGACAACACTGTGCTCAGTTCATTCCCAGCGTCTGGATGAGCTTGACCGCTCCTTGTTGATGCCCCGCGAGCGTCGATAGGGGCGTAGCGGACCACTTGAACTGGTCCGCTGGGGTGACTCCGGGAGCCGAGGGGACGCCTTCGACGACCGGGTATTCCCGATTCGTCCATGCGAAGGCCTTTTGTCCTTCAGAAGAGAGCAGCACGTCCAGGATGGCCAGTGCCCCATCGACGTTGGAGGCGCCGGCGACCAAGCCAGCGCCGGTGACATTCCAGGCGACACCGCTCGTGTCGGCATCCGGGTAGATGGCGACGATTGGGGCTTCGGCAACCTTGCGCTCAGCTAGGTTTGGGTCCGCGCTGGCCAGTGCCTCCTTGCCCAGCACGCTCCTGTAGAAGTAATAGTGATTGACCAGGGCCAGATCGGCGTTGCCTTCAGCCACTGCTGCCACCGTGGGGGTGTGCTTTGGGTAGATGTTGCCCGTCTCTTTGGTGTTCGCGTGGAGTCCGCTCAGGAAATCTGCTGTGGTCGACTCGCCGTGGTCTGCGATCAGCGACGAGACTCCGCCCACAAAGCTCGAGTTGGTCGCGACGGTTCG
>PBPL01000072.1 GCA_002724675.1 Deltaproteobacteria bacterium | reverse complement strand
GCCGCAAGCCACATCCTCTGACCGCGGCCCTCGGCGCTCTCACCCTCCTGTGTACGCTTTGGTGCTGGGGCCCATCCGTCGCTGAAGCGAACGAGAGCGATGCGGGCTCTGCGGAAGAGACACCATCCACAGAAGTCCAAGCTCCCGGCGTCCCCGCCACCCATGGTCCGGCGCGCGGTGATGTGTGTGATGAGATCGGCTACGGAATGCCCCAGGGGCCGGTCACCGCAGGCCTTCTCGACGGCGACCTGGGACGGGCACGACGCGTGTGCAGCCGAAGCGAAGCAGGCCTCAGCGGCAGCGGCCTCCTCGTGGTGGACACGATGGCCTTCTATGGGCATCTACTGGCGGGCCTGACGCTGGACGGCAGCCTGCCCATCGGGGCCAAGCTGGAGATCTTCGGGTCCATCGAGGCCCTGCGCTACCAGCAGGTGATCACCCCCATTCCCTCGAGCTACCTGGGCATCGGCCACACGGCTCTCGGCGCCAGCTACCGATTCATGGCCCGGCCGAAGTGGAGCCTCGCAGTGCACGGGAAGGTCGTCCTTCCTACCGCCATCGGGCTCTACCGAAATGCCTGGCCCCTGGCCAGTGACTTGGCAGTAGCGGCTCTGTTTCAGCTCCGACGTGGCATCCGGGTCCATGCCTCGGCGGGGATGGCCAACTCGATCGCCCTGTCCAAGGGACCCGCGTTCCCGACCATTGGAGCGATGGTCACAGCGGGCATCGAGCTCCAGCCCGTCCACGGCTTCGCCTTCGTCGCAGATGTCCACGGTGGCTTCGGAAGGCGAGCGCCCGTCGATGTGATTGCAGCAGCGATGGCCCTGCGGTTCAGCGACGGCAAGAGGTTTGGGTTCGAGGTGGGAGCTACAGTGCCCCTGGCCGGCCGTGAGCGCGCCGCAGCAACGCTCGACCTGCGAGCTTCATTGAGGATCGGACGTAAGATTCCCGCTGCGGGTACCGCCGAAGAGGAGCAGAGCGAGTCGGCGAATAGTCCCTGAAGCGTCGAGCCCTAAGAGGGGCCAACGAAGCTCGCGGCGTCTCTACCAGGGGTTGATGGTGCCCAACGTGTCGGGCCCCTCATCCTCATCGCAGATCAACTTGGCGCGATAGGGCCCGTGATCTTCGTTGTAGCCGTCCACAACCAAAAAGTAGGTGGTGCCTTCGACCGCCTCGAACTCGACGCTGTTGGTCCCCCAAGCGGAGCAGCTCCCCGTGGCCAACTGCATGTACCCATCCACCACGACGACATCGTGGTTGGTGGTCGTGGGATCCGCATCCTGCAGCTCCCAGTGTACGGTCCCGCTTCGATTGGCCTTCCACTGATAGACGACCTCAGCCGCCTCGTAGTTGCCCACATTGCAGTCATAGCCATCCATGAGAGCCATGTCGGATTCGCTCGTGTCCCCGAAGACGGTCTGGCCACAACGAATTTGGCGATGGTCACACAAGACCGGTGAGCCCACCGGCCAACCGACCGAGCCCTCCAGGAGGTCTGCTGTCAGAGTCGCTCTGGCAAACGTCTTCTCGGGCTTGAACTTGTCGAGGATGTTGATGCGCACCGAGCAGCGGCTCTCGATTCCAGCATCCACCTGATAGTCCAAGCCCGCACAGTCAGCCGTACCGATGCCCTGCACGAAGAGGTCTGTTGCCACTCGCGGGCCTGCAACCCCATACATCTGAATGCTGCTGTCCAAGCGAGCATAGATGCGCGCCTTGAACCGATTGGACGTGTTTAGGGAAGGCTCCACGATGTCCCAGTTGCCCTCGAAGACGTCATTGTCCACCCAACCAAAGCCACTCACCCACGACTTCTTGGTGTGGATGTTCATCGCACCATTGGCGCCGAGCGAAGTGGACATCTGGCCCGGAGCATCAATGCGGAAGCCGACCTTCAGCGCCAGCGTCAAGGCGCCCGCAACCGGCACGGGACCGATGGCAAAGGCAAACGGCCAGATCATCTCCCAGAGCTTCGTCTCCTGGCCCCAGCGCAGTCGGTTTGTGGATGAGACGGTAGCCAGCACGTCGGCCGTGAAGTCGACACCCAGGTCCATCTCGAAGTGCTCCATCTCCCCGTAGCTCCAGTGGCCATCCAGGACCAGGGCTGGCGCGATATCGAACCGGGCACGGCTGAGGCGGACGAGGATGTTCGAGCCGAGGTATTCACCGGAGTAGAGCGTCGTATTGGAAAAGTCGATTAGGTTTCTGCCCACGTTCGGGGTGATCAACTCCGCCATGGAACCATGCTCGATCACTTCGTTCAGGCTGGCCTCTTCGGTCCATGCTCGAACCGTCATCCCATCCTCTTCCAGAGCGACAATCCGGCGCAGGTATCCGCCGCCCTCGGTGCCCACAACGATTCGGCCTTCGGCCAGCTGGTGGGTCAACGGGTCACAGGCGAACTCAAAGGTGAGAAGCTCTCGGTCTTCGGGGACATCCACTGAAGCGACACAGGGATCGTCGTCCATGACCACCAAATCGGGGCTCAAGATCAACTCATCGGGATCGACTGGGGCATCGCCCGCTTCGTCGCCCCCATCGCCATCCGAACCCAGTCCATCCGCGTCAGTCCAGTCGCCCTCAGAGTCGCCCATGCAGCCGCTCAAGCCAGCAATGCCGAGGCACAGCGAGGCATAGAGGACCAAGCGACACGTTGAGAGGGCCCAATGGGATTTCATGGTTGTCCTATTTACGGTGAGCTGAGGGAAAGGTCCAGGGTGTAAATGGCACCCGGAATGCTGCCCTGATCTTCAAAGAGGTAGACACGAACCCAAAGAACACCGTCCTCTTCCACCCGGTATGCAACGTCCTCCCCGTCGGTCGCCGTCTCGGAAAAAGCCAGCACGGCACCTGCGCCATCCTGCAGACGCAGGTCGATGTCCCCCTCATCGGAACTGAAGGACAAGGCGACTTCGATCGTGTCTCCGGCGGCGACATCCACCTGCTGCCAGTCCTCGTCGCCGTCACAGACTTGGAGACCCGTGTAGGTGCCCGCTGGCAGGTCGACTGCCGCCTCCTGGCTGTTGTTGGGCTCCAAGATGTCTTCGGGACACTCGGCGAAGCTCTCCGAGATCTCCATGTTGTAGCGCGTCCCGTTGATGAGCCCACTGTCCGAGAACTGCGACACCACGATCAAGTAGGTATTCGGCTCTAAGACAGCATCAAGGGTCTCGTTGTCGGACGACGATATTCCCTCGGCTACGACTTGTCCGGAGGCGGTCTCCAGAAAGGCATCCACATCGCCATCCTCCTGGGAGAAGAGCACTTGCACCACAACGCGCGCCGTCTCGGTGACCGTGAACTGGTACCAGTCCTCGTCATCGGGGCAGGCCATTAGGCTCGTATGAGTGCCGAACTCCAGGGGCGCGGCGGTATCCCGGTCATCGTTGTCCTCGTGCGGGTCATCTTCACAGTGATCGATGGCCGTGCCGCTGCTGTCGTCGTCATCTCCCACATTGTCACCACTACCGTCATCTCCCGGTTCCTCAGGCGGGTCCGACGGGCTCTCACAGGACAACAGCCCCAGCAACAGGCCCACGAGACAACAACGTAAACAACGATCGAGCGACTGCATTACGAGAAGGCTAGCACCCCAAACACACACCTGGGACCCCTCGTACCGGGTGTGGACCATGCCCTCGGGACCCTGTTGGAGCCTCTCGAGGACGGATCGAAGTGCACTCGGGGCTAGGGGTTCCCGGCCATCGGGCTACTTCACGGCCACTGGCCGCTCATTGGCGATGTCATACCGAGCTTCCATCGTCCACGCTCCGTTGGTCTTCTTCGGGACTCGAAAGATGCGTGTGTCCGTCACGTCGAGTGCAGTAGCCTCGGCCTTGTCGTCGCGGTCCGTGCGAAAGTTGAGCCAGAAGTGCAGATCGTACATGCGACCCTCTTCGCCCCCCTTCGCCGCGAACTTCGCTTCCACGAGGTAGCCCCGACCCTCCACCTTGCGAGCACCAGGCGTAACACTCTGGAACTCCAGCTCCAAGTCTTCAGAGTTGCGATCATCGAACATGCGAAGGAGCCCATCACCGTCTTTCTTGAGGCCCTCCAAGTGGGCGCTGAACGCTGCCTGAATCTGCTCCGCAGTCACCAGATCTGGGGTAGCCACCGGCGGTGGGGCCCCTGGAGATGCAGGTGGAGAGTCACCTCCACCTTCGTCCCCAGCGGTGTCGCCAGCAGGCTCATTGGGGGACTGAACGTCATCACCGGAGCCGTCCAGCACACCGGCCTCGGCCTCGTTCGGGGCACCAGGTCCAGCAGCCTCTTTCTGGTCCGTGGTGGTACCCGACGCCCAACAACCAGTGAGCACCAGGAGGGAAATTCCCAAAGAAGTCGGTAGAATCCGCATCTGAGAGCCTCTCATCGCGGCATCGATCACCGCCGCAACGAATCGACCCTACCATCCGAGTCGACTCCGTCGGCAAGAGCGGCAGGGAACCAGGTCACAGACAAGACGCATTCATCCATCGAGACTCCATGCTTACCAGCGACTGCGACAACTCGATTCCTCGCAAGACGGCGCTCAAGCATCCCATGGCAGGCCCGCTGTTGAGGGGGCTGCTCTTCGCTTCGCTTGCGCTGTTCACGGCCTGCGACGGCTCGAGCCCCGAGGAGGCCAACGCAGCAGTCGAAACCAACCAGGCCATTCCCGTAGCCACCGAGACCGCTCGGCTGGGTTCCGTCCGATCCACCATAGGCATCACGGGAACCCTCTCGGCAATGCAAGAGGTCACCATCACAGCGGAGGGGGCGGGCCGAGTCGTCGCTCTGGACACGGTGCTCGGCCAGAGGGTGGAACAAGGCCAGCCACTCGCCCATCTAGACGACATCGTCGAGCGGGCCCAGAGAGCCCAGGCCGAGGCTCAGCTCATGCAGGCGGAGGCAAACCTGGGCTTGGCCCGGGCTGACTTTGCTCGCAATGACAAGCTGCGGGAACAAGGTGCGGTCTCGGAGCTGCAGCACGAACAGACCCGTGTTCGCGAGGAGACAGCTTCAGCGGCAGCCACAGCCGCTCGAGCTGGCCTGCAGCTAGCCCAGCAGTCCCTGAGCAACACCGTTGTCCGCGCCCCCTTTGATGGCACCGTAGCGTCTGTACAGCTGGAGCTGGGAGCGCTCGTAGCGCCGGGCACACCCGCGTTCCAGCTGGTCGCCATCGAGCAAATCAAGGTGGACGGTGGAGTGCCTGCGCGCGAAGTGGGACTCCTGCAGTCGGGACAAGCCGTGCGTGTGGTGGTGCCCACCCTGGGGGGTGCCATCTACGACGGCGTCCTCGCCCACGTGGGCCCCGCACCCGACCCGAGAACCCGGACCTACCCTATCGAGGTGCACGTAGACAACGCTGAAGGACGACTGCGTCCGGGCATGGTCGCTCGACTCGACGTGATCGTCGGGCAACGAGACGACGCCATCCTGGTCCCCGAGACGGCGGTGATCGAAGGTGATCAGCCCATCGTCTTCGTGGTCGAAGGCGACATCGCCACCAAGCGAGCGGTCACGCTGGGGCGCTCGGACGAAGGCCACGTCGAGATCCGAGAAGGGGTTGCCAACGGGGACACCGTCGTCACCTTGGGGCGCCAGCACCTGTCCGACGGCTCTCGTATCCAACGCTATGAGCTCCCAGCGACAGACTCGGCGGAGCCCAGACCATGATCCGACCGCGGACAGCGCTAACCGCGGCTCAAGCGCGCTAGGCGAGGACTGACTTCATGGGTTGGCTCGCCCGATTCAGCATCCGAAACTCGGTCCTCGTCCACCTCCTGATCGTGGCGCTGGTCCTGTGCGGCAGCTTCAGTCTCATCAAGCTTCCGCGCGAGCTCATGAGCGAGATTTCGTTCAACTGGGTGTTCCTGCGGCTCGACCTGCCCGGCGCGGCGGCGCAGGAGAGCGAGCAGTTGCTTGCACTCCCCGTGGAAGACGCGATCGAGAACGTGGAGGGGATCAAGAGTGTCTCCAGCCGCAGCAAAGAGGGCTACACGTTCTTCTCCATCAAGTTCGACAACGTCGACGATGCCACCTTCTATCGCTACTACCAGGACCTCAAGGACGAGGTCAGCAAGGTCAACCTCCCCGAAGAGACCGAAGAGCCCTTCTGGCTGAACTTCTCCAGCCAGGACTTCGTTCCCATGGTCCAAGTGGTGGTCCACGGGGGCCTCGAGAACCGAGACTTGTTCTCTGTCACTGAAGACCTGCACGATGACATCGCCGACATCCCCGGAGTCGGAAAGATCGAAGTCGGCGGGGTCCAGGAGCGCCAGATCTGGGTTGAAGTGGACCCAGACGCCCTAGGTGGATACGGGCTAACCCTGGGCCAAGTGTCTGCCGCTCTGCAGAAGGCCAACGTCAATGTCCCCGGTGGGATCCTCAATGTGGGGGCCTCCGAATACCTCTTGCGGACCGTCAACCAGTTCAACGCTATCCAGCAGATCGAGCAAGTCGTCGTGGGCTCCTCTGCCAACGGAGGCCTGGTCCGGGTCGGAGATATTGCCGACATCGAGGACACCTTCGAGGACCCCAAGATCTTGTCGCGCTTCGAGGGAGAGCCAGCAGCGACCTTATCCATCAGCAAGAAGGCAGGTGAGAACTCCATCCAACTGATTGAGGCCATCCGTGAGGTCGTGGGCCGCTACCGCACACGGCTGGAGGGACGGGCCGAGGTGTCCATCAGCGGAGACACCTCCATCCAGATCCGACAGATGCTCACGGATCTCGAGTCCAACGCGCTGGTGGGCATGGTCCTAGTCGTGTGTGTGCTCTGGGTATTCTTGGGCCTCCGCAACGCGCTCATCACTGCGCTGGGGATCCCCCTAGCCTTCCTGGCCACGTTCATCTTCATGTGGGCCACGGGCGCGACCTTGAATGGCAACTCGCTGTTCGGACTCGTGCTCGTCCTAGGCATCATCGTGGATGACGCCATCGTGCTCGTGGAGAACTGCGCTCGTCATCGAGGACTGGGCAAGAGTCGCGTCGACGCCATCGCAGATGGTCTCTCCGAAGTCGGGATCCCGGTCATAGCCGCCATCCTGACAACAATCGCCGCCTTCCTGCCCCTCATGCTGATGCCCGGCGTAATGGGTCGCTTCATGCGCGTCATTCCCATCGTTGTCTCGATGGCACTGGCGGCCAGCCTCATCGAGGCCCTCCTGTCCCTTCCGTGCCACATTCATCAGTGGGGCGAGCAGGACCCGAAGAACTTGGAGCGACGCATGGATCGCTTCTCGCGCTTCGTCCGTCCGTACGAGAGACTCCTGCGCTTCTTGGTCGACGGTGAGTTCAAGCAGGCCGGATTCCTGCTGCGCTGCGCGAACACCTTGGGCGTGCTGGTCACCTTCTTCTTGTTCTTCGCCATCGTGCCCCTGGGCATGTTCGCGATCTTTGGTGCACAAGGGGCTCTTCTGGGCACCGTAGTCCCGACCGTAGCTGCCGTGGGCGTCCTGGGAGCCCTGGCTCTGCGCGGGCAACTGGTCCCGGTAGCAGCTCAACTCTGGGCCAGAATCGGTCGCATTCGGTTCTCTGTCTTCGCCGCCGTCTACCTGGGCATGATCCCCATAGCAGTCGCCATTACAGCCAGCGTGGACCTCGACCTGTTCGGAGGCGACGAGATCCCCCAATTCTCGGTGCGACTGCGGCTACCAGAAGGCACCTCTCTGCAAGAAACCGACCGGGTCATGAAGGAGGTGGAGCGCATTGCCCGCGCAGAGATCCCCGAGAACGAACTGAAGTCTGTCACCACCTACTCGGGTCTCTTAATGACCGACAAGGAGTGGTTCATCAAGTCCAACGTGGGCGGCCTCGTCGTCGACCTCGTGCAGGCAGGCGAACGAAAACGAGCCATTAGCGAGATCGTCTCTTCGCTCCGCCCAAAGGTCGCCCAAGTACCGGGACCGGATTCCCTGGAGTTGGTGCCGGTCAAGGGCGGCCCCCCCACTGGCGGTGACGTAGAACTCAAGATCCAGGGCCCCGATCTCGAGCGCCTAGTGGAGCTGTGCGATGTCATCGAGCAAGACATGCTCCAGGTGCCAGGTGTCCACGACGTCCGCAGCGACTGGGTCATCGGCAAGAAGGAACTGCGGGTTCGAGTGGACGGGGACCGAAGCGCACTATTGGGTGTCTCGGAGGCCGATGTGGGCCTAGCCCTTCGGTCTGCGTTCGAGGGGCTCGAAGCCACTCGATTCCAGGACAACGACCAAGATGTTCCCGTCCTGGTGCGATACGCCAAGCGCTATCGCAACGACCTGCGCTGGATCGAGCGGACCCAGGTGCCGATTGCAGCGGGGGGGTTCGTCCCATTACAGGACCTGGCTCACGTGGAGCCTTCCCGAGGGGTTGACGCCATCCGGCGCTACAAAGGGCAGCGCACCATCACCTTGTCGGCGAGCGTCGATCGGAGCGTAACCACGCCGGTGTCGGCGACGAAGGCTGTCCAGCGCCAACTGGAAGACTTCGAGACGCGCTTCCCGGGCTATAGCGTCGACTACTCTGGGGAGTTCGAGGAGTTCCAGGAGAGCTTGCAGGCGCTGATTTACTTGGGTGTCTTCGGCCTGTTGTTGGTGTACCTGGTTTTGGGGACCCAGTTCAGGAGCTTTATCCAGCCCATGATCATCATCGGCTTCACATTTCCCGGAGCGCTGCTCGGAGCATCGCTGGCCTTGCTCCTCACGGGAAATCCGCTGTCCATCTTGACTCTGTATGGGGTCGTGGCCCTCCTGGGCATCGTGGTCAATGACTCGCTGGTCTACGTCTCGTTCATGAACAACTGTCGGGCGCGGGGGGCCTCAGCGTCCGAAGCCATCATCGAAGCAGGACGGGTGCGACTCCGACCCATCGTGCTGACCACCGTGACAACGGTCTCCGGCCTGCTGCCCATGGCACTGGGCATCGGTGGCAAGAGCGTAGTCTGGGGCCCACTGGCCACCACGATCGTCTGTGGCCTCGTCTTCGCAACAGCCACGACCTTGTTGGTGATCCCGCCCATCTACCGGTGCTTCGCAGACCTCGAAGACGCCATAAGCCAGGCCTCTGAGGGGCTCTCCTTGCGCTGAACAAGCAGCAGAGCCATTCAAGACCCTGCGCCGCAAAGAGCTTGCCTGAGTCCCGCGCTGTGGGCACGATGCCCCCATGAGCAACTCTCCTGTCGGCGGCGGCCCCGTGCAACAATCCATCACCTCGAAGCTTGCGGACGCCTTCGCGCCCGTCGCTCTAGAGGTCATCAACGAGAGCTTCATGCACAGCGTCCCGCCTGGCTCGGAGAGTCACTTCAAGGTGGTGGTGGTCAGCCAGCAGTTCGCCGACGAGTCGCTGGTGAAGCGCCATCGCATGGTGCACACAGCCCTCCGATCCGAGCTAGACGCAGGTCTCCACGCACTCTCAGTGGAAGCCCTCACCCCCGAGCAGTGGCAGGCCCGAGGCGGCGCGACCCTGGAGTCCCCCCAGTGCCGTGGAGGCTCCAAGAGCGACTGATGCACCCGCGCCGAGCTCATCGGCACGGCATGGGAAGCACTACAGCGCTGTTCCCCTACACCCCTGAAACATCCGAGCAGTTCGCGTACGCTCTCTCGTCGAATCATCAGCCGCGCGGGACGCTCAATCTCATGTCTCAGACCCTTCTCTTCCTCCCGGACATCTCAGGCTTCACTAAGTTCGTGCAGAGCACAGAGCTATCTCATAGCCAACACATCATCGCCGAGCTGCTCGAGTTGCTGATCAAGAGCAACAACATGGATCTGGTGCTCGCCGAAGTGGAGGGCGACGCGCTGTTCTTCTACAAGGAAGGTCCACTTCCCACCAAAGAGGAACTGGAGGCCCAGATCGAGGCCATGATGGTCGCGTTCTACTCGCAGCTTCGTCTCCTACAAAAGAACCGCATCTGCCCCTGTCAGGCCTGTATCTCTGCGCCCGAGCTCGATCTCAAGATCATCGCCCACGCTGGGGAGGTGCAGTTCATGACCGTCCAAGACAAACCAAAGCCCTTTGGCCCCGAGGTCATTCAAGCCCACCGCTTGATGAAGAACTCCGTCGACAGTGATCGATACGTCCTACTCAGCCAGGCTCTGGCGACGCAGATCGGCCTTCAGGAAGGGCCTCAGAATCAAGACCGCGTCTTTGTTTCTGGCCGAGACAGCTATGACGAGGTGGAGGTGGAGTATCAGTACCATGTGGTCCGACAAGAGACTCTGGACCTCATCCCCCACGCGCCACCTACCCGAGTGGACTTGGACACGGCTCCCACCTTCTCAATCAAGCGCTCCTTCCCCGTCACTGCACCAGAGCTCCTGGAGTTCATTACGGACTATTCGCGACGCCCCCAATGGACCGATGGGTTGCAGGGCTTGGAGTACAACAAGGACGAAGTGACCAGACTCGGCACCCCGCACACCTGCATCATCAATGACAAGCACCTCAACTTCACGACGGTGACCAAAGACGGCGCCCCCGGACAGTTGGTGTACGGAGAGCTGACCTCTTCCGCAGCGCCCATCGACCAGCTCTACCTCTTTTATCTAATCGACTCCGACGGAGACAGCGCGTGCTCCCTCGAGTTCCAGGCCTACATGCAGGGCAGCGCGCTCTGGAAGAAGGGCCTGATCTTTCTCATGAGCTCGATGTTCAAGAAGAACATGGGCCAGGGGCTCGACCTACTGCTCGAGGCGGTGCAGAACGCTCCGTCCAGCGACGCTTCCGCATCCTGAGCGTGTTGCTGACACAGCGGACTGGCAAGCTCCGTCGGAGAGCCGCAACAGCGAACAGAGCTCACTCTAACGAGAAGCTCATGTCGTACTCCTCGATGTCATGCAGGTTTCCGAAGCCCACATCGTCAAACAGGTGCGCGTGAAGGAATTGGCCCCGGCCCGTATCGTTCAAATAGCTCGCCGTCTCTAGGACCTCGCCGTAGGCAGCAGAGAGGACCCAGTTGTCCTCGAGGAGCACCTCGTTGTCGTCGTAGAGGTCAACTCGGGGCACAGCACCGAAGCTCTCGGAGCCCAGAAAGCGAGCGTCCACCGTCAAGGTCTCGCCGTCGCCCACGAACACCTTGTACCAATGCCCGGCCTCCGTCCCCATGATCGAGCCCTGGACGAGGGTTCCTGCGCTGATCTCCCGAGCCTCGACAAAGGCCTGGCCAGCGTTGTTGACGCCAGGTCGATCTCGGTAAAAGGCGTATACGATCAACTGGTGGGGGGCAAAGCTGACGTCGATCGTCAGGTGGTGGGGCGTGCAGCAAGGATCAAGCCTGCCCACATCCTGCAACGTGCCAGAGGTCGTCTGAAATAGACGAATCGAATAGCCATCAAAGTCCAGGCTGCTGTTATCCGCCGTCTCGATGTTCAAGGTCACCGCGGAGCCAACGGCATCGCCGAGACTGGCAGCGGAGTATGCGTAGGTGACCTCTTCGCTGGCCGTGGGCGCTTCGTTGAGCACGATGGTGCCGTCAGCAAGCCCATTGAAGATCTCGCCTCCTCGGGTCATTGTGCCCCAGAGCACGTCCCCGATCCCATCCCCGTCCGAGTCATCGTCCAGATAGGACGGAATGCTGTCGCCATCGGGATCCTCCTGACCCTCCTCAGCATCCGACAGTCCGTCGTCATCGGAGTCCTCATCCAAGAAGTCGAGCAGGCCATCACTATCGGAGTCGACGCTGCCCTCGACCGAGTCGTCGATCCCATCGTTGTCCGAGTCCAAGTCCTGAAAGTTAGGGGACTGGTCGTTGTCTGGATCGCCGCTTCCCTCGACAGCGTCCCCGATACCGTCTCCGTCGGAGTCGGTGTCTAGGAAATCGGGCGTTCCGTCGTTGTCGGTATCGCCTGTCCCCTCTGTCGAGTCGTCAATGCCGTCAGAGTCACTGTCCAAGGCCTCGCTACTGGAATCGTCGTCATCGCCTGAGTCGTCGTCATCGCCTGAGTCGTCGTCGTCGCTGGTGTCGTCGTCGTCGCTGGTGTCGTCGTCACCCGCTGTCTCGTCGTCGTCACTGGAGTCGTCGTCGTCACTGGAGTCGTCGTCATCACTGGTGTCGTCGTCGTCACTGGAGTCGTCATCATCACTGGTGTCGTCGTCGTCACCCGCTGTGTCGTCGTCATCACTGGTGTCGTCGTCGTCATCACTGGTGTCGTCGTCATCACTGGTGTCGTCGTCGTCATCACTGGTG
>PBPL01000071.1 GCA_002724675.1 Deltaproteobacteria bacterium | reverse complement strand
GGACTGCGATGACACCGACCCCCAGAGCAGCAATACAGCGAACGAGATCTGCGACGGCCTAGACAACGACTGCAATGGCCTGGCCGACTATGTGGCCACCGAGGGCGACGGAGGCAGCGAGGACCAGGACACGGACGGAGACGGAAGCATCGACTGCGCCGACTGCGCCGACGGCGACAGCAGCACCTTCCCCGGCGCCCCCGAGCTCTGCGGCGACGGCATCGACAACGACTGCGATCCCAGCACGGCAGCAGAGGTAGGAGATGGCACATCGGCCGCCTGCGCGGGCTCCACCTGCGCCCAGCTCCTAGCCGACGGGCTCGCTTCGGACGATGGCGTCTACTGGATCGACCCCCCGGCCAATCCCGGAGACAGCCTTCAGGTGCGCTGTGACATGACCACCGACGGCGGCGGCTGGACGCTCGTGGGTGTGGCCATCTACGCCAACAGCGGAGGAGCTGGCTGGAATGACGAGGGCGATCTGAACCTCGTGAGCTCCACGGACCTCAATGCCCACTGGCATCTCTCGTCAGATCGCATGAATGCTCTGGCCACCAGCGGCGAGTACCGGGCCTTGTGCTTCGACAGCAACAACAACTACAGCCGCTACTGGTGGGGAGTGACCGACTACAACTGGGGAGCGTTGACCACAGCGTCTGAGAGTTGGGACACCTATGACCGAACGGGCGCGAGCTATGCCACCGCATGGTCCTCAGGACACTACGGGCTGGTCTCGGGCAGCACCGAGGCGGTGGTCGTCATCACCGCCCACAATGGGAACCACTGGGCCTGTGCGGGAAGCGCCGGCCCCGGCGGCGAGGGCTTCACCGGCCGAGGGGGTGTCTCCAACATGAGGATCTGGGCCAAGTAGTCGGAGTCCGCCAGACCCCGGGGGCCAGCCTTCACGGGCGTCTCGGACGCCTAGCCCGCCTCCCGGAGGCCCAAGACCACCGAGAGCGCCGGGATCACGCAGACCGACGCCAAGAGACACAGAGGCAGACCGAACAACATGGTCAGGGCCATGGACTCCATGCCCGGATGGTTGGTGAACAGCATGACTGAGAAGCTGGCGCAGGTCGTCAGCGTCGTCATGGCAATCGCCCGCCCCACGGACTCCGCCGCCTGCCAAGGGGGCAGGCTCGGGTCTTCGCGCATGCGATGCACCACGTGGATCCCATCGTCCACCCCGAGGCCCACCAACAGCGGCACCACGATGACCAAGAGCACGCTGAAGCCCACGTCCAGCCAGCACATGGCCCCAAAGGTGATCAGAGATGCGCTGATCACCGGGCTGATCGCCAGCAAGATCCAGCGCAGGTCCCGCAGATCCAACAACAAGACCAGCGACACCACACACAAGATGCCCAGGAGGATCTGGAAGGCCCAGTCCATGGACGCCAAGACGCCCGCCTCGATCACGTTGCCAAAGCCCACGGCATCGGGGTGGATCTCCTCCGCCGCCAACCGATCTTCGCGGAACTGAGCCGCGTCGAGCCCCGTGAACCGGGTGTAGGCAAAGGTCAGGAAGTCCCCATCGTCCATGCGAACGCCCTGCAAGATCGCCTGAGGCAACGACTCCAGATCAGGAGGACCCCGCTCCGCCGCGCTCTCCAGCAGAGTCAGCCCCTCCACCAAGGTAGACAGCTGCTTCACAGCCATGCCCGCAGGCAGCGGCTGCCCAGCCTCGTGACTCTTCAGCGCGGCTTCCAGTCGCTGGCGACGCGCTGTGACTTGGGGCTTTGCTTTCCGCAGCCGCTCCGCCCGAACGCCCAGGTCGCCCGGAAACACCGAAGCGGCACCAGCCACCCGGGTAAAGCGAGGGTGATCCTCGAACGCCTTCGCCACCCTGCGCGCCTCAGCCAGGGACGGAGAGGCAACGACCCACGGCGCAAAGCTCAGATCGAACAGGTCCTGCACCCGCTCGCTGGTCTCCATGGCAGGCACATCCCGGTTGAATATCTCGGACAGATCCGTCTCGGCACGGAATCGGCCCACACCCGCCATGGCCACGACGGTGACCCCCAGGGTGATCAGCAGGCAGGACCGAGCGTGGGTCGCAGCCCAGCGGGAGAGCGAGCCCAAGCCAGGCACCCCGAGCACCTTCACGGGTCGTACCGGCCCGCCGCGCTCGAGCAACACCCAGACGGCGGGCAAGAGGGTCAACATGAGGAACAGGCACAGCAAGAGGCCCACCGCGCCGGCCAGGCCCATGTGTCTGGGCAGCGGGTCGGGAGCCAGCGTAACCACCGAGAACGCACCAATGGTGGTCACCGCACCGGCCGCAATGCCCCGACCCGCTCCGTGCAGCGTGCGAGAGAGAGCCTCGGGGAAGGCCCGCCCGGCAGCCCGCTCCTCACGCATCCGCACGACGAGGTGCAAGGCGTAGTCCACCCCCAGGCCAAACAGGAACATGGCAAAGAACGCTTCGTTGAACGTGAACTGGCCAAAGACCAGAGCCACGGCCCCCAGCGTGCCCAGGCCCGCCAGCAACATGGGCACGGCGATGAGCGCCAAGCGGTGTGGCCGGGGCTCGACGAAGACCAAGAGGGCGAGCACGAACAGCAAGCTGAAGGGCGTCAAGTAGGTAATGGTCTGCAAGGTCTTCGCCTGGTCTTGCGCCGCGATGGCCGGATAGCCCGTCAGGCCCCACTCCAGATCCAGCGGCCCGAGGACCCGCTCCAGCTCCTGCTCCACCAGCGAGTAGGGGCCCGTGCCTGCCGTGATGTCCTCCACGCTGATGTCGAGGGGATCCTTGACGAGATCGATGAGCACCAGGCGGGCCCCCGGCACGGACAAGGGATTCGCCTCGGCATCGGGAGCATCCATGGAGGCCGAAGCTGTGCCTGCTGCAAAGGGAATGGGCAGCCCAATGCCCAACACCCGGTCCATCCAGCGGTCAAAGGTCACCTGCGGAACCAGCCAGGCTGCGTTGTCGCGAACCCACTGGGTCGGGAATTCCACGACGACCGATGCCACGGTCTCGGGCATAGCCGACAGCGCCTCACCGGCCGCCGCGGCGCCGACAGCAAGTATCTCGGGCTCCCCTTCCAGGACCAGCTGTAAGCGGTTCGACAGACGGAGCCGATCCTGCAGCTCCAGGTACGGCCCCATGAGGGCGTCGTCCTCGGGCAGCACGGACGCGAAGCTCAAGTCGATGGGGGTCCCCGGAATCGCCAGCGCGAGCAGCAGCGGCACCAGCAACGCTACGGACAACACGCGCAGCGGCACGGCCAAGACCCAGCCAGACAGCCGCACGAGGATTCGCTGCATCGAGGGCTCTCTCCAGCGGCGCTCCGAGGCCCGCTAGCTGCCCGGGTACGCCGGGCAGCCCGGATACGTGCCGTCCAACACACCATCGGCATCGGCATCGGCGTCATAGGCCTCAGCGGCCTCCTGACACGTCGTGCCATCGGCGACGAAGCTGTTGATGATGTCCACGCAGGTAGTGGGCGTGATGCTCAGGCCGTCGACGCGAACACCCGGAATGTCCTCGATGACCAGGTCCAGACAAAAGGGCTCGGTTCCGTCGTCATTGCAGGGCTCGCAGTCGACGCCCACGGTCTGCAGGATCAGCGCACAGAGGGCGTCTTCACCGCCCTCGGGGTCAAGCACTGGGGCCAGGGGCCGGGTGTCGATCTTCCCCTCGAACACCCCCCCCTGCATGTCGTCCAGCTCGGGGTGGAACGCTCCTGAGATGAGGAGGTCCTCGATGGTGGTGGCCAGCCCCGAGAGGTTGAGCTCCAGAGTCGTCGGCCCGAGCTCCATGCTCGGATTCTCCCACCGCGCCGGGCTGTCGTCTGAGGTCCCGAGCACACCATCTGCGCCGTAGGTAAAGCCGAGCGTCTCGCTGCAGGCATCCGTCGACACCTGGCCGCCATCGATCTCCCCGACGGCTCCCAGGATGTGCAGGCCCGGCTGGCTCGCAGGGTCGAAGTTCGACTCGGCGGTCATCGTGAAGAGTATGGCGACGTCATCTATCTGACTCTGCAGGATGGCACCGACTCCCGGCGGTTCCACGAAGTTGCCGGCGGTGAGGTCCAGGTTGAAGACGCGGCCAACGAGCCCCTGCTCGGCGGCTCCATCCAGTTGCTCGCCATAGGACCCCGTGGAGAACTCAAAGACAAGGGGGCTATCATCGCCACTCCAGGACACGGTGACGGTGTATTGACTGCTCGGACTCAGGTCGTCGTCGGGATCGAACACCAATGTACGCCCCGAGTTCTCCATCTCGGTCGAGCCCCCTACGGCCGAACCAGCTGCATCTCTCAAGTCCAGAGACGCCTCATTGGGGGGGAGGCTCCACTCGACCTCGAGGTTGGAGCGAAAGAAGAAGTCGGGCTCGCTAGGCTCGGGAACGGTGCGAACAATGACGGCAGAGTCCCCCGCGGCGGCATCATCGCCGGCCGAATCATCGTCGTCTGTGACCGAGCCATCATCAGCCGAGTCGTCATCATCGCCTCCCTGGTCGTTGTTTCGCTCCCGCTGCGGGCCGCAGCCAAGCCACAGCACCAACAACAGACCCACACCAAGCAATTGCTCACGCTTCATCACTTCACTCCTACGAACCAACCTAGCCCATGGCCGGGGTGGGATGTCACGACTCCCCCATCAGCAGCGCGATTAGATCCGCTGTAATCGCGTCGAAGTCGGCCATGGTGCACGTGCTGGGATCGTTGTCGGTAGCCGTGACCTGCACGGGGCTGAACAACCCACCCGTCTGGCAGGCCGCCTGCTGGTAAAAATCCAGTCCACAGACATCCGATCCAAAGGGGTTGCAGGGGCCGGGCAGGCTCACCGTCTTGTCGTCGCACCACACCAGCTGCATGTCGAGGTTCTGGTACGTGGGCCCGATGGTTGAGAAGACCACCGGCTGCTCCATGCCCCCGAAGAAGTCGAGCATCCAGCCGAGCCGACAATCACACTCGCCAAAGAAGGGATCATCGTTGTGCTCGAGGACACAGTCTGCGACGAACTGCTGCGGGGGCAGGCTGCTGGAGCGATAGGCGTCGTCCCCTTCGTCGGACACAACGACCACGACGACAGTGGCTCCTTCCCGCACGAAGCCTTCATTGCAGGAGCGCTCTTCGACGGGCACTGTGCCGCAGATCTCCTTGATGGGGTCCTCATCCGCTCGGTCATCGAGACTAGCCCAGAAGTCCCCATCCATGGACTTGCACAGGGCATAGGCGGCAGCCAGCAAGCCCGACTCATTGCCCGAACCAGAGACCCCCACCTCCACCAGGTCTCTGAACTCGTCGACAAGATCGCCCGTGGACGACGTCAGCAAGCTCGGAGCTCCACAGCCGAGCGCACCGATGCTTGCCGAGGAGCGCAGATTCCCCTGGTTGCCATTGCCGGCATTCTCGATGTCGGTCGTCGTAACCCCTAGCTGGAAGTCGACGTCCCGGGCCGCCAGCGCGCTCACGAGAGAGGGCATGGACGCCTGAACCTGAGCCTGAACGGAGGCCATGGAGTTGGAGTTGTCGACAACCCACAGCATGTCCACCAAGCCGTCAGCGATGGCGTCGCCACCCTGGGCATCGTCCCCGGAGTCGTCACTACCCTGCCCATCACCCCGAGTGGGGCGGTCACACGCTGGCAAGAGCACGAATGCCCAGGAGAGGGCGACAGTGAGCGTGACCAGGCGAGCGAGCTTCATGGGGCCTCCGGGGCGAAGCCTAGCGCCCATCGCAAGACACCGGGAGGCGAAGCGCTAATTCCCCCAGCTGATCGTCACCTGCCCCTCGCCGGAGCGGACGCCCGTCTGGGTGCTCGCATTGGCGAGAGACCCAAGCCAAGACGAACCGCCACCGCCGCCGCCGCCGGCACGGCCGCTACCCCAGGAAGGGCCTCCACCGCCGCCGCCGCCGTAGTAGCCACCGCCACCGCCACCACCAGCGGTATGGTAGAAGCCCCCGCCCCCATCACCACCGCTGCCCTGGGAGCCGCTGGTTGGTTCCGGAGTGTTGTTGTATTCCACTCCAGCGGTGCCGCCGGAGCTCTGGCTGCCGCCAACGCCACCGCCACCACCCATACCGTCGTTGGACCCAACCAGGCCATTGCCTCCGTCGGGGCCGCCACCAGGCCCCCCGTCTCCCCCGGTGTCGCAGCAAAAGCCACCGTTGTAATAGCTGTTACCACCACCGCCGCCGCCGCCGGCGACGACCAGCAGAGTGCCGTCCCGGTGCACTGTAGATGCACCGCCGCCCGAACCAGCCGAACCACCGAGCCCACCCTCACTTTGCCCGATCCCGCCCGAACCACCGCCGTTGTAACCGCCCTGACCACCCACAGTGATGGTCAAGAGCTGGCCAGGCTGCACGCCCAGGTTGCCTGTGGCATAGCCTCCCTGGCCACCAATCCCCCGATCCGTGTCATTGCCATCGGAGCCCTGCGCGCCCCACAACTCGAGGGTGACCGTGGTCACACAGTCGGGCACGACGAGCGTCTGGGTTCCGCCCGTGTACGCAAAGAGCTGACTACCTGGGTCACCGCCCGCACCCGTGTCCACCGTGGGGTCGAGGGGGGCGCAGTCGTCGTCGTCCAGGACTCCGTCGTCGTCGTCATCCGGATCGACACAGTTGGGCAGCGTATCCGTGTCACTGTTGAGGAACTCATCGATCAGAGACAGGTCACAGTCACTGTCGATGTTGTCACAGAGTTCGGAGGCCCCGGGGTGGATGGAGATATCGTCCGGGTCACAGTCGCCACCACCCACGACCTGCACGTCTCCGGACCAGATGCTCGCGCTGTACTCAATGCAAGCGACAAAGTCGTCGTCATCGAGGTCTAGTTCGTCGTCAGGAGCGGACGATGGGTCATAGGCAGTTGCATCGCAGTCGTTGAATTGACCATCGCAGAGTTCCACCGCGCCCGAAAAGACCGATGGGTCTCCGTCATCACAGTCTCCCCAGCCGGTAACCAAAGAGCTGCCCACCCAGGAGGCCGCATCACTCGCACACTCCACAAACTGGTCACCATCGTCATCGGACTCAGCCACCGGAGCGGAGGAGGCGCTGTAGCCCGAAGCGGAGCAGTCGTTGTAGATGCCATCACAGAGCTCGGGAGCGCCCGGGAAGACCGTAGCGTCCGCGTCGTCGCAGTCGCTGTCCTGAGTGACAGAATCTCCGTCCGCATCGGCATCGATGCAGTCCGGCTCCTCGTCGCCATCGAGATTATCGAAGTCATCAACCAATGAACCGTTGCAGTTGCTGTCCACCGAGTCGCAGGACTCGGGGGCTCCCGTGAACACGTCACTGTCCTGATCGTCACAATCCGTCACGTCGGGGTCGTTGTCGCCGTCATCGTCGGGATCGATGCAATCCGGCTCGTCATCGCCATCCAGGTCCGAGAAGTCATCGGCCAGTGACGAGTTGCAGTTGCTGTCGATGGAGTCGCAGGACTCGGGGGCTCCCGTGAACACCGTGGGGTCCTGGTCATCACAGTCGGTCGTCTCGGGGTCTTCATCCCCGTCGTCATCCACATCAATACAGTCCGGTTCACTATCGCCATCGAGGTTCGCAAACTCGTCCACGAGGGAAGAGTCACAGTCTGCGTCCACCGAGTCGCAGGCTTCAGGAGCCCCGGTATAGACGGCGGGATCGGCATCGTCGCAATCGGTGACATCGGGGTCGTTGTCGCCGTCGTCATCCTCGTCGATGCAATCCGGCTCGTCATCGCCGTCCACATCCGAGAAGTCGTCGGCGAGCGACCCGTCGCAGTTGCTGTCCACTGTGTCGCAGGACTCGGGCGCGAGCGGGTAGATGTCGGGGTCTGTGGGATCACAGTCCACGACGTCGGGGAAGATGTCTCCGTCATCATCCGAATCGGTGCAGTCAGGATCTAGATCACCGTCGGTGTCCGTAAACTCATCCACAAACGAGAGATCGCAGTCGCTGTCCACCAGGTCACAGGCCTCAGGCGCGCCCGTGTAGATCGTCGAGTCGCTGTCGTTGCAGTCATCGATGTCGAGATCTAGGTCGTTGTCGTCGTCGGCATCGACACAGTCGGGCTCACTGTCCCCGTCGAAGTTGCTGTCTTCATCGACCAGTGACCCATCGCAGTCACTGTCTACCGAGTCACACGCCTCAGCAGCCCCGGTATAGACCGTCGGATCCGCGTCGTTGCAGTCACTGGTGTCGGGGTCTAGATCGTTGTCGTCATCCAGGTCGATGCAGTCCGGCTCATCGTCTCCATCCAAGTTGGCATGCTCGTCCACCAACGAGCCGTCGCAGTCGCTGTCCACCAGGTCACAGGCCTCAGGCGCGCCCGCGTAGACCGATGCATCCGCATCGTTGCAGTCGTTGAAGCCCGGATCGCCATCGCCATCCACATCGCTGTCGATGCAGTCGGGCTCATCGTCGCCATCGAGGTTGGGGAACTCATCCACGAGGGAGCCATCACAATCTCCATCCACTGAGTCACAGGACTCGGGCGCATTGGGATAGTGCTGGTCGTTCGTCGGCTCGCAGTCCACCACATCGGGGAACAGATCCCCGTCGTCGTCGATATCTACACAGTCGGGCTCCAGGTCACCGTCCGTGTCCGTGTCCTCATCGACAATGGAGTTGTCGCAGTCGCTGTC
>PBPL01000070.1 GCA_002724675.1 Deltaproteobacteria bacterium | reverse complement strand
TCGGGAGATGACGACGACTCGGGGGATGACGACGACTCCGCCGAGGAGGTCGTAAGTATCGCGCCTCCGGTACACGTGATGTGCTCAGCGGGAGGGCCGGTTGCATCCTCCACTTCGGGCGTCACCGGAATCATCTGTACTGGTCCGGTCGATGCAGCAGCAGGCACGACCAGCACTAGCACTTCGGGCAGCTACACCTGGTACCCAGGCCCC
Source organism: Deltaproteobacteria bacterium (assembly GCA_002724675.1). GTDB lineage: Bacteria > Myxococcota_A > UBA796 > UBA9615 > UBA9615. The sequence continues at coordinate 28,835 of PBPL01000070.1, read as the reverse complement.
ATACGCCTGCTGGCCCCCTAGCCCCTCGCCGCTCCCGCGCTACACGCAGTCCACCAGTTGAATCACTGCGCCTCCCGGCGCCAGTGGTCCTACCCGTTCATTGCCGCGGAGGAGAAGCTGTGGCTGCACACTGTGTCAGCAAGAGCTGCTGAGCTCGCTCACAAGACTGTATCGCGGACCATGCGCAAGCCAAGGCGTGCATGAGATGCTAGGGACTGCAGCCCACGCCTGGAGCGGAGTCGACCCGCCACATACGAAGGTCTCAGATAGAACTCGCGATAGAAACGCCTGCTCTCACGAATCAGTTCATCAGGCCCGAGCCCCTCGGTCTCTCCAGTCGCCGCGCCGAACCAACGAAAGCTCCGGGGGTCCGAGTTGCGCCCCTTCTTGTCCTGGCGACGACCAAAGCTCGTACCCGGCAAGGGCGTTGCTACATTGACCTGCAAGTAGTCCAGCTTCGCCTCCTTGGCAAAGGCAATGGAGCGATTGACCGTCTCACGCGTCTCACCATCCATACCCACCAGGAAGGTGCCACTAATCTCGAGCCCAGCCTCGTGCGACCAGCGAGCAGCATCTCGACCTTGCTCCACTGTCGTGCGCTTGCCACTACGAGAGAGCAACTCAGGATCGCCTGACTCGAACCCGTAACAGACCTGCGTGCAGCCAGCTCCAGCCATGGCAAACAGGAGTTCCCTGTCCACCGTGTTGACCGTGGCGAAGCAACGCCAGGTCAGATCATGGTTGCGTTCACGCAACAACGAACAAAACTCAATGACCCGCTCCCGGTTCCAGGTAAAGGTGTCGTCCCGAATGACGACCTCGCGGAACCCATAGCGCTGAACAATCTCGTCTATTTCCTGCATGACAAGATCCAACGGACGTGGGCGAACCGTGCGCTTGTTCCAGATGTGAGTCGGGCAGAATGTGCAGGCGCTTGGGCAGCCCCGCGTTGTAGCCATTGTGGTGCACGGAAGCCTTCTGGCAAACGGAATCGTGTACAGGTCCAGAGGCAGAAGATCGCGAGCAGGAAGCGGGTAGGTTGCCCACCCTTCCGGGAATACCCGCTCAGTCTGCCGAACCTCGTCCTCCTCCAGCCACGCCAGATTGGGCACCACCTCAGGGCTCGCTCCCTGAGCCAACAACAAGATGGCCTCCTCTGGTTCCCCGAGGATCACAAAGTCCACGGCGCTCTTCTTGAGCGTCGGCTCGGGCTCCGCTGTCACGTTGGGACCAAAGATGGCCAACTTTGTGTCGGGCAGGGCTTCGCGAAGCATGCGCAGCAGCAAATAGTCATCTTCGAGGGAGCCCCAGGCTGACGGGAAGGCCACGAGCGAGGGTGGTCTCGCAGAGAGCCTCGAGACCACCTTGTGGTGTGGCAGGTCCAGCACATTGGCAGCGACAATCTCTACCGGGATCTCAGCCTCTCTCAGGACAGCTGCCGTGAAGGCCAGCTCAAGGGGCGGATAGGGACAGGAGAGAGGCACCTCGCCACCAAAGACATCTCGCAAGAAGAACGCTTTCCTGCCATCGATTACAGCCAATGGGTCGATAAGAGCGACGAGAGTTTCCACGAGGTTCTCCCGACTTCTCAGTAGTGCTCGAAGTTACAGTTGAGCATGTTGCAGGTGCGAGGACAGTTGTGCGCTTCCCACCGTCGTCTCTGCGACTTGAGGGAGTTCCACATCCACGGGATTGGGGTCTTCCGCACATCGCCTACCGGAGGCAACCAGAAACACAGTAGAAAGTTGCCATAGGGGTCCAGCGAGATGTCCGAGTGACCCGCATTGCAAGGCAAGCCATTACTGACGCTGGGGTTCCGGAAGTAACGCTTCATCTCGTTGAGCTGACCCACAGAGTTACAGACGTGACCATCGGCCTCCTTGATCGCAATGAGGTAGTCCAGCGCTTCGTCCAGCGCACCCAGGTCTTCCTCCCTAGGGAATAGCGGAGATTTCACGAACCACTGCGGATCGTAAGTGCGCCCAAAATTGTTGAAGAGCGGCTGATAGACCACCTGATAACCACGCTCGAGGGTCCAGTCCGCCATCTTGGTTAGCTCGGGGATGCTTCTGCGACTAACGATCATCGCAACGATCACCCTCGGGTTATCCAGCTTGTCCACCTGGTCGAGGGTTCGCATCACCTTGTCGTAGGTGCCCGCCTCGCCACGCATGAAGTCGTGGGTCTCGGCGGTCGCTCCGTCCAGCGAGACGTAGAGGATGTCCAAGCCAGCCTCGCTGATCTCACGCACCTTGTTCTCGTTGAACAACGTCGCGTTGGTGTTACTGGTCACCGTGAAGCCCAAGTTGGTGGCGTAGCGACACAGCTCGGGCAGGTCCTTCCTCAAGAAGGGCTCACCGCCAGCAAAGTTGAGCCCAACGGCCCCAGCCCAGTGGGCCACCTGGTCGAAGACGCTCTTCCACTCACGAGTGGTCAACTCCTGTTTGGGCTTGATGCGCCAAATGTCACACATGCGGCATGGCAAGCAGCAGCGGTCCGTGATCGACACGTGGATCTGGGTGGGGAGCCCGTCGGCTGGGCGGAGCTTCAGACGGTGCAGAGCCTCACTGTCCGCAAAACGAGCCAGGTCGTTGGTGAAGAACTGCACCATCAGCTGGTCCCGCCGATCTGCACCAGCCGGAGCCCTGCCCGGTCTTCGTATACCTGCGTCTGCTGCTTGCCCGAGTAGCTGTCGGGATAAGGACGCGCCCACTTGTTCGCCGCCTCGGTCTCGGCCACGAGATCTCCATCAAGCCTTGCTCCGGCCAGGAACTGCTGGATCTGCCCATCGTCGATGCCCGAGTAGTTGACCGAGTGCGGTATGAAGCAGGTCTGGCAGAAGGGCAATTCGTCGTAGTTGCCTTGAGCCACCTGCTGCCTCCTGCGGTTCAGCTCGGGGCTGTGCAGCCAGATCTGCGAGAACGACGCCTCCTTCAGGGACCCGACAACCAAATGGTACGCGTTGTCCCGAGTGCAGACCGTGATGCGACCATCCGACGCAATCGTCGGGGTCTTGAAGAAGCCCGAACAGGGGGTCAAGAGCTGTCTGGGGACCTCTTCGCTCACCCGGCGTTCCGCGTCCGGGTCCACCGGAGAATTCAAGCCCAGCCGCCCCATGAGATCCGCGTAGACCCGGTTTTGACGGTCCTGCTCCTCTGGCGTCGGACAATCCAAACTCTTCAGGAAGATATAATTCTCGGGGCCGTGTGCAGGCACGTGAAAGCCTGTCGTCTCCACTGGCAGACCCGAGTCGGCGAAGGCACCGCGCCAAAAGGCGACAAACTCCTCAGCCTCAGCAACGTTGACGTCAGACACAATGAATTGGACGGCCAGCTTGGGCCAGGTCGCCTCGTGCTTCCCCTTGAGTCGCACCATCTTGAGCGCCTGCCGTTGCGACTTATCGAACGCGTCCAGGCCCTTGATGACGTGAAAGGTCTCCTTGTGAATGGCGTCCATCGTCAGGTGCCAGACTTGAGGAACCTCATAGTCATTCAGTGCGGCGCGCGCGATCTCCGCGGAGAGCGGGAAGCCGTTGGTGTGCACTTCGATCTTGTCGAAGATCTCGCGACTTCCCGTGTGCTCCAGGATCACCTCATAGATTTCCTTGAACCGCGGGTTCGACAGCGGCTCTCCCAACCAGAACAGCACCAGATTGTCGAACCGGAGACCTGCCTGGCGTAGGTCCACCAGCAGCTCCCGGACCATGCCCTCGCTCATGTGCTCGATGGACTCGTAGTGGGGGTGACCGTCGTCCGCCTCTGCCACCGCACAGTGACCACACTTGAGAGGACAGCGATTCGTCAACTCGAGCACGAGATAGGAACCCGCCAAGTTCAGCTGAGACGTCTTCATCAGCGCTTATCCGCAGCCTGTGCATCGACACCGGCAGTAGCCACCGGGCTCTTACCGCCGGAACCGCTGGCGCGGCCCGTGCTCAGGGCAGCCTTATTGCCCTTGGACAGCTTCTTGCTAACCCCGTTCTTCTTGGCGACCTTCTTCGCCGCTCGGGTACCCCCGCTGGTCTTCTTCGCCACGCCGTTGCCCCGGCTGGCCTTCTTCGCCACACCGTTGCGCTTCGAAGTCTTCCTCGCGGCTCCATTGCCACCCGTAGCCTTCGCAGGTCGTCCATTTCCACTGGCGGGCTTCTTCACCGTTCCGTTGGCCCCACCTGCAACAACCTCGCCGCTGCCAGCCAGCTCTCGGGCCCGCCGCTCCTTTGCTGCAGCCCGACGCCGGGCCTTCGCCTGCTCTCCGCGGGCTTGCCCACTCTCTTTCAGCAACGCATGGTCGCGATCGAGAGGGGCCTCTGCTGGTTTGACGACAAAGGGCAGCCCCGTAGCCGCCTGGAACTCATAGAGGCTGTGGTTGAAGCACTGGTCCACACAGCCCTCTTCGAAGATCTGTTCACGCATCTTCTGAGCGCGATCACTGAAAAACAACTGGTCGAGGGGCTCCTCCAGAGCATTCCCCACCTGGAGCGATTTTTGATCCCAAACACAGCAGGGGACCAGCTTGCCTTCGTGGTTCACACCAAACTGTTCAATGAGACCAAGGCATCGGAAATGATCCCGTCGCCCACCCATGTATTCGACACCATATCGATAGTAATCAAGCCGATCGCGCACCGCTGTGTTGGTCTTGGCAATGTGCTCCAGGGCCTGGCTATAGACTTCCTGGTCTTCATCGGCCGTCACGAACAGGTGGGGGTAGCCGTTGACAGGCCAGAAGTCGAACCCAATACCCCGCTCGACGGTCATGTCATAGACCTGAGAAAGATCTCGTACATTGCGGTTCGTGACGACGAAATAGATGTTGAGGTGAATGTCGGTGTCCGCCTGGAGCACATCGAGCGCATCCATGACCCCCGCATACGTCCCATCCACCCCTCGCAGTGTGTCGTGGTTATCCTCAAGCCCGTCCAGAGAGACAGAGAGCGAGTCCACCCGGCTCCGCTTGAGGCGCGGAAGGTCCTTGAGCAACAGGGTTCCGTTGGTCGTAATGTTGACGCCCATACCCAGATTCTTGGCCATCTCAATGAGTTCGTAGATTCGGGGGTGGACGAACGGCTCTCCCCCCGTAATCACCAACGTCCGTACGCCGGCGTGCGGAGCCCTCTGAATGATCGTCGCCGCGCTCTCAAACGGCATCATGTCCGTGTAGTGCCATAGATCACAGAAGTCACACTTCAGATTGCACCTCTTGTTGAGCAACAGAATCATCGTGCGAGGCTTTTGCCAGTCGATATCGATCGGGATGTGCTCTGCCAGAGCTTTCTCCTCGACCTCGTACACCACTTCGTCATCAGCCCAGTGAATAATCTCGGGCCCTGTAGGCACGATCGGCAGCCCTCGACTCGCGCCATTGGAGGCTCCGTTGCTAGGGACCTGTGGATCCGCAGGCCCATCCGCCGCCGACTTCTCGGGCTGAACTTTCTCGTACGCACTAAGAATGGCGCTGGCGTTCCCGTGCCGCTCCTTTCGGTGAATAGCACGCAGCGCTTCCTGGGCCTCGGCAAGCCGCTGGGCACCGATCTCCTTCAATGGACGGTCGTCCCAGTAAATCTCATCGCGGAACGCCTCGTTGTAGTCGAGGCCTCGAACGAGCTCCCGCCCCTCATACAACTCCAGATAGGCACCACCCACATCGAGCCATCGATACTGCTCGACGAAGTGACGTCCCAGAGTCCCCATGCCGAGAGCCTCTTGGGGACTGTCCAGACACTGCTCGATGCGGGCAACGAACTCGTCCCAGTCCCCGTCCTCTACCCGATGAATCTCACGCCGATCCCGCACATAGAGCCCCTCGGCCCCCTTGCGCGTCGACACCACCGCCTTGGACGCCGCGAAATACTCCAGGATCTTGAGCCGGGTACCCCCTCCGTCCAACAGAGGAACGACACAGAGGTCTGCCGCCGTCACATGCGTCACCAGATCGTCGACACAGCCGGCATAGATCAGATCTGGATGGGCATAGCCATGGGGCGGACTCAGCCCGGCCACCAACGCTTTCACCTTACGTCCCTTGTCGCGCAGCCGAGGAAGGATCTCCTGGGCCAACATGCGGCACGCCACCGTGTTCGGATAGTAGTGCAGAGTCCCGTGAAAGAAGAGCAGAGAGTGGTCTCGCGGCACACCGTAGTGCTCACGGATACCCGCTCCTGTCTTGTCTCCGTAGGACTCGATGTCCACACCGTGCGGGATCACCGTGATGTCTTCAGCATCGAAGTCGTCGTTCAACATCAGGGCTCGGTCGTCCCTAGAGCAAGTGATCACCTCATCGGCCAGGTGACAGAGCTGCATCTCTATCTCACGAAGCCTCTGGATCGTCTCCTGGTTCAGATCCGTGGTGTCAGCCAGCCTCGACCACTCCACGTTGTGCTGAACCACGGAGCACCGCTTGCCAAGGAGTCGCGCCGCGACCCAACAAGGAGCGAGAAAGCCCGGAAACTCGGCCTGAAACCATTCGCTCCCATGCTGCTTGCCCACATACAGCGTGCGCAACCAGAAGTCCGGATCCACGATGGGCTGGTACAGGATGTGCTCGTCATCGGGATAACCCAGGGACAACAATAGATGCTCGACTGTACGCCAATAGTCGGGCAGCCCTATGCGGCGCATCAGTGACTTGAAGCCCTCGGAGCGGCGGGTCGCGGCGACAAAGCGAGGGGGATAGGGAATGAGTTCGTGCTCGCCATTCACGTATCGGTGATAGTGGAGGCGGTCTCCCGTCACCACCGTGACGTCACAGCCCAAACGCGACAAGGCATCGGCGGTGCGCACGATCTTCACCGCCGCTCCGTGAACCAAGGGATACAGATCGTGTCGTGTGGCGACTGTAATCTTCATCTACTCACTCTGGTCCCAACCAATTCTCCGACACCCCAGCCGCGCGCGCCGGTCGAGCTAAAACTCCCGCACGCATGCGCGACAGAACAGTATTGCTGGAAGACCCCGGAACGTCGACCGAGAGAACCAGGCAAATCGCCTGGCCTCTAAGGTCCAGCGATGTCCCTAGCCGTCGGAGCGCAGCAACGCGCCCAGTTCGCACTGCAACATCCGCAGGTCGTAGGGTTTCTGAAGAAAGCGAGTCTTAGGGTGCTGCTGGATGTCGATTGTCGACAGCTCGCCGGGGTCGCCGCTGGTAATGAGGACCGGCACGGTGGGCCACTGTTTTCGGAGATGGTGAAGGGTCTCCGCACCACCCATTCCAGGCATCCGCATGTCCAGGACCACAACAGAGACCTCTCCCTCCGCGGAGTCCATCACAGCCAACGCCTCAACGCCGCCGGGGGCCTCGATGACGCGATGTCCGGCATTGGAGAGCAACTTTGCTGTCGCTGAACGAAGGGCTGTGTCGTCATCAACCAGAAGCACTGACAACAGGGCTTCGGTACCGTTGCCGCTCGCTTCGGACCCATCCAAAGGTGGTGGGGCCAACTGTGTTGGCGTGAACTGGGCAGGGAACAAAACACGGAAGGTCGCGCCCTCCCCCGGGGCACTGTCCAGCTCGAGAACACCGTCGTGGGAACGGACAATCCCCAACAAGGCCGCAAGCCCTAGACCACGACCTGCACCCTTTGTGGAGAAGAATGGATCGAAAATCCTAGACCTCGTATAGGCGTCCAGACCCGGGCCCGAATCCCGAACCTCAAGAGCAATGAATTCTTCGGCCCGGTCAACCGCTCCGAGCACGAGGCTGTCCTCCCCTGTCCCTGGGGTGGCGGCAATGACGCGAACAAGCACCTCGCCATCGTTGGTCGCAGCCGACTCGCACGCATTGGTGAACAGGTTGAGAGCAACCTGCTCCAACTGAGCTCTGTCCGCGAGTATCGGAGGGAGGTGGTTGTCGATCTCATAACCCACAGTCACGTTATCTGGCACCGCTGCACCTAGAATGTCTGCGATGTCGGCAATGACTTTGGACAACTCCACCGACGACTTCTCGGTGGCTTCCCTTCCCGCGTAAGCCAATAGCTGGCGCGTCAACGCACCCGCGCGGTGGCAACCATGCTGCACCTGCTCGAGATACAGGCGCTGAGGTGATGCGTCCGGAAGCCCTTCAGCCGCAAGGGTCGCGTTGCCCAAGATGGCTGTCAGCAGGTTGTTGAAGTCGTGTGCAACCCCGCCAGCAAGCAAACCTACCGTTTCGAGCTTCTGGGCATACAAGATCTGCTCTTCCAGCGAGAGCCTCTGTCTCTCGCTCTCCTCGCCCCGCTGGATCTGGTCCCGTAAGGAGTGGTTCATATCCGTGGCAATCTGCAAAAGGTCCCGCGCCATGGCGGTTCGGCCACGAAGTTGAAGTGCAACCAAGGCAAGAGCGAGGAGCCCCAGAACGCCAGCCCCCACAACCAGCCACACCGTATTCTGCAGAGCCAGGTTGGTTGCCTGAGTCTGCGGGTGGAGGGGCCGGACCACCTCAAGCACTCCCCGCACATCGCCAACACGCCAATCTCGACGGGGCGACTGGGGGTGCTCGTTGTGACACTGCACACAGCTGGGTCGCATGAGATCGGCAGTTGCATAGCGGACCGCCGGCACGCCCTGATACTCCTCGAAGACATAGACAGCCTCAGCAGGACGACGACGAAGTTGACGCAAGGCTTCCAACTGGAACTCATCTAGCGGCGCTCGCTGAGCCGCACGCTCTGGAAACGGGTGATCGCTGTACAGCAAGACCCGCCCGCCGGTCGCCTTGGACAAGCGACCTCCCAGCTCCATGCTCAAGGTCGCAGGCAAGGGAAGAGCATTGGTTTGGTGTTGGTAGTCATGCACTACCGACATCCCAGCTCGGGCAGCAGGTTCGGCCACTTCAGAGGTGTAAACAGTTCGAAACTCGGCGATCGCCTCGCTGTAGCGTCCCGCATCACTCAGAGCAGCCGAACGCAGGAACTCGGCCTCCACGTGAGTCATGCGGATACCGAGGACAAGCAACACAACCATAAAGGCCGCAGACACCAGGAGAATGGTCCACTGACCCGGCAATGGGGTCAGCCGAACTAGGCCGGACGATTCCTCCAGGCGACCCGATCGACTAGCTGCACCCCTAGTGCCCAGTTCCTCTTCGAACACAGGTGCCTCCTCCAACCCCGGTGCCCTCAGCACTCAACTGGAGGAGACTACGTGGCGCCACACCTCAATGCCAGGCTGCGTTCAAGAGAGACCTCTCAAGTAGACAAAAGCCGCGTTCAACAGCTCTGTCTTTTTTCCACGGACACCACCGGGCACATCCACCACCAGCGGACGAACGACGACGGTAAACTCGCCGAGTTCGCCGACCTTGGCTTCAATCGCCTCCATGTCCGCAGCGTGGTTGCCAGTCAGAGGGTGCCGGAACCACTGAACACGGCACGTGAAGCAGATCTTGAGCGCTTCGTCCTCGGGCAGCGGGCAGTCGGCGCCACAGCCAGGGCAATGCACATGGGGCCCGCCCCAGTTCCGGGCGCGCGCTAGGACACGGCGAGCAATGCGCAAAGGACGCACAACGATGGCCTCACAACCAGCCTAGCCCGAGCTGCGGTGGCGCGGCTCAGAGCGCCGCTGGACTCTCGCTGGGCTTCGAGCCCGACTTCTTTCGCGTGCCCCTCGTCGACTTCTTCGCGGTGGAGCGAGAGCGGGTCTTAGTCGTCTTCTTTGAGCTCGCCGTCTTCCCAGCCTTCTTCTTCTTCTTCTTCGGACGCGAGTCGTTGATGGCGGGCTCACGAGGTGTGCCATCAAAGATGTCGTCCCCAAGGGCGTACTCCAGCACCTCTTCCACGCGGCTGACAAAGGCGAACTCAAGATCGAGATCGATGTCGTCGCTAATCTCCACTAGGTCCTTTTCGCACTTGTCCGGCATGAGCACCGTCTTGATGCCCGCGCGGGCCGCAGCCAGTACCTTCTCTTTGATGCCGCCCACCGGCAGGACATGACCTCGCAGAGTGATCTCACCGGTCATCGCCAGCTCATGGTTCACCGGACGACCGGTCAGCAACGAGACAATGGCGGTGATCATCGTGACACCTGCCGAAGGACCATCCTTGGGGATGGCGCCTGCTGGGATGTGAACATGGATGTCGTACTTCTCGAAGAGCTCCTCATCGATACCCAGTGGGTTGGCCCGAGTTCGAACATAGGACATCGCTGCCTGAGCAGACTCCTTCATCACGTCGCCCATCTGGCCCGTGAGAATCATCTTGCCGTGCCCCTTCATGAGGGTGGCCTCAATGAAGAGGATGTCACCACCGACCGCCGTCCAGGCTAGCCCCGTAGCAACGCCCGAATAGGCCGTACGCTCGGCAACCTCCTGGAAGAACTTGATGGGGCCTCGAATGGTCTCGATGGCGTCGGCGTCCACTGTCACCTTGCCATCCACCTCATCGGAAGCGATGTCCTTCGCCACTGAGCGACACACAGCCGCCAACTCACGCTTCAACTGCCGAACCCCAGCCTCTCGGGTGTAAGACGCAATCAAGCGCAGGACAGCGTCATCAGAGATCTCAATCTGCTCGTCGGTGAGACCGTGGTCTTCCAGGTTCTCCGAGATCAGGTGACGCTTGGCAATGTGCAGCTTCTCCTCAGCCGTGTAGCCGGGGATCTCGATGACCTCCATACGATCGCGCAGTGGCCCAGGAATGGGTCCCATCTGATTGGCCGTTGCGATGAAGAGCACCGAGCTCAGATCGAAATCAACCTCCAGGTAGTGATCGGAGAACGCGTTGTTCTGCTCGGGGTCGAGCACCTCAAGAAGCGCCGAGCTCGGATCACCACGATAGTCGGCCCCTAGCTTGTCGATCTCGTCGAGTACAAAGACGGGATTGTTGGTCCCCGCCCGCTTCAGGCCCTTGATGATGCGGCCAGGCAAGGAGCCGATGTAGGTCCGGCGATGGCCTCGAATCTCCGCCTCGTCCCGGACACCGCCCAGGCTCATGCGGACAAACTCGCGCCCCATCGACCGCGCTACAGACTTACCCAGGGACGTCTTGCCAACACCCGGAGGACCGACGAGGCACAGGATGGGCCCCTTCAGATCAGACTTGAGCTTCAAGACGGCCAGGTATTCCTGGATACGCTCCTTGACCTTGGTCAGGCCGTAGTGGTCTTCGTCCAACACATCCTTTGCGTGCTGGATGTCCAGATTGTCTTCGGACGAGGTCGCCCAGGGCAACTCAATCAGCCAGTCCAGATAGGTGCGGCTCACCGTGTACTCGGCCGCGCCAGGGCTCATACGGCTCATGCGGCGCAGTTCCTTCAGCGCGACCTTCTCCACTTCGCGGGGCATCTTGGCCCGCTTCACAGCCCGCTTAAGATCCTCGAACTCTTCCTGCCGCTCGTCGACCTCACCAAGCTCTTTTTGGATGGCCTTCATCTGTTCGCGCAGGAAGTACTCCCGCTGCGCCTTGTCCATCTCTCCCTTGACCTCGGTCTGGATCTTGTTGCTGAGCTCCAACACATGGATTTCCTTGGTCAGGAGCGCCACGACCTTGTCCATACGCTCCTGGACCGAGAGTGTCTCAAGGAGCTCCTGCTTCTCTTCCACCGACACCGACAGATTGCTGGCAACGATGTCCGACAGGATGGCTGGGTTGTCGATGCTCTTCACGAGGAACGACGCCTCACTGGGGATGTGCGGGCTCAACTCGATGATCTTTTGCGCCTGCTCTCGCATGTTCATCAACAGCGCGTTGACCTCTACGCCCTTCACCTCTTCCTCTTCGATCATCTCAACCCGAGCCTTCAGATACGGCTCGGTGTGGATGTATTCGAGCAAACGAATTCGGCTCAGGCCCTGGATGATGACGTTGAGCTTGTTGCCCGGCATCTTCACCGACTTGAGAATCTTGACCGCTGTCCCGACGGTGTGGAGTTCGTCCGTATCGGGGTCTTCAATCTTGGCGTCTGTCTGGGCGACAATGCCCATCAGGCGGTCACCCTCCATCGCCTGGTCGACAGCCTTCAGGCTCTTCTCTCGGCCTACATTGATGGGAAATGCAAGCACCGGAAAGATGACCGTGTTGCGAATAGCGAGGAGGGGGATTTCGACGATCTTGCCAGTCATCTGGATGCTCCGGATCGATTCGGGAAAGTGCTTCCCATGGCCTTCAAGACAATGACGACACGAGTTGTATTCGCATCACGAGAAGCCTTTTGGGCAGCTTCCTGCCCTGTGAACTGGCCCATGGTAGCAAAGCAGCGGCGGCGCGGGTGACCCTCTAGTCAGCCCACCACCCCACGAGCACGAAGGTCAGCGACATCTTCAGGGGTAAATCCCCACTCCTTGAGTACCTCATCCGTGTGCTGCCCCTGGGTCGGGGCGGGCCCTTCCACCTCGGGCCCGAGGGGAGAATCGACCCAGCAGCCGGGTCCTGATGACTCTCCCGCCACTCGTGCCAGCGACCGAGCGGCAAACTGCGGATGACGAGCAGCTTCAGCCGGATTCAGCACTGGGCTTACGCAGCAATCCACACCCTCCAGCAGCTCAACCCACTCGTCTCGCGTCTTGTCCGCCACAACCCGGCGAACAGAAGCCCTGAGCGAAGCCTGGTGCGGCCCGGGAACTGGCGGAACTTCCATCCACTCTGGGTGCCCAGCTAGACCGGCAAAGAGAGCAAAGAACTTGGGCTCCAGAGCTCCCACAGCGAGGTAGCCACCATCCTTTGTCTCGTACGTATCGTACTGAGCAATCCCTCCATTGAGCACTCCCTCTCCGCGCCCTGGAGCGTCTTGGCCATCCTGAGTCCACCCAGCAACCGACGGGGCCGCTACAGCCGCAATGCAGTCGGCCATGGCGAGGTCGAGCCAGGCCCCCTCCCCCGTGCGTTCTCTCTGCAGCAGAGCGGCCACAATGGCAGAGACGGCATGAAGCGAACCGCACAGGTCAGCAAAGGGGATCGCGGGAACAGGAGGGCGTTGATTCTCCAGACCACCCAACCAGAGCGTGCCCGCCAGAGCCTGATAGTTGATGTCGTGCCCCGCTTTCGCCGCCAGCGGCCCGTCCTGACCGTAGCCAGAGAGGCTGCAGAGGATGATGTCAGGCCGCGCTTGCCGCAGCGCCTCGTAGGTGAGGCCCAGGCGGTCCAACACCCCAGGTCGGAACTGCTCAAAGACGATGTCCACATCGCGCACAAGGCGTAAGAGCAGTCCTCGGCCTTCGTCCTTTTTCAGATCAATGACGACCGAGCGCTTGCCGCGGTTCATTACATGGAAAAAGGCTGAGACTGGACCGATGTGGGGGGGCGCGACCCGCGCGTAGTCGCCCATGCCCGGGTCCTCCACCTTGAGCACCTCGGCGCCCATGGTCGACAAGACCCAGGTTGCATAAGGCCCCGGGAGGAGCCGGCTCAGGTCCAGGACCCGAACCCCTGAAAGAGATCGCCCGATGGTCAGGCTAGAACCGACTGAAGCTTGAGAGCCAGGCCCATGTCGCCCTTGACCCGTAGCTTCCCAGTCATAAACGCCATCTGGGGATTCAGGCTCCCACCGATCATCGCCATGAAGTCCTCGGCGGTCATGGAGATGACGCACTGGGCATCCTCCTCCTCACCCTCGCGGACTTCCTTGTTCTCATCGGAGAGTTGAATCACCCAATTGCCACCATCGTCACCGCTCAGGTTGAACTGGTAGGTGGCGTTGATGCCGTCAAGGGCACCCGAGGCTCCCTGTAGTTGTTCGGCCTTGGCCGCGAAGAAGTCAGAAGGATTGGTCGCCATGGAGTCCTCGCGTCAGATGGCCCATTAGGCCAGGAGGGTTGAATGCCCGCTTCAACTGGAGCGGCGGGATGGTACCAACGAGATTCTGGGCGGGCAAGAGGACCACAACATGCGAACAGCTTGTGCAAGAAAAACCGACAGATCTCTCAAGTTTTGCTGACCGCCTCCGATAAGCCCCGTGGGGACTTCTCGATGACTCCAGCCACCATGGCAGCAACCTCCGGGCTCTTGGCCCAGTCGATTGCACTACAAGCATCGGCACACAACGTAGCGAACATGAACACCGACGGTTTCAACAAACAACGAGTCAGCATGGTCGCAGGCGCCAATGGCGTCGGCCGCGTGTCGGTGCAGGAGATCAACTCTCCAGATGTTCTGATGCTCCAGAGCGGCCTCGACGGACTGCTCCTACAGAGCTCGAACGTCAGCCTGATCGAGGAGAGTATCGTTCGCCTCACTGCAACCCGGGTCTACCAGGCCAACCTGGTTGTCATCGAAGCCGAAGCAGAGCGCTTAGAGTCTCTGCTCCGAGCGGTTGCCTAGGCGGGCGGCAACCCCTCGTACATCCCCTCGATCAGCGGACGGTTCCGCTCGAAGACAGCGCGGCGACGCACCTTGAGAGTCGGCGTCAGCGTCCCTCCTTCGATACTCAGGCTGCGAGGCAGCACACGGAATCTCCGCACTCGCTCGTAGTGGGCTAGGCGCGCGTTGCACCTCTCAAGTTCCCCATCCAACAATTCACGCACCCTCGGGTCTCGGCGTAGCTGAGAGCCATCATCGACCGGCAGATCCAAGCTCTCGGCGAGACCAGACAGCTCGTCCTCGTCCAGAGTGACGAGTGCCACAAGGAAGGGCCGCCGATCTCCAAACACCATTGCGTCGCTGAAATAGGGGCTCATGCGAAGCGCACTCTCCACGCGCTGTGGAGCGACATTCTTGCCACCAGAGGTGATCAGGATGTCCTTCTTACGGTCGGTAATCACCAAGTAGCCCGCCTCGTCGAGGCTCCCCACATCTCCCGTGTGCAGCCAACCATCGTCATCCAGCGCCATCGCGGTCTCATCCGCCTGATTGTGGTAGCCCTGGAAGACCACATCGCCGCCCAACAAGACCTCGCCATCCGAAGCGATGCGAATGCGGATGCCGGGCAGCGGGCGCCCTACAGTTCCCAGACGGTTCTCACTTGGCGGGTTGAGGGTGGCAGCCCCTACGCCCTCTGTCAGTCCATAGCCCTCGAGGATCTCGACGCCCGCGAGGCGGAAAAATCGAGCCACTTCCTCATTGAGCGGCGCGCCCCCGGAGACACAGAACCGAACTCGACCACCCAGAGCCTCCCGGACCCCATCGAACAACGTGCGCTCTGCTACGCGACCGTGAACGAGATTGGACAGTCGGCGACCAATCTTCCTGGGGCCGCGGGCTGAGGGCCGATCCACAAGAGCCTCCCCTTTTTGCTCTCGCGTGGCCGCAATGCCCTTCTTGACGACCGTTTGCAGAAGAGGCGGTAGATCCCGGTAGGCCTGAGCGACCTGGTGATACATGCGCTCATAGAGCCGGGGAACCGCGAAGAAAAAGGTCGGTCGCACCTCCAGCAACACTTCCTGGAGTTGATCCACCCGGCGGGCATAGGCGATGCAGAACCCATAGGTGAGGGCAGCGAACTGAGCAAGCCGCGGGAAGATGTGTGACAGAGGAAGACACAAGAGTGTCGTGTCATCTGGCCCGACATCGAGCACTCCGTGGAGCGCAGACACGGCAGCCATCAAATTGCGATGGGAGAGCCGGACGCCCTTCTGGCTGCCCGTGGTCCCCGAGGTATAGACGATAGTCGCCAGAGAATCCGGCTCAACAGCAGCCAGAGCCTCTTCCAAGCACCCCTCCTGCTCTCGCAGCAATCGACGCCCCTCACGCTTCAGTTCGTCCAGCAGCATGGAGTTGGGTTCCTGACGGAGATCCATCACCTCCATGACCACAATCGACTCCAGAGCAGGAAGATCCTCAAGATGGGGGCGAAGGGTTGTCAGTAGGCCACGGTCTTCGATGACCAGAACCCGAGCCCCACTGTCCCGAAGCACAAACTCCACCTGACTGGCCGTACTGGAGTGATAGATGGGAACCGTGGCAGCCCCTATCGACAAAGCCGCGTAATCGACCAGGCTCCACTCCAAGCGGGTCTTAGAGAGCAGAGCGACCCGGTCGCCAGGCTCCACACCAAGGCTCAGCAGACCGGCGCCAAGCGAGCGAACCTGCTGCCCAAGCTCGGTCCAAGTAGTGACGCTCCACTTGAGGGGCTCGCGGCGACGACGTAGGGCGATCTGGGGGCCCCAACGCTGGACCGCCTCGAAGAGCATCTGCCCCACCGAAGATGGGCCATCATCCTGCTGAGATTTCTTGCCCGGGTAGGGACTTCTGGCTATCGCTCGCATGAGTTGGGCGGAAGGGGGTCTGCGACAACTCGAGACCGGGCCCTGGTCCCTCCCTTCCGCTTCGCATTGAAGTGTAGCGGAGGCCATGTTCCGTGTCGAAAGGGCCTGTAGACTAGGCCGTATGTCTGACACCAACCCAACCAACCAACAACCGAGTCAACTGTTCATCGTGTCCGATAGCACCGGTGCGACCGCGGAGAACATGACTCGAGCCGCACTCGCTCAATTCGAGGACTACTTAGTCCACATCACTACCTATAGCCACATCACAGACCGACGAAAGCTTCAGGCCCTGGTGCGACTGGCCCACAAGGAAGACGCCTTGATCGTCTTTACACTGGTCAACCCAGATGCCCGCGAGGCGCTCTACGAGGCCGGCCACAAACACAATGTGGACTGTGTGGACCTCATCGGAGGGCTCATCGGGGGCCTGGCGAAGCACCTGGGTGGTCTGCAGCCACGGGGAATCCCAGGCGCAAAGACATCCCTATCTGACGAATACTTTCGGCGCATCGACGCTGTGGAGTTCACAGTCAAGCACGATGATGGGGCCGAAGCTCGCTATCTGGACCAGTCAGACATCGTCCTTGTGGGAGTGTCTCGCACGAGCAAGACCCCGCTCTCCACCTACCTCGCCCAGAAGGGATGGAAGGTGGCCAACATCCCCCTCGTTCTCGGGATCGACCTACCCAACCAGCTGTTCACGATCGATCAGGACAAGATCTTCGCTCTGACAATCGAGCCCGAGCCTCTGCATGCCATTCGTCTGGCCAGAATCCGCAATCTGGGGCTGCAGCCCAACTCGAACTACGGTTCGCTGGAGCACATCCACATGGAGTTGGAATATGCCAACGAGTTGTTCCGAGCCAATCCCACCTGGCCCGTCATTGATGTCACGCGAAGGGCTGTCGAGGAGAGTGCCGACCTAGTCCTCAAGATCTTCATGGAACGCAAGCGCGCCCGTGGTCGAGAGACCACCATTCGCGGCTGAGCCGAGCGGGCGCGAGGCACATATCCAAGAGCTGAGAGCACCCCTCATGACCACCGACACCGTGCATGTCGTCGCAGCACTCATTCGCCAAGGCGATCGCTTTCTTGTGACGCAGCGCACGGATGATGACCCGGGCTGGCCGGGACACTGGGAGTTCCCAGGTGGAGGCGTCGAGCCAGGCGAGTCGGACCGGGCGGCGCTCGCCCGTGAGATGAGAGAAGAGCTGGCCGTGGAGGTAGAGGTGGGGCAGCTCTTTGAGCGCGTGCACCACCAGACCACCACTGGCAGCCCACTGGACATGCGCATCTACTCGTGTCGGATCCGGACCGGAGAACCCCAGCCGATCGAAGTACAGGCCATTCGCTGGATCCGCATCGAAGAGGCCGGGGCACTGGCTTTTCCGTCCGCCGACGAACCCGTCCTGGCCCGGATAAGACGAGACGAACGTTGAACTCCCAGGTGCAGAGGTAGAATCGCGCGGTGATCGGTAACACCATCGACAAGTACGAGATCCTCGACAAGATCGGGGAAGGTGGGATGGCTGTCGTCTACCTGGGTCGCCACACGACCCTCAACCGCCAGGTCGCCATCAAGGTGCTCCACCCACATCTAGCCTCGTCCGAAAAGAACAGGACCCGCTTTGCTCGCGAGGCCCGCGCCATCGAGAGCCTGCGACACCCAAACATTCTGAGGATCTTCGACTACTCGGGCGTGGAGTCGGAACACTGCTTCATTGTCACCGAGTTCATCGAGGGCCCAACTCTGAGGGCCCTCCTAGACGACGTCGGCGCGATGATGGCCGAGCCCGCCGCCCTCATCGCCCGCGAACTCTGCGCTGCGATGCAGAGCGCACACAATCGCGGCATCGTTCACCGAGACCTGAAGCCCGAGAATGTCATGATCGACGGGTCCGGATCGGTCAAGCTCATGGACTTCGGAATAGCCCGAATCCTGGACGACTCTCACGTCACCATGACCGGTGCGCTCGTGGGCAGCCCCGCCTACATGTCTCCCGAACAGGCCACCGATACGGAGATTGATCAGCGCTCGGATCTGTTCGCGCTCGGCACGGTCTTGTATCGCATGGTCACAGGCACTCTTCCGTTTCGTGGGGGCAATCCCTCCGTCGTACTCAAGGCCATCATCGATGGTCGCTTCGAGGATCCAACGGAGCGAGTACCTAGCCTGAGCCCAGCGATGGCATCCGTGATTCGCAAGTGCCTGGCGCCGAAGCCGACGGAGCGCTATGCGGACGCTGGCGAGGTCATGAGTGACCTCGACCTCCTGCTAGCCAGCGTGGACATCGACATCGAGGACCCCGGGGTTTGGGCGGTCTCCCGGTATCTAACGGACTCGGAAGCCTACGAGGACGAGCTGCGGGAGCACCTCATCACACGCCTAGTGGCACGAGGCCGCCACGAAGTCGACGCCAAGATGACGGCATCAGCCTTGAGAACATTCAACCGTGTTCTTGCGCTCGACGAGGAAAACCGGGAGGTCATCGAGATCATCGAAGGCATGAAGCCACCGCTTCTCGGCGACGGCGGACTCCACTGGAGCCGAGGAACTTGGGCGGCGGGCTTGGCTGTCACCGCCATCGCAGCCATCGCTCTGGGGCTGTGGAGCAGTGGGTTCCAGCAGTGGGGGCCTGAGCCCGATGTCTTGGGGCGAATGGCGCCGATCCCCATGCCGTCTGTACCTGTGCCCGAGGTTGTCCCGCCCCAACCCCGACCAGAGGCCACCCCGCCCAACCCAGCGACGAACCCGCTCCAGGAGTCTCAGGCGACCTCAGATGAGATGGACAAGCCGGAGGCGATCGTCCGCCAGAAGAGAGCAAAGCAACCTGCACCACGGCTACGCCCTCGCGACACATCCCAGGCGACGACTCGACCCCGGCGCGACTCAAGCGACACGAGCACAGCCGAGGCATCACCCACAACCCCAAGAGCCCAGGTTCCGGCGGTCACTGAGGCCAGCACACTGGCCTCGCTGGATCCGTCTCTACTCAAGGGGCCCGGGCTACTCAGAATCGTAACCCTCGACGGAAACGCGCCAGTCATCGTGGACGGTGAACCCAAAGGCTGGACCCCCATGGCTGCCCTTGAGTTGTCCGCCGGGTACCACACGGTCGAGCTCCCCGCCGGGGACTACCACCTCGGCCAGAAACACCGGGTGCTGGTCACCACCGGGAACGAAACGGACCACGTCATGAAGCTTCGCTACAAGCCGAGCCAGGTCGTATTCTCGGGATTCCCCGCCAATACGCGGGTCGAGATGAACGAAGAGGACCTCGGGCCAGTCACAGGCCTGGGCCCGGTCAACTTGACTGAAATGGCCACCTATCGCTTTGCATTTCGCCTCGACCGCGACGTCATTCAGAGACTTCAGGTGGTACGGGGGGTCCAGGCTGGCCAGCTTCAGCCAGGTGGGAACAGGACGATCCGGTACAGCCCGCAGTAGATTGCTATCATTCGAGGCCCACGAGGGCCCGGTTCATTACGTCACGTCCGATCCCAGCGAGACCACTCCCACTCTTCGCGTTGTTCGCCGCGTGGTCAATGGCGGGTTGTCTTTGGGTTCCCGGTTACCCCCCCGACAAGGACGTCCCAGATATCGACAACGAGGACAGCCCCGGGACGTCACACTGTAGCCCTCATGCCGCTCCAAACCGTCCCAACCTGCTCAAGTCCGTAGAGACTCCCCGCGAGTTCAACTGTCGCATTCGCCTCGCTGACTCCGTCACCTGGATGTTCTCGGTAACCGAAGGACCGGACGCCAATCCGATCACGCTCGCCACCGGAGTCGAGCGACTCTTCCTCCATCGAAGTTCCCTGCCCTGGTCCCCCCAGCCCTACGAAGGCAACTTGGAATTGCGTGTCCAAGCCGGCGGGGTCCTGCAGGTCACCACGTGGCCTCTGATCGTCCTGCCCCACTCCGAAGAGTTGTTCATCGCACCCGACTTCGATGAGCCCATCGACAGCAACGGGGTAGATTTGCCATGAGGCCTCTGGGCGCACTCGCCATGGGATCTGGTCGCCCGTCGAGCCGACGCCCGGGCTCAACCGCACCGCTGGTTCTGCTCGCCGCAATTCTGATGGGCTCGGACTGCGAAGAACCCGTACTGGCGGTGCCCCCACACAGCACAGAGATCGACCTCATCGACCCAGGCCCCCACCAACAAGACACACGCAGTCAGCCTACTGGCGGACAGGATTGGAATGGCCGGGACCCCTTCGTCTATGTGCAGATGACCTCCCCTGTCACCTTGAGTGGCGGCGTCTCTCGAGAGGTGGACAACGGACAGAGTGTCGAGGACATCTGCATTGTCCTCAGCGGGGGAACTCCCCACCTTTTTGGTGGCGGCAAGACAGACAGTTTCGGTTTGTTCGCCCAAAGCATCGTTCCCGCAACGTACGACTTAGTGATCGCTCCGGGCTGCCTCACCGGGAACGAGGCCTCTCGACTGGTCGAGCGGATTGTTCTCCAACCGGGCTCGAACGCTGGGCCGATGGAATGGTCGCTACCTGAAGCTCATCAGGTAGACGGACAGATCTCCGACACGTCGGGCAGCCCCATCGTGGGTGGGGTGGTCACGGTCTATCGCTCCAATAGTCCCGACCTACCTCTGGGAGTCGCCACAACCTCATCGGCTGACGGCTCGTTCGTCCTGATGGTCCCCGAAGGCACTTACGACCTCGTCATCTCGAGTCCTGCCGATGGCTCTGTGCCAATCCCGCCGATCCGCATCCGCAACCAGGCCCTCCCCCTTGAACTGCAAGGGCTCCGACTCTCAGTGGAGTATCCGGTACTACCGATCCGAACCGTGCGCGGCGCCCTGCTCCAGGCAACCGGGGACGGACCAATTCAAGGGCGTGTGCGGCTCGAAGGCTGGATCCCATCAGCACCGGGAGAGAGCGACTTCAATGGTGGATTGTTTCGGGCCGAGTTTGAGACAGAAGCTGATGGCACCTGGAGTATTGAGGTTCCCCGAGGCTCGTACACAGCCACCGCCTACCCCCGAATCGGCAACCGAGACCTCGACGTGGCAAGGACCTCCTTCGATGTGTCAGAGACCGCTAGCCAAGTGGACGTGGACCTCCGATTCCCCGACTCCCGGCTGGGTGTCGTGACGGTCCTCAGCCCCACAGGCAACCCCAGAGCCGGTAGCTCCCTGAGCCTCCGCTCTACCCTTCCTCCCCACTATGCCTACCAGGCCACCACTGGGGCCGATGGCTCATGGGCGGGGCTGCTTCCTGCTGGCAACTACATCGTCGACGCCATTCCTCCCCCACAACCCGAGACCGGGCAAAAGGAATACGCTCGAGCAACCGAAGTCCTCGACCTGACCGAAGGCGACAGCAGCGAAGACATTGTGCTGCGACGAAGCGATCTCTTCGACGGCTTCGTCTACACCGTCGACCAAGTCGGCGTCGGGAGCATCCGAGTCCTCATGGTCGACCCCGACACAGGCGATCTGTGGGACGAGGTGGTGACCAACACGGGCGAGTACGCCGGCTACTTCCAGGGCATCCTTCCGCGCTAACTGCGGGGTGCGTGTCGTGGCGCAGCTCACTGTGTCGTCGGCCAGGGGGGGCCTGGCTGGCGAGGACGATGCCCACCCTTCTCCACGGGGAGTCCTCGATCCATGGACCATTCCCAAAGGGAGCCTGCATAGCTCCGCACCGATGGGTAGCCCAGCCAGTGCAGAACAAACCAGGTATGCGCTGAACGGACACCGCCGGTGCAATACGTGACAATCTGAGCATCAGGTCGAACTCCCCGAGGTATGAGGAGGCCCTCCAACTTCTCTCGCGGCAGAAACCGGCCATCCTCCGCCAGGAGTTCACGCCACGGTAGGTTGACGGAGGTCGGAATGTGTCCCGGGCGAAGGACCCCGTGTCGTGGTGCGTCAAACGCCCCTCTGAACTCACCTGAGCTTCTCACATCGACCAAGACGTAGTCCCAGGCTCCGCCTCGGTCCACGATGTCTATGACATCCCGCTTGCGAGCCACATAGTCATCACGCAATGAAGCTCTCCACGGGACTGGCGGTCTGCGTATGCGCCCGCGCTGCACCGGTAGACCTGAAGCTTCCCACGCCGGGAAGCCGCCGCTGACCACCGAGAGCCGATCGACGCCCAGGCTCATTAGAGTCCAGGCGATGCGACCGTCTTCTCCCCACCCATTCAGCGGATCCCCAAGAACAATCACCCAGTCATCACCCGATACCCCGAGCCCACCCAGGACTCCACCGAGGTAGGTCGAATCCACAGCAAGACGACCGTCGGGGTGCTTGCGCTGTGAACTGACAAAGTCCCGCCAGTCCACATGGACCGCTCCAGGCACATGCCCCCTCAAGTAGCGATGTGAGGCGCGAGCGTCGACAAAGGACACTCCAGCATGACCGATAAATTGAGCCGCTCGTTCCGCCTCTACAACCAGATCGGGTCTTTCGGGAAGCGGGAGTTCTGGCTGTACGGCTGCAGGATATTGCGGTCGACAGGCCTGTAGAGCCAGAATCAACACCAGCAGCACCAGCCCCCCCCAGAGGTCTTGGGAGCGTCCCAATCCCCAAAGGGAGGGGCCTGGCGATTGACACCACGATCGCCCCATTCCTACGATCACAGCGCGTGCATTCCCTGGCCCCATTCTGTCCAACCTGGAGCTTCCTGCTCACCCTCACTGCCTGGACGCTGTTGCTGCCCTTGTCCGCCCATGCCCAACAAACAGACGGGGATGAGGGAGCACCAATCGGCGCTGAGGATGCTGAGGAGTTCGAAGCCACAGAGCGTCTTCGGAGCGCCCGTCTTCACTACGATCGTGGGGAGTTTGACAGCGCAGCCACGGACTTCGCCACGCTGCTCGACAGTCCGGTGAGGCTCAAGAACCGCGATGAGTTGCACGAGGGCTTCCTCTACTACGCATTCACGCTGTTTCTTCAGGGCCAAGCAACACAAGACCTAGCCACGGAAAAGCTCAAGTACGCTCTGCAGTTGGACCCCGATTTCTCTCCGAGCCCGGTCACAACGCGACCCGATCTGCTCAAGTTCTACACGGAGCAGCGAACTGCCTACATCGCGGAGAACGGTAGCATCTCGGTGCCGCCGGAGATTCTCTTCCCCGAGCTGCAGTCCAGCACAGCCAGCACTCGTGTCCTGCGTCGCCGACGATTCGTACCGGTCTTTGGCATGGGCCTTCGCTTCTTGGGGCACCCAAGAGCGGGCGACTTCTTGCTCACGACGGAGCTTGCCGCTGCAAGCCTCAACATCGGCAGCATCATCTTGCGCCTCGCGGTCATCGACGACCTCACACCGGCGGGCTACACGGCAACGTTAGTCGGCCGCCACACCAACTACGCTAGCTTCGGCGTGTTCTGGGTCGCATTTGCCGTCGATCTGATCGTCTCACTCGCGCTACAGCGCCGCTACAACCGCAATCCCCAGCTCCGCCCATCGAGCACTCAATCGATAGCGCGTCGCCTACGCCCCCCTCTGCTCACCCCGACGGGCACCGGACTCAAGGTTCAGTTCTGGTGAGCGAAGTTCCAAGGTTCGGAGACTGACTCGACAGGGCGCCCAGACGGAAGATAACCTTCGCCCGTGCCCTACCTCACCTACCATGATGGCGAAGAGACCCAGCGGTTCGAGATCACCCGTAAGTTGACCGGCGTCGGTCGAGCCGCGGACAACGATCTGTGTCTGTCGGATTCCGCCGTCCAGGCCTATCACGCCCAGATCCTCAAGGACGGAAAGAACTTCGTCCTCAGTTCTCTCGATCGAGCCGCTGTCCTCGTCGTCAATGGAAAGGACCGTCGGAACTACAGTCTCAAGGATGGTGACCTGCTGATGTTCGGCGGCACAGAGCTCACCTTCTCGCTCGAGGAACCCCATGGGGAAGACGCCGCCGTCATCTCCGGCAGACATGCGTCACCCACATCGACTCCGCTGCGGGTGGCGGTCCCAGGCGCCGTAGACCCCAGACTCGAGAAGATCGCTACGTTTGCTGGAAAGCTGCTGTTGGGGATGCAGGTACCCGAGGTCTTCAAGACCTTGCTGGATTCGGTCATCGAGCTGTGCGGCGCCAACAAGGGCTTTCTCATCCACCTCCAGGGTGACTCCATCCAGATTCCTGCCGCTCGCAACATCGATCGAGTGGACGTGGGCGCGGACACAGCCCAGGTCAGCGACTCGGTCATTGCTCGGGTCATCAAGGAGCGCAAGCCAATCATTATTGCTGACGCCCTCAACGACACGATCCTGGGCCAGAGCAAGAGTGTTGTTGACCTCCAACTGTCCTCGGTCATGTGCGTGCCGCTGACGGCACGAGACAGCCTGATTGGTGTGCTCTATTTAGGGAACGAGGGCATCGAAGGGCTCTTCACCGAAGACGACCTGGAGATCCTGAAGATCTTCGCGGCACAGGCGGGCTTGATCCTGCACAACGCGCTACTCCTGGACGACCTCCGGCTCGAGAACGAAGACCTGGCGCAAGCCGTCCAGGCCGGAACCGGGCTCGGTGGCTCCATGATTGGTAATCACCCAAGAATGGTCGAGGTCTTCCGGACGATCGAGAAGGTGGCTCCCACAGACATCACGGTCTTGGTCACCGGAGACACTGGCACTGGTAAGGAGCTGGTTGCTCGCGAGCTGCACAGCCGCTCCAATCGGCGCAAGAAACCGTTTGTGAGCATTAACTGCGGGGCAATTCCAGAGAACCTGCTCGAGAGCGAGCTGTTCGGCCACAAGAAGGGCGCCTTCACGGGAGCGCTGGCCGACAAGCAAGGCAAGTTCGAGGACGCGAATGGCGGCACCCTGTTCCTGGATGAAATCGGGGAAATGCCGATGAACCTCCAGGTGAAGCTCTTGCGCGTCCTCCAAGAGAGGGAGATTGAGCGGGTCGGCGAAGGCAAGGCAAGGCCCGTGGACATTCGGGTCGTCTCGGCAACCAACAAGGACCTGGCACACGAGATCACGACCGGTCGGTTCCGCGAGGACCTCTACTACCGCCTGAACGAAATCACGGTCGGTCTACCAGCGCTACGAGAGCGGGGCGACGACATTGCCCTCATCGCAAAGCACCTGCTCAAGCGCTTCGGAGTCTTGTATCAGAGCAAGATCAGCTCCTTTACGACAGAGGCCTTAGAAGCCATGCGCACCTACGTCTGGCCCGGCAACGTCCGCCAGCTGGAGAATCGCATCAAGAAGGCCCTGGTCATGAGTGATGGCGCCATGCTCACCGCCAGCGACCTAGGGTTCGACGGCGAGGAGACGCCAGAGGCCCTCTGGCTCCCCTTGAACGACGCCAAAGAGAACTTCCAACAGCGCTACATCAAGGAGTGCTTGGAAGCGCACTCCTGGAACAAGGCGGCGACAGCACGTGCTCTGGACGTCGACCCTCGAACCATCTTCCGCTACATCGAGAAGTTCAAGGACGACTGAGCCGCTGTGCTCGTCTGGGGCCTCACCGGAAACATCGCTTGCGGCAAGTCGGCCGTCGAGGACGTGCTGCGAGCCCAGGGCGTCCCAGTCATTGACGCGGACGTCATCGCGCGCCAGGTCGTGGCTCCCGGCCAGCCAGCCCTAGCCGAGATCAAAGAGGCATTCGGCAGCGAAGTCCTCCTTCCCGACGGTCAGCTCAACCGCGCAGCGCTGGGGGACATCGTCTTCGGGGACGGAGAAGCGCGACAACGCCTGGAAGCCATCACCCATCCGCAGATCATTGGCCGGATCTTCGAGAGTCTCGCTGACCTCCAGGCCGACGGGCATGCCCTGGCCGTGGTGTCCGCGGCGCTGATGGTGGAGTCGGGCAGCTACCGAAACTATGCGGGCCTAGCCGTCGTCACCTGCCCCGAGGCCCTGCAGCTGCAAAGGTTGCGACTGCGGGATGGGCTCAGCGAAAACGACGCCCTTGCACGCATTCGAAGTCAGCGGGCTCAAGAGGACAAGGCGGCGCTAGCCGATGTGGTGTTCGACAACAGCGAAGATCTGTTGAGCCTGCAGAGCGCTGTGGAGCGCTGGCTCACAGAGCTCAGGACTCCCTAGAGCCGTCGACCCAAGCTCCCCTACTCATCCGCGGGATCGGCTGCTGCTTCATGCGGCTCGATGTCTGGCTCGTAATAGAAATAGCCAATGCCAGAGGTGCCCTCGTAGTTGTCGCCCACCCAAAGATGGATCCGACTCCCCACGACCTGGGCTCCCACGCTGCCGAGCTGCCCTGGCGTGGTGAGAGAAACCGGCTGTGGATTGCTCGGGTCTTTCTCCCACGTGAGGCCACCGTCAGTCGAGGTAGCGAGATTGAGGCTCAGCTTCTGAGCCGAGATTAGCCCGGAGGTCCCGGTGTCCTGGTACCACTCCTCAAAGCCCACGTAGAACATGTACTGAGTGCCATCGAGCTCGACGACGGAAGCCGACGTGACTCCCTTCATGTCATAGGGAGCACCGCTCGTGAGTACAGGGGCCGAGTCGTCAATCACCCAGGTCCCCGCATCGATCCCATCCATGGCGTAGATCTCACAAGCAGCAGGATCTCCACCCATGAGCTGAGCATCCAGCAGGTCCGTCCAACGACTTGCTGCGACATAGCCACGGAAGGCACCACGGTCGGTGAGATTGATCGTCAGCGGCCAACACGGCTTGATCGCCACCGAGGGCTCCATGCCGAACAAGCTGTAGTTGAGAAAATCCTCCTCCGACAGGTCGTAGTCACTGAACCGAATCGCTGGATTCCCCGACAGCTTCTCCCAGCTCAGGCCGTCGGCCGACGTCGCAATACCCAAGCCCCAGATGTCATCCGCCGGGTCCGCCTGGTTGCCGAGGTTGAAGCCTTGGTAGGCCATCACGTAGCGGTCATCGATGTGGTCCCAGACGACCACCTGACCGGCCACGGAGTCCTGGTCCCAGGCGCCCGTCTCCGAGACGAACAGTGGATTGGACTCGTGGGTATCCCACTGAGTGCCGTCTGCAGACACGGCATAGCCCATTCCGTAGGAGCCATAGCCCCCAGACGAGCTCGTGTACCACATCTGATAGAAGGGGTGCCCCAGCACCTCGGTAACGTGAAAGCCCACGGCACCCACATCGCCACCCCAGCCCTCATCCGTGTTGGTGAACACTGGATTGCAGTCGTAGCGGGAGAGCCGCGTGCCCGTCACTGGTACGAACGGACATGCCGTCACATCACCGGGGTCCACATCGGGACGCAAGCCCGTGAACTGATAGTCCGAGGAACAAGACACCTGCAAAACAGACAGCAAGCCCAAGAGACCAGAAACAGCAAGGAGGGGAAGTCGCAGCTCAGTCATCGCTCGTCGCTCCGTAGAGGTTCTCACACTCCACAATGGCAAAGGTGTCACAGGATGCTTCCTCGACACACTGAAGTTGACCCTCGATATCGCCACCTTCGGTCTCGTTATAGCCGCAGCCCTGGAGACACGACTCTTCGTCGGGAAAGGCCGCGTAGCGACAGTCGAAGATGAGCGTCTCGCACATGTCGACGCAGGGCGATGCCTCCACACCCTGTCCGCCACAAGACACCAGCAAGATCAGACAAGCCGCCAGTGCGGCGGAGATCGTCATGTTCAAGTGCACTCTTCCTCCCAACGGGTTCGCCCCATGGTCAGCGGTAATAGCGACGTCCCGATGGAACCTCGCTGAAGATATCTACCCAGAGGCCCTCGACGTCCAGCCAGACCACCATGTCGTTGCTGACATTGGGCACGAGTACGATCTCACGCTCCTTGACCTTCCACCAGGTCCCCGACCGATCGTCGTAGAGTTCGGTAAACACAAGGGGATCACCGGGGAGTTCCCCCACAGCCAGAGGCGACACATTGTCCAACACCTCGAAGCTGAACCGATCTCCATCGGTAGTAGGCTGGGTCCCCGGCAAGATCAGGACCGAGATGGCACCCGTATCGCTGACGTATCGCACACCCTCCTGGGCGCGGGTGGCCTGCACACCAGACCGCGAGCCCTCGACCTCGTAGGACTGGAGATCTTCCTCGTATGTGAACACCCAGGACTCCGAGAATGCAACACCGCCACAGCCGTGGACTGTCACGTATCGGTTGCCCTCTTCGTCATAAGCCAACTGGGGGTTACTGGCCGGAGTATTGTCGGTGAACACAGGGTCCCCCGAGCGTCCTCCCGGGGCTGTTCGAGACACGTGGCAGCCAGTCAATCCATCGATCCAATGCAAGTAGCCATCAAAGGTCGTCACAAAGAGCGAGTCCGCAGGGATGCGCGTGCCAAAGGCGTCGCCCTCGGCAGCACTGCCGTCCCCGTCCAGAAGCGCCGTCCCCATGGCACGACTCCCGGCCGCTAGACCCGAAATCAGGGCTCCCATCGGAGTCGGGTCCACCGACTCCGTCCAGGGGTTCGAATCGAGGGGCTCGTAGGTCAATCCATCGAGCAGCCAGAGTGAATCAGAATAGGCTCCTGCCACCGCGAGGCGGGGCTGGTCCGTGCTTCGAACCTCCACCACATCGATAGCGGGCTCGGGGACGAGCACCTCACTGACCGCCAGGGTCTCCTGGTCGCCCGGAACGAAGTCCAGCCGAAAGACTCGGCCACCGTTGGGCAGATCGGCTGAGTCAGCGATCCAGACCACCCCCTCATCACGCCCCCGACTCAGACGCTCCGGCGCTGCCCCCTCGGGCAGCTCCAGCCGCTCGAGCTCCACAAAATCCACAGCGTCCCAGACCGAGATCCAACCTGGTCCCTCGTCCGGCAACACC
>PBPL01000069.1 GCA_002724675.1 Deltaproteobacteria bacterium | reverse complement strand
TTCATCCGGGGCCTCCTCTGAATCGAACGGGTGTGTGGTAACTCCATTCTTCTCAGAGTGCTCCGGATGAACAACGTACTTAGCAAAGACAGCTAGGCAGTCGCGGCTCTCCTCCTCGATTTCTTCTCCTTCCGTTCAGTCAAAACTTTGACGACGCCAGCCGCAAGGGCGTCAAGACGTTGGCGATCCGTGTCGATCGCCGGAAGGGCCACCGTCTCGAAACACCCATCAAAAATCTCGTTAAAGCTCTGATTATGAATGTCTTACAAGACATATCCAGTCTGAGATCGACCTTGGATTCAGGCGTCTGGAAGCCTGGCATCACGCTTGCGATATCGGAGGGCTCGCAGACACGGCGCTGTAATCTTGATGGCGCCAGTATCAACGCCGGAGGCAACGCGTGACGACCAAACCCCAAGCGCTCGACGACAAGGACCAAGATCGCATCACCGCGAGCCTGCCGTTCGTCGAGGCATTGGCGAGACGCATGGCGGCGTCGATGCCCCACTCGATCGATCTGGGCGACCTGGTTCAGGACGGCATGATCGGTCTGATCGACGCGGCACATCGATTCGACGAGAAGCGTGGGATCAAGTTCGAGACCTTTGCCGAACGCCGGGTGCGTGGCGCCATGATCGACGCGCTTCGGCGAGATGCCTGGCCTCGTGGTATCCGGAGGGTGCGTCGAGAGCTGGAAGCGGCGCGTGAAAAGCTCCGACACGAGATGGGCGCCGAGCCGTCGCTCGCGGACCTTGCCGCCCACATGGGTTCTGACGAGGCGCGACTCGGCCGGACGATCGTGCGGATCAACACGCTCGAGTCGACCTCACCGATGGCCAACGTCGACGCCGTCAACGGCGTCAACTTGCCGCCGGTCATGGTGCCCCCGGAGATGCCCACCCCGGACAAGGCGTGCGAGCGGGGCGAGGTGGCGAGCCGCGTCCGCGAAGCGATCAAGGCGCTGCCGTGGCGCGAGCGGAAGGTGATCGGGCTATATTACTACGGCGACGTCACCATGAAGCAGATCGGCCACGAGATCGGTGTCAACGAGTCGCGAGTCTCACAGCTGCACGCGCGCGCCGCCCAGCGGCTCCGCAAGATGCTCGGTCCCGACCTCAAGCCCGAACAGGTGGCGGCCGCGATGACCGAAGCGACGGCCAAGAAGAAGCCGAAGCGAGTGCTGAAGATGGCCAAGGCCCGGGTGTCACCCCGACGTGGGCGACCCGCCGAACCGGTGGCCGTTGCCGGCTAGCGCAGCACGTCTTCGGTGACGCGCAGCAGATCGGTCAGACGGAACGGTTTCGGCAGCCAGCGGCACCCGCTTTCGGTCAGGAACCGTTCCGCGTCGGTCCCGGCCACGTCGCCGGTGACGAACACGACCTGCCGGGCCAGCGTCGGCTGCTCTTTCGAGAGCACCCTGAAGAACGCTGGTCCGTCCAGCCTCGGCATCTTGAGATCGCAGATCACCAGGTCGAAGCGTTCGCTCCGCACACGCTCGAGCGCCGCCTGTCCGTCGCCCGCGTGCTCCACGCGGTAGCCTGCGTCCTTCAGCGCATCGGTGACCGCGGTGGCGAGCGCTGGCTCGTCTTCCACCACCAGCACCGAGGAGCCGGCGGTGGCTGGTGGCGGCGGAGGCACCGTGGGGGCCGGAGGGCGGCGGGGGCCGGCCGCGGCCGGAAACGATACGAAGAACGACGCCCCCTCCGAGCTCGACCGCAGCCGGATCTGGCCACCGTGTTCCTCCACAATCGCATACGCCATGGTCAAACCGAGGCCCGTGCCCTTGCCGACCGCCTTGGTGGTGAAGAACGGGTCGAAGATCTTGGTCTGGACCTCTTCGGGGATGCCTGGGCCGTCATCGCTGATCTCCAGCATGACCATCTCGGCCTCGTCGTCGTACCACGAACGTGTCACCAACGTGCCTCGCCCATGCGCGGCGAGCATCGCCTGCTCGGCGTTGATCACCAGGTTGAGCAGGACCTGTTTGACCTGATGCGGGTCGGCGAACACCTGGGGCAGTCCACCGGCGAGCGCATCGATGGTGCTGAGGTTGGATACCCGCTGTTCGTAGGAGCGAAGGGCCAGGGTGTCGCGCACGATCGCGTTCACGTCCACCAGCGCCCTCGTCGTGTTGCGTTTGCGGGCGAAGGTCAGCAGGTTGCGGACGATCTTGGCGGCGCGCTCCGCCTCGCTCAGAATCGTCTCGAGCCCGCGCCGCGTGTCGGCGTCCACGTCGCGCGCCGTGAGTCGCTCGGCCCAGGTGAGGATCGTCGCCAGCGGGTTGTTCAGCTCGTGAGCCACGCCAGACACCGTCTGGCCCAGGGCCGCCATCTTCTCTGACTGCAGCAGCTGATGGCTGAGGTCGCGGCCGCGATCCTCCAGCTTGCGCCGTTCACTGACGTCCCGCAGGACCGCGTCGATCTGGGGCGCGCCGTCCGTCGGGTCGGGGTGTAACGTCGCCGTGACCTCGACCCAGACAGTCGAGTCGTCGGCGCGTCGCAGTCGCAGCAAGTAGTCGGCGACGGCTCCATCGCGAGTCAGTTCCGACACGAAGGCGTCGCGCGCCTGCGGGTCGACGAACCGGTCGGCGGCAAAGGGGCGCACCGGCGCCGTCGCCGCCGGGTCATAGCCGAACATCAGGCTCAGGTGCGGGTTCGTGCCAGCGGGAGGGCCGTCCCCATCGAGCGGGCCGAGATACACACCCGCCCGGATCGAGCTGAACAGCCGTGCGAGCGCTGCCGCCTTGGGTCGGGGTCTCGACGGGGACACGCGGAATTATAGCGGGGCCGGCCGGCGTTCGGTGGCCGCAGGGGCCGTGTACACACGAACGGCCGGTCCGTCTGACGACGAACCGGCCGGAAGAGACCCGCGGAGCCGCGTGGGGCGAAGCCCCATGCGAGTGCTTGCTAGTTGGCCGGCGCCGGAGGCGTCGGAGTGGCATACGCCGACTGCGAGGCGTACTTGGTCATCACGGCACGCTGGATATCGGAAGGCGAAGCGCCCAGGGCATTCATCTGCATCGCGTCACGCGCGACGGCAAGGCAGTGGCTTCAAGTGAGGCCGTGGGTGTCCCACGCCTCCACTGCGCCGTTTGGCGCCCGTCGCTGCACGAAGCAGTCGGTGTTTCCGACGTGACCCGCGGTCGACCCGCACCCGCAGTAGCACGGGACATAGTCGAGAATATGCGGGTTCTTGGCCGCGAAGACGTATGCCT
Organism: Deltaproteobacteria bacterium; assembly: GCA_002724675.1. GTDB lineage: Bacteria > Myxococcota_A > UBA796 > UBA9615 > UBA9615. Next base: position 1,800 of record PBPL01000069.1, on the reverse strand, counting down.
GCTGCATCAACTCGGGCGGCCCGGCCGCGGCCGACGGCACATAGGGCAGCGGAGGCATCGGCAGATCGTCGGGCAGCGGCTCGCGGGCCGCGGTCGTCGACTGGGGTGCGGCTGCCGGGGTAGCGGCGGCGGGTGCGGCGTCCGCACTCGCTGGAGCGCTCGCCGGGGTGTTGGCCGCCGTCTGTGACGCGGGGGCCGACGCGACAGGTGCGTCGTCACCGCCAGACGAGGTCGCCATGTACACGCCACCCCCGGCCAGGGCCACAGCCACCACGGCGATCAGCGGCCACGGGGCGCCTTTCGACTGCGGCTGGGCGACCGGAGTGGGCGCCGCGCGATTGCGATTTTTCTTGGAACCCATAACCCTGAAATTCTATCACCTTGGCGGGCCGGGTCACGCCCCCGAAAAACTGGTGTGCTTTCTCACCAGTTCGTGGAGAATAGCCCCGTGGGCCATTGGCGGCCCATGCACCGCTCACCGCGGGTCTCCAATGAGCGATCTCACCCCCCGCACGCGATGGTTGGCCCTTGGGGTCGCGGCCTCGGTGGTCGTTCTGCTGCAGCAGCAGCTGCGCACCCTCCTCGATGCGATTCACGCCTGGGAAACCGAGCAGGGCCTGGCCGTGCTTCCCGGTCTGGTGCTGCTGGCCATCGTGCTGCTGCTGTATCGCCAGGCGGCGACCCACGACCGGCGTCGGGCCCAGGCGGTGACCGCCGTCGAGCAGCACGAGCGGGCGGAGCGGGATCAGGGGCTGGACAACCTGACCCAGTTCGGGCTTGCGCTGGCCAAAGCCAACGACATGGGCATCCTCCGGGACGTCGTCCACCTCATGTTGCCGCGCTACGTGGGTGACCGCCCGGTCTGGGCCGTCGTGCGTGCCAAGGGCAAGTGGGAGTCACTCGTCGGAGGACTCGAGGAGTCGCCGGACAAGGTGCACCCGGATATCGAGATGGACGCGGATCAGGCCTTGAAGCGTCTCGAGGGGAGTGAGGGCGAGCCCGAGGGGTCGGAGTTCGGGGGACGGATCTACTTTCCGCTGGTCGTCGGCGAGTCGGTGACCGGGGTGCTTTCGGTCGAGAGCGGCGGGGCCGGCCCTTCGTGGCGTCGGAACCTCGGGGCCGCAGCCACCCTGATCGGTATCGCCGCGCGCAACGTCCAGCTCGCGCGCGAGGTGGAGGAGAACGGCGTCTACGACGGGCTGACCGGGTGTTTCAACCGGACCCACTCCTGCAGACCGAGCTTCAGCGCGCCCGACGGCAGGGGGCGCCGTTCGCGCTCATCATGCTCGACCTCGACCACTTCAAGTCCATCAACGACACCCACGGCCATCTGTGCGGCGACGCCGTCCTCGCTGCGGTCGGTCAGCGGATTCGCGACATCCTGCGAAACAGCGACACCAAGTGCCGCTACGGCGGCGAGGAGTTCATGGTGCTTCTGCCGGACACGCCGCGCCCCGGTGCGCTGCACGTCGCCGAGTCGTTACGTGCTCAACTGGCGGAAGTCGACGTGACCTGGAATGGCGAGAAGGTCCCGGTGACGGCCAGTGTGGGACTGGCCATGGCCATGGAGAAGGAAGTCGACCCGATGCCGCTGATTGGCAGGGCCGACGCGGCGCTGTATCGCGCCAAGCACGGCGGTCGGAATCAGGTCTGCGAAACCGAGATTCCCGAGCCCCCAGCCGCCGAGCCGCAGGCCGTTTGAGTCAGGCGGTTCCGAGGGCGAATGTCATTCGCCCTTCCATCACCACCTCGCCGTTGGCGGTCGCCGTGCCGTGGAGCTGGCCCATCCGGCGCCGGAGT
>PBPL01000068.1 GCA_002724675.1 Deltaproteobacteria bacterium | reverse complement strand
CACGTCGATCCGGATGACGGTCTGCTCTTGCAGTACGAGACGGATGCCACCACCGAGGCTTCCATGGAGCGGCGGTCCTTGGCCCAGCAGCTCAAGCGTGTCCGCCCGAGTGCCGTCGACGAACAATGTGGGCTGAACGCGCACGCGGAGCTCGCCTAGGGCCAGCGGCGGCGGACGGAAGCGAAGCTCGCCGTGAAGCACAAGGCCCAGCGGGCCACGGATCCGTCCACGGTCGAGTCCCCGGACTCCACCTACTCCAGTGAGGGCCCTTGGCCGAATCTCAGCACCGCCGATGACGCCTTGGTCATAGAAGGCGATGCCACCGACGTGCATCTGGGCGATCATCTGCCCGGCGAAGACCAACACAGGCTGCTTGGGGCTGAGATAGCCGCGCATGTCGAGGATCATTCGACCCGACGGGCCCATGGGGCTAAGCCGCCCCTCGCCCACGGCGTTCAATAGGTAACCTCGGGTGGGGTCTTGAGGGTCATCGCGGTCATCGAGAATGAGGGCTCCCTCGAGCGCGACTTGAGGCCCTCCGTCTGCTCCCTCTGCCTCGCCAGTCCTCGTATCTTGCTCCAGTAGGGTTCCAGGCCGCACATCGACGACGTCCCACTTGAGGAGCAAGCCAATGGACAGACCAAAGGGGCCCAGAACACGCTGCCGGATGCGTGCCGAGGCTCGCACCTGGTAGTGCCCGAACCGATGCCAAGCATCCCGAACAGGGTCATTCTCGGGGTCCTGTCTGCGCAGATCTCTGGGTTGGTCGTTTCCCACACCGAACCACCAATCCCAGAGCCAGCCGTAGATGCCCAGGTTGTACTCCCACTCCGTGTCAGCGGATGGCTCGGGAAACCAAGAAGCGAGCGCCGAGAGAGACCACCCGTTGGGGTAGGGCTTGAAGAATCCGAGCCCGACGGCACCGAAGTCCCAGACCCATGGTCTTCGCCCCAGGGGCTCTGCTTCTAGGCTCTCGCCATTCTCGGACGCCCCCACGCCAGCCACTAGTCGGGGCTTGGCTCGTCTCAGCCCCACGAATGCGCCGACTCCGACGCCGTCGTCCGGGTTGTAGGCAGCTGCGGGCAAGATGAGCACCTGGATTCGTCCTGGAGCGTCGCGTCCTGCTGGCTGTCGCGCTCTGCGTAAGGACGGCCTAGATGGTCTCGGGTCGTCTTGTCCGTCTCTTGTCGCCTCTTCGTCCGAGCTCTCGACCGAAGTGGGCGGTTCTTGAGCGGTCCCGGCCTCTGCTGGGGTCGCGCCAAAGCTCGACGCAAGAAGCCAGATCAGGAGCGTGGCCCGACTCGTCCCCCAACCTCGACTGCGGTGTGCAGAGAAGCTCGAGGACTTCTTGGTCCTAGAGGGGGTGCCCAGCTAGTCGAGCTCCAGAACGACTCGGAAGCCGAGGAAGTGCAGCTTTGTGTCCGCAGCGATGGACCTACGGGTGGCTGACCGACACCCGTTGGGCTCGGAGATGATGGCTCCACCCATCACGACGTGATGACGGTCTCCGTCGGGGGTCGCCGTCCACTCCCAGACTCCACCAGCGCTGCCCTGCATGCCGAAAGGAGAGCAGTCTTCGGGGCTCGAGCCCACATCGGGTGGAGTCGTCTTCGTGTGTTGACTGCCGAGGGCGGAGCAGAGCGCCGGGTCGAATTGATCGCCCCAGGGGAAGATCCTGCCGTCGGCGCCTCGCGCCGCTTTCTCCCATTCGTCCGCTGTGGGGAGGCGCAGTACGACGCCGGTGGCTCCCCGCAGCCAGTCACAGTAGGCCAGCGCGTCATCATGGCTGAGCCCGGTGACGGGCCGTCGCTCGTCGACTCGGTGGATGTCTTCAATGCCAATCGGCGTGCGAATCCTTGCTTCTACGGGATCGTTGGCCTCAAGCCAGTCCAGGAAGCGCGCGTAGGCGCCCACGGTGACTGGATGTCTCCCGATGGCGAAGGGAGGCAGCAAGGGTCGGCTGGGGGCGGCGGCACCAGCGGCGAGGGGGTCACCACCCAGGGACGCGGGACCGCCTGGAATGAAGCTGAAGTGGTCGCCTGCCAGGTCTTCTCCGCGGAGGTCGAGCAGGACGTGTCGATGGTCGTCTCGCTGGAGTGCAATGGGATAAAACCAGCGCAAGCTCGGCTCGGAGTCGTCTTCTCGAGCGGTGGGCTCGGGGGCGATGGCGTAGCGTCCTGGGGCGAGAGTCCAGGTGCCAGGTCCGTCGGGCGGCAGGAGCTCGCCGGGGATGAGGCGCGCGCCGACCTCACGGAGGCGGTAGACGCCCAGCGGCACATCTTCTGGCACAGCCTCCAGCGTCATGCGTGCGCCAGAGCGCAGCCATCGACCCCACCGGCCATCGTCGAACTGACGAAGCATCGCTCGAAAGAAGGCCTGCTCGCGGTCAGCCCCCAGCCACTCAGCCTCTGCGTAACGGTCTCCGTAGAGTTCCCCGAGGACAGTCTGAGTCTCGCGGCTCTGTGGGTCGTCGGCCAGAGCGCGGTGGAGCGCCCACACAGCCTCCGAGAACACAGCGTCGGCGGCACGTTCTAGGCTGGCCACACGCTGCTCCATCTCGTGGGCGCGAGTAGCTTGGTCCTGGGGGTCGGGGGAGCCGATAGGCTGCCGCAACTGGTCTCGCTCAACAGCGGTCTCTTCTTTTCGTCGGGCCAATACCCGGTAGCGTGCACGCAGGGACTCTGCTTCGCGCAGACGTCTGCTGGCTGCCTCCCGTCGTCGTCCGCCGGCCAGAAAATCTCCCAGGGCTATGGCGAGCTCGTTTGCGTTGGCGTAGCGGTGTCCCGGGAACTTCTCCAGTGCCCGAAGGCAGATCTCCTCCAGTTCCGCTGGAATGGATAGGTCTGGGGCCCTCTCTCTCGGGGGAACCGGTCTCTCGTGACAGAGAGCTTCCACGACGTCGTCGAGGTTGGCCCCAAAGAACGGGGGCACTCGAGTCAGAATCTCGTACAGGATCACACCCAAACAGAAGACGTCCGCTGCCGGCCCCGCCTGGTCGGGGTGCTTGACCTGTTCAGGCGCCATGTACGGGGGGCTCCCTCGTACACGCTCCACCCGAGTGTCCCCCGGCTCGGACCAGAGGCGCCGAGCGACTTCGTCCATGCCCTCGAAGATTCGCGCGATTCCCCAGTCCACGACCAGCACCTCGCCTTGTCGGCCCAGGAGGATGTTGGCGGGCTTGATGTCGCGGTGAATGACACCCCGGGCATGAGCCGATGCGATCCCGTGGCAGGCCTTCTCGAGGACTTGGATCAGCGGCACGAGTCCCCAGCGGCGGAGCGCCTCGCTCTGCCCCTGGCGTAGTTGGGACAGCACGTGATGCAGGCTCTCCCCGGGCAGGCGGGGCATCGTGTAGTACAGCCTTCCGTCGGGCAACTGACCTGCGTCGTAGATGGGAATGACGTGGGGATGCTCCAGCTGACCCGTGATCCGCGCCTCGCGGTACAAGTCCAGCAGATGCCGAGCCTTGTTCTTGTGCACATGGAGGGTCTTCAGCGCGACCGTGCGGCCGAGGTCGCGGTCCAGGACCAGCTCTACCGTCCCTTGTCCGCCCTCGCCCAGCGACGACAACCACCGGTACCGGTCGGGCATCTCAAAGGGGGGTGGGTCTGTCGAGACGGGGTCGGGGTCGTGTTGGAGCCGGGTCGTGATGGTGTGGCCGGTCTTGTCCTTGATGGAATCCTGGAGTGCCGACCTCAGGGCCTTGTCGGGGCTGGCTTCTGCGGCTTGGGGTGGGTCCACCGACAGATCGACGCTCGGTTGCTCGGCTGGCGCTTCTTCCGACTCGTCGGCCTCAGGTCCGATGGCAGAGCCTCTGCGGACGATGACAGCCTTTGGCTCATCGACGACCTGCGTCGGGACCTCTTCCTGAAGTACCCGGGGGTCGCGGGCGAGCTCGGATGCGGCCAGGGGACGCAGAGCGGAAATCGGCAGAGACGCCAAGCCGACCTCTTCCCCCTCAGCGTTACGATCCACGTCGCTCTCCTTGGCGAGCTCGGTTGGCTGGTCGTTGCCTGTGCCCATCAGGTCCGGGATTGTATCTGTTCCCGCTGCATCGGAGGAGACAGTTGCGCTGCAAAGCTGCGCATCGAGAGCACGAGGCCCAGAACCGAGGGAGCCGCGGCCCCCTTTCGGGGACCGCGGCCCGCTCGTGCCAGGTCGAACTGAACATCAACGATTCAAGTCAACTTCCACACTCGAGCTACCTCGAGACAACCGCCATCCAGCTTCAACACCAGTCCGACTTCCTGCGCGAGTCTCAACCGCAGAATAGCAACCGTTGCGCAGAATGCGACAGTTTTTACCAGAGATTTTGCTGACACATTTTTGTTGTTTAATTCCAAATAGTTAAGTCTTTTGTTGGGGTGCCGAAGGTCGGGAGGGAGTTGTTTTCTCTGTGCGGGCGACGGCGGGTAGGAGCGGGGTGTCGAATCGGGGCGGTCTGGCTTCGGTACTTGCGTCCGTTTTTTCGATATTTTGGCCTTCTCTAGGTCGAAAATCCCCGGTATCTCTGGGCTGGAGCATCGCTGAGCCTGGTGTGAACAGGCTTGAACTTGGTGGGCGCATGGCCCACGATGGAACTAGTCGACCTTCGTGTCGGTGGCTTGGAGTGGGACATCTCGATTCAGTTTCCAGGCTCGCGCACGGGCGTACTTACCGGTCTTTCCGGTGGTGGGCTCCATGCTACGCCCTCCGTTTCGGCGGTTGGTGGGGTGGGGGCTTCCTCCAGCCCGCCAACAGCCAGTCTGGCAAGTGGTGGCCCTGCTGCCGGCTCCGGCGTCGCTCTACTGAGCGTGTCCTCGGGCTGGTCGTTCGGGCCCGGCTTGTCGCAGTCCGGCTCCGCTGGTGGTGTCGGTTTGGGTGCGGGCTTTGGCACGGACAGCGCCCTGGCTGGTGCCAACACCTCCCCCCTGTACAACCGTGCGGGCCCCGCGCCGGGCACCTACGACGCCACGGGTCGTTTCGTCCCCGTGCGTGACCAGGACTCTGGCGGCCTAGTGGGTCGCGCTGCCCGCTTGGACGACGGCACTCAGCCGGGCGATCAGCTGCCGGGAAGTGCGGGTACTGGCGCTCCAGAGCAGGGGGACGAGCGAGTGGGCCGCTCGCGACGAGACGATGCTGCGGTCGCCGGCAAGCGGCTGGCGCCCGAGGCCGAAGCGATTCTTCGTAAGCTGCGAACACGTGATGGGAAGATCAAGGCTCACTACAGCGCCCAGGCGGCAGCTGGTGGGGCCCAGTCCAGCGTGGCCAGCTATCGCTACACGATGGGACCTGATGGTCAGCGCTACGCCACAGACGGCAGCATCTCCTTCCAGATGGACACGCAGGGCAGTCCCCAGAGGACGGCATCGCAGGCCCGCGCAGTTCGGATGGCAGCGCTCGCTCCGGCCAACGCCGGGCCCCAGGACATCGCTGTGGCAGCCGCTGCCATGCGGGTCGAGCTGGATGCGCGAGCTCGGGTTCGCAGCGACCTGGCCGATGAGCATGCTGCAGACGTGGGTCGCTTCGAAGATCACACTGCTCCCGACCCGGTTGTGAGCGACTTGGAGCGTCAGCATGCGATCAGCAACGCTGCTGAGGATGTGGGCACGACCTTCGCGGCCGACTTGGCGGCCGACACGTTCGTCAACCGACCCGACTATCTCGATGCTGCGGGGGCAGTGCGCGGCTGATCAGCCTGAGTCCTGTTGGGCCTCAGCCCCCACGCAGTAGCCGGAACACCTCATTTCGCTCGGGTCCCGCCTTGGGAACAAGCAGGCACAGTTCTCCTTGGACCTCTTCGACGAGTCCCGGCCAACCTCCTTGGCCCAGGGCCAGGGCTTCGTCCACAGCCACGATCACCAAGACCTCTGGCCCCGCTTCTTTCAGGGCTTCGGACAGCTCCGTCCTGGTGACTGTGCGTCGATAGAGGGGATACGAGTTGGCCAGGCTCTCGAAGACGACACGGCTGGAAGGGGTCTCGGTGGCCAGCTCCTCAGCACTGCTTTCTCGGTCGCCCTCATTGCTTCCGTGTGTCACCACAGTTGCCAAGAGGACGGTTTGGAACGGCGGGAGCACGCGCCCCGTCCCGATGAGCACCGGCCCCGGATGCTGACAAAGGAGGCTGTGCATGAAGTCGAGGTGCTCGATATCGGTTTCCGTGGGCCAGGCGGCGAGCAGAGTGCAGTCGGCGCCCAGGTCATGGACGGCGCGAAGGTTCTGGGGCCGGTCTCCGGCCTCCGGGGAAAAGGCTTGGGTGACGGCATGAGCTCCCTCGGTGGCTTGTCGCACCAGGTGAGCGATCGCTTGGTCGGCAAGGGTCCTCGGCGCGAGGCCATAGACCGCGATGCGATGCTGAAGGCTCAGTTCTCGACCTGGATTACGGCACGACCAGACCCGGACCCGATCGGGTCGCCCGGGGGACAGCGCGAGAGCTGTGCGAAGGACAACCTTTTGGTCGGGACCGTCCAGAATCGCGACCACCTGTGTCGCGGTCTGGTCGTGGCGTGTCTCGATGGTGTCGGGAAGGGCCCGGATCATGGCTGGATCCTAGCGATTCCCATGAAATCTCAACACCCTCGCAACCTCTTGGGCGCTGTAGCTACGGACGAACAGCGGGCCCTCTGCTACAGTCGGCCGCTTCCTTGACGATGCGAAGCTGGAGGATGTGATGTTCGAGAGTCGCTTTTCCCTCTCTGTTCTGCCCTTTGTCTTGGGGTCCTTGTTGTTCGGTTGTGCGACCGAGCCCGAGGGCGCCGGTAAGGATGACGGCTCCGATCTGTCAGCAATCTTGCTGGAAGACGATGCCGTGGGTGGGCAGCTCAGTTCTGCCAACCAGATTGTGTCCGACGAGGGCAACATCAAGCTGGAGCAGGCGAAGTTCTTGGAGCTGGCCGAGAAGTTCGAGCAGCGCACGGGCCGCAAGCTCTCAGGGGTTTCCCTCAACGCGGATGAGGCGGCTCTGCTGAACACCATGCTCAGTCGTGAAGAGGACATCAGCCTCAAGGGCTTGCTGAACGAGATCCTCGACACGCGCAAGACGATCGCCTCTTTGGAGGGGCACATCGACGAGCTCAAGAGCCAACTCCCTACGCCGGACATCGTCAAGCGCGGCGACACGCACAGTGAGCTGGCGATTGATTACTTGGTGAAGAACCACGGTCTCGACCGCAAGGAGGCCGGCAAGCTGGCGAGGCGTAGCCTGCTCACCGAGAACATCGCTACGGGCATGGAGGTCTGGCACTTCTACGCGGACGGTGTGTATGGCACGACCGTAACGCAGGGCTCTGCTCGGGTCTCACCCTACTTCCTCAACGTCCGCAGTCGCAGAAAGCTTCGGGAAGAGCGGGACGAGGCCCTGGCTCTGGCGGCGAGCCTGGAGGCCGAGATCACAGTCTTGGAAGCGACTCGAGATCAACTCCGAACCGACCTGAGCCAGCTACAGGACCGCCACGTGATCCTCCAGGAAGAGCGCGACGTGCTCTACACGGAGAAGGAAGACCTGGTCACTTCGGACGAGAGCGTCTTCTTCTATGTGGACACGAAGCGGAGGCTGCGCGAGCAGGACATCCTGGCTCCAGCCGGTATGCGCCTGAAGGAGTGGCGCAAGGACCTGTTCACCCAGAAGATCGATCTGCGCTACCAGAGCACTCTGAAGGTCTACGCGGAGGACTTCGGCGTTCGCAGGTTCAAGCGCATTCTCCTCTTGCCTCGCAAGCGCTTCATCGAGGACGAGGACTACCGGGTGGAGTACCGTGAGGACCGCACGGTCGCTGTGATTCAGCTCGAGGATATCGACAAGTTCAAGAACGACGCCTTCGTCGTCGTCTTGAAGTGAGCCTCGGGCCCTGCGGGTGCACAGCGCGCCAAGGGTCAGTAAAGTTCCCCTCGTGAGGGAGTTAATCCAAGAGGCCTGGGGCACCGACGACTGGCTGGACCGAGCCGAGGTCTGCGAGGCAGTCGAGGCCGTGATCGACGGACTGGATAGCGGTGAGCTTCGAGTGGCCTCTCCGCCGGACGAGATCGGCGGTGGGTGGACAGTCCACTCGTGGGTCAAGTCGGCCATTCTCATGTACTTCCGGCTCGCCCCCATGCAGGCGATGGAGGCCGGGGTCCTCAAGTGGCACGACAAGATCCCGCTGAAGGGCGACCCCCGGGCTCAGGGAGTCCGGGCTGTGCCACCAGCGACGGTGCGGCGTGGTGCCTTCGTCGAGCCGGGCGCGGTGCTCATGCCCTCGTACGTGAACATCGGGGCCTACGTGGGCTCGGGGACCATGGTGGACACCTGGGCGACGGTGGGTTCCTGTGCGCAGATTGGGCGGGACGTCCACCTGAGCGGCGGAGTGGGCATCGGCGGTGTACTGGAGCCCCCCGGGGCGCTGCCCGTCATTGTGGAAGATGGGGCCTTTGTGGGCAGTCGAGCCATCGTTGTGGAGGGGGTTCACGTGGAGCGCGAGGCTGTCTTGGGGGCCAATGTCGTTCTCACCGCCTCGACGCCCATCATTGATGTGAGTGGGCCGGAGGAAGTAGTGCACAAGGGGCGCGTTCCGGCGCGGGCCGTGGTCATCCCGGGCTCTCGTCCGCGCAGCTTTCCGGCCGGCACCTACCAGGTGCCTTGTGCCCTCATCATCGGAGAGCGCAAAGAGAGCACGGATCGGAAGACCAGCTTGAACGAGGCGCTGCGTGGTTTTGGGGTGGATGGATGACGGCTTCGTTGCGGTGTGGGGTGTTGGGGGCGGGCTCCTTTGGAACCGCTCTGGCTTCGGTTCTGCTCAAGGGAGACCATTCGGTCACCATGTGGTGCTTCGAGCCAGGGCATGCGGACGAGATCAACGAGGCTGGTCGCAACACCCGCTACATGACCGACTTCGCCTTGCCGGGCTTGAGGGCGACCTCATCGCTACCGGAGGCAGTGGCTGGTCAAGACTTGGTGTTGTTCGTCTCGCCGTCGCACGTGACACGGCTCGTTGCCCGGGAAGCGTCAGAGCACGTGGAGCCCGGATCCTTGTTGGTCTGCGCGACCAAGGGCATCGAGAGCTCCGGGGAGACCATGGACGAGGTGCTGCGGGAGGAACTGCCCGAGGCGGTGCACAGTCGGCTGGCTTACCTCTCCGGCCCCTCGTTCGCCCGTGAGGTGCTCGAGGAGCATCCCACCGCTGTCGTCGTCGCCGGTCGGGACGACGAGGTCGTCGACGTTGTTCAGAAGGCCTTCGCCCGTCCGTTCTTCAGGGTCTATGGAAGCCACGACGTGACCGGAGTCGAGCTGGGTGGTGCGGTCAAGAACATCATCGCCATCGCTGCCGGCTGCTCCGATGGTCTGGGCTTCGGACACAACGCCCGCGCTGCCATCATCACGCGGGGGCTCGCCGAGATGAGTCGTCTGGGCGTGGCCTGTGGAGCCGAGCCCTTGACGTTCATGGGGCTGGCGGGAATGGGCGACCTGGTCTTGACCTGTACTGGCGATCTCAGCCGCAATCGGACCGTCGGCAAAGGGCTGGGCTCCGGCATGACGCTGGCGGAGGTCACGGAGAGTCTCGGCGGCCAGGTGGCCGAGGGCGTGCGGACGACGGCTTCGACGACGCTCCTGGCCCAGAAGATGGGCATGGAGATGCCTCTGGTCGAGGGGGTGCGGCAGGTGCTCTACGACGACCGGGATCCCCGCGAGGTGGTCGCCCAGCTCATGGGCCGCCCGCTCAAGCGCGAACTGGATTGACCGTGCGGCCGCAGGGGAGCGGCAGGGGCCGGGAAGTGCTGGCCTTCTACGGTCACCACCGGTGCGGTTCGTCCTGGGTGTCCGCGATCCTAGAGGCCGCGTGCTCGAAGCTGGATCTGCGCTTCCGCCAGGTCTACGACCATCGCATGTTCGATGGGGATCTTGCCGGCTTTGTCGCTCGGGAGTCGGTGGATGTCCTCGTCTACATGAATGCGGACTGGACGCATGCCAAGACGCTGGGGCCACAGCGCGCCTTCCACGTCATTCGGGATCCGCGCGATGTCTTGGTGTCCGCCTACTACAGCCATCGATACAGCCACCCCACCGACTACTGGACTGAGTTGGTGGAACACCGGGAGGCCCTAGAGGCGCTCTCTCTGGACCAGGGGCTCATGGCCGAGGTGCAATGCCGGCGTCTCCAGTTTCGGGAGATGAGCGAGTGGAACTACGAAGCGGAGGGCGTGCTCGAGCTGCGCTTCGAAGACCTCGTCGCCCGCCCCGAGAGCCTCTTGCTAGATGCCTTCGGTCACTTGGGTCTGGTCGACGGGCGGGCATCGGGTCGTCTGCAGACCGTGGCTCGACAGGTGGGCAGGGCGACCCTTGGTGTCGCTACTCCGCTGACTCGCTCGGAGTTGGCGGACCTCATCGAACACCATCGCTTCTCGCGGCTTTCCGGTGGGCGGGAGCCGGGCGTGGAGGATGTGCGTCACCACTACCGCAACGGCAGCCCCGGTGAGTGGCGAGCGGTGCTGCAGGACGCCCACCTCTCAGCCCTCCATGAGCACTTCCCTGGACTCGTGGCTCGGCTGGGCTACTCCGGGGAGGAGGCTGGCCGAGGCTCCTCCACCGATTCCGAGACCAGCTGAGCCCACCGAAAAGGCGCCGCGAGCTGGCCCCAGTAGTGCTGGGGAAAGGCGGGCAGATCTGCCAGCCCGATGGCCTCTGCCGCATCGCGATCCCGGGGCCAGTAGACCGTGCCAAAGACGATGTCCCAGAAGAGGATGTTGTTGCCGTAGTTGTTGTTGGCCTCCTCCACGCTCAAAGAGTGATGCCACCGATGCAGCTCCGCCATGCTGAAGATCCAGTTGAGTGGCCCGAGGCGCAGGTGCACGTTGCAGTGCTGAAAGAGCCCATGAACAGCGACCCAGATGGCCATGAGCATCATGGCTTCTGGGCTGGCCCCCAGCACGGTCAGGGTGCCAAAGGACAGGACATAGGACACCGCCGTGTCGATGGGGTGGAACCGCGCGGCGTTCAGCCAGTAGAGCCGCTGTGAGCTGTGGTGCACTGCGTGAAAGCGCCACAACAGAGGGACCGTGTGGGCCAGGCGGTGCCACCAGTACTCGGGTAGCTGCCCCACGACCATCGCGAGGACCAACTGCAGGGCCATCGGCCAGTGTCTGGGCCACACACCGAGGCCGAGCACCTCGGCTTGGTCGGCAGCCAGGGTGGCCAATGACGCCAGGATGGCGAGCTCGAGCCCCTTGGGTACGAGCGCATTGGACACCCCCACGTGAATGGCATCGGTGACGAGATCCCCATGACTGCGCTTCCAGCTGTCGTAGGCTGGGTGGACACGCTCCACAGCAGCGAGGAGCGCTGCGGTACAGACCGCGATGCCGACAAGCACAAGGGTGCGGTCCGCCCCCGAGGTGAGGGCCCAGCCGCCGAGGCACAGCGCTCCGAAGAACACGACGGGAAACAGGAGGTAGGTGAGGGCTCGACGGGCGAGGGACACGGTGGGTGGAGCCTATCGAGGTCGGCTACTAGCGTCGAGCTTGTCCTCGGCGGCGAGTACTGGCCTGCTCAGTCCGCTTCGTTGGCTGCGCTCGCCGCTTCCCAGTTCCTAAAGAAGTCGATGCGCCGTGTGTCGTAGGTGGCGGGACGGGTGCGGTCTCGCGCCCACTCCTTCAGCTCCTTGATGCGCTGGTCCATGGTGCGAGCCAGTGGGACCGTCTGGCGAATGGCCCGCAGGATATCCAGCGTCTCGACCTCACGGTCTTCGGCGAAGGCCTGAAACATGGCCTCCACGACCGCTTGCTCGATCTCGGCGCCCGAGAACCTCTCTGCGGTCTCTGCTAGCTCCCAGCAGTCGAAGTCGGCTGGATTGCGGTTGGCCTTCTGGATGTGAATGCCGAAGATCGTCTCGCGCTCGTGGATGTCGGGCAGGTCCACCCAGAAGATCTCGTCGAACCGGCCCTTCCGCAGAAGCTCGGGTGGCAGGTTGCGGACGTCGTTTCCGGTGGCCACGACGAAGACCGGCGACTTCTTCTCCTGCAGCCAAGTGATGAAGTTACCGAACACCCTCGCCGCCGAGCCGCTGTCGCCTGCGCCCTCGCTGACTCCGGCGAAGGCTTTTTCAATCTCGTCCACCCACAGGATCACTGGAGCCATGGACTCAGCAATGCGGATGGCCCGGTGCAGGCCCTCCTCGGCGGCCGCCTCGCCCAGCACGAGTGCGCCCACGTCGATGCGCAACAGGGGCACCTTCCACAGGTCGGCCACGGCCTTTGCCGTCAGCGACTTGCCGCAACCCTGGACCCCCAGCAGAAACAGGCCGCGGGGCTGGGGCAGCCCGTAGGTGCGGGCCTTCTCCGAGAAGCAGTTCTTGCGGGCATCGAGCCAGACCTTGAGGTTCTCCAGGCCGCCCACATCGGTCATCGACGTGCTCAGGTCGTGGAACTCCAGGAAGCGGGATCTGCGGATGATCTGGCTCTTCTCGGCGATCACCTCGGCCAATTGGTCTTCAGTGAACGATCCAGAGCGCAGGAGCACCTTGCTGTAGACGCGCTTGATCTCTTCCTCGGTCAAGCCGAGGCTCGCCTTGACGAAGTGCTCGAACAGGTCGAGACCCAGCTCGATGCCCTCGCCCTTGAGCAGTGCGTGAAAGAGTCGAGCGACCTCTTTGAGCCCGGGCAGGGGCAGCTCGAGGATGACGATGTCCTTTTCGAGCTCGGCGGGGATCACGGCGCTCGGGGACACAAAGACGAGGGCCGACTGGCTGTCGACCAGGGCCCGCCGCATGTCGCGGAGGCGTCGCTGGACGGTGGGTCGCTCTATGTAGTGGTGGAAGTCCTTCAGCAGTACGACTGTCGACTTCTTGAGCCCCTGGATGTGGTCCAGAGCAGCTTCAGGCTCGGCTGTGTCCTGGACGGGTCCTTTGGGCCCCACCAGCCCCTGAACCACCGACCACGACATCAGCGGCCGCTCGAGTTCGTCTGCAACCCGCTGAATGCCCCGCGTCGCACGCTCTTCTTCCCAGGTCAGGAAATAGAGGTACGGGTAGTGGGCGCGGAGGCTCAGCGAGAGCTCTTGGAGGGTGTGCTCCACGGCTTCATCCTATCAGGGAGGCGATCCCGCCCCTTGTTCTTTCGGTCCGAGCAGCACCCAGGGGCCCGCCCGATCACGTTCGTGCATGCCTGCAGCCTGAGTTCGATCGAGCCAGTCTTGGTGGTCGGCCCGCACCACCGCCCAGCGAGGCTGTCGGCGAGGCGGGTTGGGAACGGGGTAGGGCGGCTCTGTCCCCTCCTCCACGTGTTCCGGCTGGGGACTGTAGGGCAGCAGAGGCTCGGTCAGGCCGCCCGGCGGTGGGGCGACTTGCTCGATCTCCATTTGTTGGTAGCAGTACACCGCCTCTCGTCCACAGAACAGGTGCAGGGTGTCGTAGTCGGTGACGATGGCGGCATCCGGTGGCACCTGGTCGGCCAGATGACGTGCGGCGATCACGCGCTCCCTTAGGCTCTCTCTGTTGTCGATGTCCAGTTGCTCGAAGTTGTCGTCGTCCTGGAGCAGCCACGGGGCGAGCTCGGGCAGGATGTGCGGCTGCCAGTGGTTGCGAATGTTGACCCCTTCCCAGGCCAGCAACGCGACGACGACGAGCCCGACCACTGGCGCGGGGGCGCGGACCTTGCGCACCAGGCGGGGCCAGCCCAGGGCTGCGGCTGCGGCAACGATGGCCACGGCGGGGGCCGGGTGGTGGATGTAGGGCCCATCCCACAAGGCCTCCCACTGCGCTTGGCTGAACAGGTAGAGGACCAAGGGGAGGGCGGCAACGAGCAGCTCGGGAGCGAGCAGCGCCCCCAGCCCCACCGGCAGGAGCCACTCCGAGAAGTAGCGCAGGCGGTCCCCCAGCATGGAGCCCGGCGTGCGACCCCAAGCCGATGCTCCTCGCTCCGCCGTGCCGCCACCCAGAACGTCCCGGAGCCACTCGTCCGGCCGGATATAAAACGTGATGTTGAGGCGCAGGGCTGACGTGACGGCAAAGAACAACAGGGCGGCGGCGGCCAGGCGAAGGGCGATGGACTTGCGGGCTGCGCGCCCCTCGTGGCGCCATGCCAGGCCTGCCAGCGCCACGGTCACGACCAGGATCACGACCTCCTCCCGGCAGAGGCAGGCGAGCAGTCCCCAGGTGAAGGCTTCCCACTTCTTGCTCTCGTACAGAGCTGCGGCGAGCAGGAGCAGGAAGGGGATCGACCAGGTGAGGGGGCGTATGTCGGCCATGGCCATGCGCCACAAGGGCCACCAGCACAGGTAGACGAGGCCGCCGCCAAATGCTGCAGGCGAAGAGCCCCCCGCCGCTCGGACCAGGCGGTAGACTCCGAGGGAGCCTACGGCCAGGAGGCTGCTTTGGACGGCGAAGAGGGTCTCCAGCCGGGGCTGGATCCAGTAAAAGGGAACGGCGAGGGCCAGGATGGGCTCGAAGTGTGTCTCGCCAAAGATGCCTGGAGGCTCGTGGTAGCTCGCGCTCTGAATGTGGCCGTTCCCCTCGCTCATGTTCCAGGCGAGGTTGTGAAAGAAGCACAGGTCGATGGGCCACTCGATCGTCAGGCCCACGGACTTCCACTGCAGGATCGCTGTGTGCAGTACCGCGAACGTGATCGTGCAGACCGCCAGCAGCGCTGGCCAGAGCCAGTGACTAGGCTGGGGCGCGATGCTCGCGGGTCCGTCGGTGCTCGGGGCAGGCGCAGAAGCCATCGACCAAGGCTCCCCGTTCCTGGGATCGGGGTCAAGGCGTGGGCCCGCCTCTTCCTCGTCACAGCGGTCCTGCTCTGTGGTTGCGCGGGCCAGGGCAGCGAGGCTGAGAAGCAGTCCTCGAGCGGTCGAGGGCTGAGCCTGGGCTCCGTGCCGGTCTGCCAGGAGGCGGGCTTGCAGTCGGCTCGCAGTCAACTCATCGAACGGATCGCGCTGCCCGTGACTCGACCTTCGCCTCCGGCCATGTACACCGGCACCGGGGTGGCTGGGGACGGCTACACCATGGCGAGCGTTCGGTGGCGTCACGGAGATCGTCCGGGGGACTGGGTGCACGGGATGGTGTTTCTTCCCTCTCCCGTTCCGGAGGGGCCATTGCCCCTGCTAGTCAACTTCCCGGGACACTGGCAGGCCGGGGTGGAAGCCCGCGAGGTGGTCTGGCGTTCTGAGCTGTTTGCCCGTGCGGGTTGGGCGGTCCTCAACGTGGCCAGTCGGGGCACGGAGCAGGGGGCGCAGCCCGTGCCTCGCTGGCGTGCTGCTCACTATGGCGAAGGTCTGTACGGGGAATTGCGGGCCCGCCGGGGCGGGAAGACGCCCCTGGGCTGGGACATTGTCGCAGGCTGGGGAGGCATCGATGGAGCCCTGGCCGGTCGCCTCGGCGTGCCCATCGAGTCCAGCCGAGTGGCCGTCATGGGCTTCTCGGGCGGAGCCGAGCGGGCCACGGTGATGGCGGCTACCGACCCCCGCGTCGGCGCTGTCGTCCTGGGCGCCTACGAGTATGCGTTCCAGACCAGCCAGGGGCAGGGCATGTGCTCTTGTGGAGCGCTCCCTGGAGGTGCTCAGATGGCCCCGCAGTGGCTCGCCCAGGCGGGCTGTCGGCCCGGCAAGCCACCGACACCCCGGCCTGTCCTGGCCTATCGCAGCGCTACCGAGAGCGGCGAGCCCGATCCCGGCACTGTTCTCGCCACCTTGACCGACCAAGTGGTCGTTCGAGAGGCTCCCCCTGGTCATGGTGTGCCCGATGCACTCTCGCTGGACACGTGGGTGTTTCTCGAAGGCCAGTTGCTCGGGCGCCCCCCGAGTGCTGACGACATCGAGGTGGCCCGCGAAGGCATGGCGCGCGCCTACCAGGCCCCGCCCCCATCCATGCGCTTGGACTACGAGGCAGGCACGGCGGCTCCGGGTCGTCTCGAGCAGGGCCCACCACCTTGGCGGGGAGCGGGGCCGGTGCAGGTGGCGGTCACCCGGGCTCTCCTGGGTCTCGACGCGGCAGCAGAAGCGCTTGATGATCCGGTCGTTCAGCAGCTGGCGGAGCCCGAGCTTCGCCTTCGTATGCAAGGAGACCTGCGCGAGTCCCTGTCCTGGGTGGTGGTCGTTGCGCCTACGCCGGAGCGATCGGCTGATGGCGGCGGAAGCGTCGCTGTGGGGGCCAGGGGGTGGACCGAGCCGCCCGCGGACGGTCGGGCCCACCCGGTGCTCGAGCACCTGCCTCGGAGTGCGGGGGCGATCTTCGTG
>PBPL01000067.1 GCA_002724675.1 Deltaproteobacteria bacterium | reverse complement strand
CGTGGCGCTGTCGTCGTCGCTCGTGGCGCTGTCGTCGTCGCTCGTGGCGCTGTCGTCGTCGCTCGTGGCGCTGTCGTCGCCAGTACTGTCTGACGTGCAGTTGCTGAA
Organism: Deltaproteobacteria bacterium; assembly: GCA_002724675.1. Classification (GTDB taxonomy): domain Bacteria; phylum Myxococcota_A; class UBA796; order UBA9615; family UBA9615. The sequence goes on along the minus strand of PBPL01000067.1, from coordinate 13,602 downwards.
ATCGTCAGGGCCCGGGTCGAAGTAGCTGTTGCCGCCGCCGGCCTGAAAGGCGATGGACGTGCCAGTCGTGTCGAAGACTTCGTACGAGTTCTCACCGTTCCAGAAGCCGCTGTCGTCGTAGACCAACTCGAGGCAGTCGGGGGTGAAGATGCAGACGCTGTCGGCGTAACCACTCACCAGGGAGTAGATGCCGAGGAGGTCTCCACTGCTGTCGTAGGCGGACAGCGAGTTCGGTCCCCAGCCATCTCCATAGCTATCCAAGAGGTCAATGCGGTACTCGTCTGGATTGCAGGAGGTAGAGACGTTGGTTCCGTCGTCATCGTCGTCGTCGGCAACATCACTGTCGTCGTCGTCGGCAACATCACTGTCGTCGTCGTCCGCAATATTGCTGTCGTCGTCGTCCGCAATATTGCTGTCGTCGTCGTCCGCAACATCACTGGCATCGTCGTCGTCCCCCAGGCTCTCTGTTCCTGGACCGACTTGGACCTCCAGATCGTAGTTGTTTCCTGGGGTGGAGCCGTCGTCCGCGTACAGGGTGACTTGGATTAGATAGGTGCCCGAGTTGGCCACATTGATGGGGCCTACGGACTCATTGTCTGAGGTAGACACAGAAGATGCGATGGGGATGGAGTTGGGGTCCAGAAGAGCCAGGTCGATGTCGCCCTCGGTGTGGGCGAAGGTGAGGTTGATGCTCACTGTGGTGTTCTCGACCAGGTCGACGGCGTAGAAGTCGGGGAGTCCGTCACAAACCACGAGGTGGTTGTAGTTCCCGTTGGTCAGCGTCCAGGCTGTCGTCTCCGTGTCGTTGCCGGCGAACGCGTCGTCGGCGCAGGCCACGCCCCCGTCTCCAGTGGTCGCGTCATCGTCGCTGGCGTCAGAGCCGGTTGCGTCGTCTCCCGTGTCGGTGTCGTCGGGGGCGCCCTCGTTGCTGCTGTCCCCTTCGTCGTCGGTGTCTGAGCTGGAGTCGGGCCCTGCCCCAGAGTCGTTGTCTTCGTCCGTCTCCGAGCCATCGGGTGCCCCTGTGTTGTCGCCTGGGCTGTCGGATGGTTCGCCAACATTGTCCTTTGGTTGGTCGAGAGCGCCCTCAGGACGCTCATCGTTTGAGCTCACGGTGGCATCTCCAGCACCGGTATCTGGATCTTGCGGTGTGCTCTCCAGGCTACAGCCAGTAATGGGTAGAGCGATGGAGGCGAGCAAGGCGAGGGTTCGTGCAGAAGTTGTTAGCGACATTGTAGAGCTCCCATTTCGTAGTGCGCTAATACTGTTATTGGATGGTTAAGATAATGTCAATTTATATTAATACAAAAACTACGAAAAAACCCGAGCGGGACTGTGGGTGAGAACGCGGACAGCCCTGAGGTGTGCGGTCTAGCCACCACCTGCAGCTGAGAAACGGCGTAAATGAACTCGGAAGGGGTGCTCGGCCCGTGAGGCTATTCGATGCCTCGCCAGTGGCATCCACGGGGAGCAGAAGACTCGAGGTGCTAGAAGCGGGCGTTCATCCTGGCGTCGGCTAGGGGTAGATACGAGCGTGGTCGTCCGACCTCAGCCTGGGCCCAGCAACTTGGTTCCGTGCGTGACGGACCTGATGTGCGACGAGCTTAGAGACCGCCCATGGTGAAGTTGTTGCTCGTGTCGCTCTCCCCAGGAGAAAGCAGGATCACTGGAGAGCCGCCAACGACATCTTCCGGCGCGCCCCCCGGGTTGTCCGAGGGAGGAGAGTTGCCGCCCACATCCAGGTAGCTGGTAACCCACCATGTGCCGCTCTCGATGTCGGAGAAGGAGTAGAGCACCGGGAAGCTGGGGTTGGACACGACAATGCTCTGGACTGGTTCGGAGCCCAGCTGTGGCTCATCTTCAGACAACGCGATGTACAGCATGTCTTCCGGCTCGACGCCGCCTTGATACATGACGAGGCCACTGATAGTCCCCGACGCACTTCCGCCTCCCAGATCGAGCACGATGCCGCTGTTTGCGCCGTCGCTGATCTCCACAGGTCCATGGGACGCGAAGGGATCGATCGAGACATCGTAGGCACCATCGCCGTTGGCATCGAAAACGGCCCACACCAGAACGCTGGAGGCGTCGGGTGGCGTGACCAGTGCAAACGGGCCGGGTCCCTGGAGAATCACTCCACTGTAGGTAGGCCCATCGACCGTCGCGTGGCTGGCGTAGACCAGGATATCTCCAGCAGGATTGAAGCCACCGAAGATCACCTCTCCGGTGATGGGGACGTAGGTTGCTGGGGTCGGCGCGCTGGCGCCATCATCACCGGGGATGGGGATGGAGGCCCCGGCAATGTGGCCTTCACCGAGGGTGAAGGGGTTCCCGGTGGCTGTGCCGATGGTATCGCTGGGTTCGAACAGGCCGTTCCCGTCGGTGTCGTGGTAGGCCAGTAGCGAAGTTGCTCCACGCGAATTGGCTACGGATAGCTCGAACGGGCCGAACTCGCTCAGGGTCACATAGCCCCAGGGCCCCTCGGTCATGTCTGCTGAGTTGGTGGTGACGACGATGGATGAGTTGGCAAGCGTCGAGGTGCTGGCGGTGCCGCTGATGGTCGTTGGATCGGGAATGACGTCTTCGTCCTCCGTCGCGTCGTCATCATCGTCGTCATCATCGTCGTCATCGTCGTCATCGTCATCATCATCGTCGTCGTCGTCATCGTCATCGTCGTCATCGTCGTCATCGTCGTCGTCACCGTTGTCGTCGTCGTCATCACCCGTTCCCTCCGGGTTGTCTCCGCCGGGCTCGGGTCCGCTGGCGTCTGCCCAGCCTCCCGGGAGATCGATGACAATCTCGATCCCTTCGATGACGCCGCCTGCGGCCACGAGGGGGTTGAAGGCGTAGTGGCGTTGGATGGAGTGGGCACCGATGATCAGTGAGCCGTCGTCCACGACAGCGGAGAGGTAGAGCGGCACCTCGCTCTCTACTTCGTCGAACTCCCAAGTTCCCGGCTCAGTGAGTGTGTGCTTGTCGACGACCTGACTGATGTCATTGGCGTCTTCCAAGAGGTAGACCACGATCATGCCCGCTCGGGTTGCGTACTCTTCTGGGCTCAACTCGAGCCCCGTGTCCCGATCTACTGCCTTCACTAGGCCACTGATGCGAACGGGACCCTCTACGACCTGGTCGTCGTCATCGTCTGTCTCCGTGATCTCTTCCTCGTCCACGGGGGTGTCGCCTACGTCCGTCATCTCGGCCGGGTCGTTACAGGCACCGAGTGGCAGCACCAGACCAATGAGGGCTGAGAAGATGAGCAATGCGTGAAGTCTTTTGAGCAACATGAGAGGTTCTCCAGGAGGCAGCGCTTGAGAAAACCGTCCCCAGCACGCCGGTTTGGTTTGCTCGGGAAAGCGGGCCCCTCTCTGATACGCGCGCGTGAGCCTGCAGTCCTAAGCCTCTCTGCCTGTCGGCGCCTTGTCAACGCTAGAGTTGAGCGGCAGAGGTCTCTAGTGCCAGACGCAAACTCTCGCTGCTACACTCGGAGGTGGTCTGTGGAGGCTCTTTACGAGCTCGCTTCCAGGGAGTGTTTCCCATGATTGTCCAGCCTCGAGCTTGGGGCCTCTTCGAGTGGCTCAGGTGTCTCTCGACTGGGGCACCCCCATGTCTGAAGGCGCTGCTGTGTCTTGTGGCGCTTGCCTCCTGGGGCTGCCAGGCGTCGCCCAACGGTGCAAGCGATGATGTGCTCCCCGACGATGACGACACCCCCGTGGTGGAGGACGATGACGATCCGTCTGATGATGATGACAGCGGGGCCGGTGATGACGACACAGCTGACGACGAGCCACCTCTGGGTGATGACGATACAGCAGCCGGGGATGACGACACCTCGGACCAAGAGGACGACTCGGCGCTCCTGGCCTGTGAACCCCAGGCGCTCATCGACCCAAGTTGCGTGGATGCGGCCTACGAAGAACTGCAGCTGGCGGTGGGTCTCCAGAGTTGTCCCGACGGCGACTATGTCTTCTCCTCGCAGAGCGAGTGGCAGGACTTCTACCTCAACGACTGCGGACTCACATTCGACCCCTTTGCCGCACACGACTGGTCGACCCGAACCCTCGTGGCGATTCTGCGCAATGCGACGGGCTGCAATCCGGTGGGAGAAGTGCTCTGGTTCGTGCAGTGCGTGGACGGCTTCCACCTAGGCAATGCGTTTCTCGCTTGCGGAGACTGTGACACCGAGCTGTTCGTGTCCCGGTTTGTGTCTGTGTCGTCTGCGTTCGTGCCAGTGACAGTCGAGGCGTGTGTCCCTGAGAAGATGAGCTGCGATTGAGCTAGCTCATCAAGAGGCTCTGCTGTCTTCTGCAGTGGCGGTGGCGGCCACTTGCACGAGAGCTACCAGCCACTTGGCGTGTCCAGACAGCATGCTCATGGACGTGAGCTCTTTTTCGCTCTCGGGAGCGAAGTAGCCAGTGCCCAGATTCCCCACCGCGATTCCAGCATCGAGAAACGGGTCGACGCCAGTGCCACCGCGGATGGGCAATTGAGGGGCTTCAATCCCCAGTGCCTCGGCTGCTTCACGGGCCCAGCGCACGAGTTCAGGACGATCGCTCAGTCGAGGTCCCATGTTGACGTACTGGTGCTCGATGGATGCTCGGTTCTTGCTGAGCCCAGCGACGTGCTCGATGCGGCTGCGGAGGCCCGCTTCGGTGAAGTCGCGCAACCGCAGGTCCAGTCGGATTCCAGCTTCGGTAGGCACGGCCCGGTACGGGTGAGAGTAGCCGTCGTGTCCTTCAGAGTCTTCGGCTAGTAGCGTGAAGCCCGGCGTGGAGTCCAGGAAGCGCTGGACGAAGCGAATCAGCTGATCGCAGGCAGAGTCCGCTGAAAAGTCTTCCGGTACAGCCAACTCCTGCCAACCAGCGCCTCGAGGCCGGTGGGGGCTGACGACGTCCTCCAGAGCGCGGCGGACGGAGTCTGGCGTCTGGCAGTCGAGAATGAGGTCGGCGTCGCAGTCTCGGTCGGGATTACTCACAAGCGACACAACCTTGGCCTGGCAGAGCTGAAGCACCTCTGCTGCTAGGCGAAGCGCAGTCCGGTGCCCTTCAGCCCGGGCGGTCGCTCCGTGAGTGTTGACTCCCAGGAGCCGGATGGCCAACAGAGAGCCTTCGAGGTGGGTGCTCTCTCTCTCGAACAAGATCGATGCTCCAGCTGCATTGAAGTTCTCGACATTGATCTCGAAGGGAGCGATTCCGTCGACTGTGTAGCCTGTTCGGACCCCACGCTCAGCCAACAACTGGGCCAGCCCGAGCAAGGCCTCCATACGACCAATCTCTTCGTCGGGGCGGCCGATGAGCAAGAGGGGAGGGTGGGGGATCTCGGGGTTCTCGTGCAGCAGCCAAGCCAGGCTCATCATGTGGGTGAGGCCCAGCTTGTCATCGAGTCCGAAGGGCGCGTCTCCCGGGCCGTGTAGGAGGTCCTGTCCGACGAAATCGTTCAGTGTGGGGAATGTCTCTGTGTCGACCTGCAGGCTGGGGTTGGCTTCCCAGGCGAGCGCGGTTCCGTTCCACTCTCGAGCTAACTGGAGGTGGGGTACGGCTACGGTGCCTTTGGCCGTGTCGAGGTGAACCATCAGGGCCAAAGGTGCAGACCCCTCGCCTACTCCACGACCGTCGAAGGTCGCGATCACATTGGCGTAGTCGTCTTGCTCCACTCGGGCTCCCAGGCCACCGAAGAACTCGCCGACTCGACGCGCCAGTGTGGTCTGGCCCACCGTGCTGGGAATCGTCGAGGAGTCCTCGTCGGAAGCGGAGTCGATGGCCACCACGGATTCCAGGTGGAGCAGGGCCTGATTGGCGATTTGTTGGTCGTCTTGAGCGGGTTCTAGGAGCTTCATGGCCGGAGTCTAGTGCCTCGATGGGCGGGGTGGTAGCGGCCCACCAGCGCGCTCGTGGACAACGTCTGCTGGTGGGTCGCTGCTGATGTCCGGCGGATTGCCCTCGCGTACGCGGGGCAACCAGTGAATGCATGCCCGCGATCGAAGCCGACAAAAAGCCATAAGTTCACAATTTCTTCGTCACAACCGAGTGGTGGGATTTTTAGTGGAACTCAGCCAAGGGGAACTGCTTGAACCACTTCCATCGACTTGTCCTCCTCGCCCTGCTTCTCTGTCCGTTCGTGGCTTGCACCCAGGACTTCTCCCAGGTCAGCCCCCCTCCGCCTCCCGATGTTCCGGTGCCTCCGAACGACTATCAGGACGAGGAGGCCATGGGTACTGCTGTCGTGGAGGCCAGTGCCTTTGATTGGGGTGAACTAGAGCCGGTGGTGCTGGCGGACGAGGTGGTGCTCCCCGAGGACCACCCCTGCTTTGACTCAGCGATCCCTTCAGCCAATGAGCTCATTCTGACCACCTCGTGTGCTGCCGACGAACTGGACATCGAGCCCGGAGACCTCGTGATCGGTGCATCCGGTGGCGGTTACTTGGCTCGGGTCTTGGCCGTTACGACAGAGGCTGGGGCTGCACATCTGACAACCGAGCCTGCGACGCTCGACGACGCCATCGTCTCTGGGAGCTTCCGTGCGACCTTGAGCTGGCCGGCTACAGGACGCGAGGTCCTCGACTTGTCCGGCCAGTCCATCGCTACGGGCCCCACCATGTCCGTTGCTCTTGACCAGGCCTCCGTCGCGCTGAAGCCCACTGTCTTTGTGGGGGGATCGTTCGGCGAGGACGGCACGCAGGTCGCTGAGGCAGTGGTCAGCCTCTACAGTCACACCAACTTGCAGTTGCTCGCCTCGACCACTGCCGCGACGAGCGGGTCGGGCAGCAGCGGCCTGGTTCACACATTCTTGCCCTATGCCTTCGCCATTCCTGCGGCGGATGGGCGGAGTGTCCCCGTGGCTGGGACGCTCGTGCTTCGTATTGATGGCGTGTTCGAGGTGGAGACATCGGCGGCCATGGAGGCGACGGGAACTCTCGACATGGTCGGCTCGGCGGAACTGGGTCAGCGATGGTACGGAGCAGGCTGGAGCCCAGTCGAGGAACGAGAGATGGAGCTTGAGACGACCGCGGGTTCGGTGACGGTGGCGGGCGGCGGTCGCTTCAAGGTGCAGCTGAGGATCCGTGCGGAGCTACAGCTCAGCGGGATGTCGGGCCCGATCTTTTCACTCGGCCCCTACTTCCAGTTGGATGCCGGTGAAGACTGCGAACAGATCAACTATCAACTGGAGGGCGGCTTCGAGCTGGGAGCCTTCATTGATCTGCGAAGCCTGGCCGAGGGACTCGTTGGGAACTATGGTCCCTGGAGCCGCCGAGACGAGTTCGTCGAGGGTTCCGTGCCCAACGAAGAGCCGCCTCGCCACTGCGAGGAAGAAGACCCGGCGCCGGAACCAGAGCCCGAACCAGAGCCCGAATCGGAGCCCGAATCCGAGCCGGATCCGGGTCCGGACGCGGATGTCGAGCCAGAGCCTGAGTCCACCTCAACTCCTGAGGAGGGCATGGACGACAGCGACCAGGCTTGCGCGCCAGTCGCGTCGATTCAGTGCGGCCAGACCGTGTCGGGGAACACATCCACGGACCCCCAAGCCACATCGGCGATGGCCGCCTATCCGATCAACGTGGGCAATTACGCCGCGCCCGAGTTGGTTTACGAGTGGACTGGCGGCGCCTCCGCGGTGGAGATCAGCATGCCGGGAGCGCGGCCGACGGAGGTCAATCACGACATCATGGTGCTGGATGGGTCGGACGGGACGTGCAATGCGATTCACGCCGTAGATTGGGGCTTCAGCTCTCTGAACTTCGAGCCCGAAGGCCCCGGACCTTTCTACATCGTGGTGGATGGCTATTACCTGGACGAAGGCGCCTTCGAGCTACGCCTCGAGTGCGACTGAGGGGACGACATGAAGCGCAATTCCATGACTCGATTCGCCCTACCGATGCTCCTCGTGGCCTGTGCGCCGGCCTGTCATCAACAGCTGCCTTCCGTGCAGGAGGAGCCTGAGGTCCTGGCGTCGCTGCCGGAAGGGGCGCTGGCCGACGACCGACAGCTCAAGGAGTTGGGAGATCTGGGCCCCGCCCCCCTCCAGGTGGAGCCTGCGCGCCCATTCTCTGGCTCCTCTTACACCATCGCCTTGGATGTGGACGGTGGTGAGTCTGGGCTCTTGAGCTCCTCGGGCGATGGCTGCGGTGGCGAACTGGATATGCAGGTGGATATCCCCATTCACTTGGATGGTGTAGCCGGGGCCCAGGGGCCTTGTGGGTTCGTTGCCCTGGTGGACATGGAGGACGGCACGACGCAGCGATTCACGACCGGTTTCGAGGTGCATGCGACGGACCCAGAGCCACTGCCCATGGAGGTCCTGGGTGGTGTCTACTCCTTCGAGCCCATCCCGGAGGCGTCCTCTGTGGGGCCGAGCGTCGAAGAGATCGCTGGGCCAAGTTCGTTCGTCAATGGGGGCTCGTTGGGCTGGTCGGTTGCGTACTCGAGCGGGCGACCCCTGGACGCTGTGTTGGTGTCTCTAGCTGGCTACCCGGGGCACTATCGGGTCCCTCTGCAGAACGCTGCCGATGAGGTCTCCCTTGAGTTGCGCTTTCCTCCCGATGCGTTCGCGTGGATGAGTGGAGCGCGTCTGGCGGAGTTGGATGTGGAAATCGCACTGGTCGACGAGTCCGGCGGGGTCAGTCCCATCTCTTCTGAGCCCGTGGAGGGAACCCCTGTGGGGTCGGGAGATGTGGGTGTGGCGATCAGCTGGAGCGGAGGGGCTGATGTGGATCTGCATGTCACAGAGCCGAGCGGCGAGACGATCTTCTACGGCAACCGCGAGTCCCAGTCGGGCGGTCGCCTGGACTTGGACTCCAACCCCACCTGCGACGTCGACGGGGTCAACGCCGAGCACATCTTCTGGCCGTCCAGTGATTCCCCTGGCGGAGCCTACGAGGCGCGAGTCCATCTCTACGACCCATGCTCGGAGGCTGCGGCCACCGGCACCTTGACCGTCACCACCTGTGGGGGCGGCGAGACACAGACCTACCCGTTCTCGCTCACCGCGGCTTCTCCCGAGCTGACCGTGTCCTTTGAGGCCAACTGTGGGGGGACGACGGTCTCCGGTCGGATCCGCTACGAGGACTTCGCCCAGTCCAGCAGCGGGCTGTCGAGCACGGGGGCCTACGTTCCGGCCCGTTATGTGACTGTCCAGGCGGTCGCGGTGGAGGGCGAGGCCGTGGTGGCTTCCGGTAGCACTGATCGCACTGGTCGGTACAGCCTGGACATTCCTGTGGACGATCTGGACGCTGCAGATCCTCGTGTTCGCATCCGGGTGGTGGCCCAAGCCTCCAACGCCCGAGTTCGCCAGCGAGTCACACGAGGAGGCGACCACGTCTACCGGTGGTTGCACCCGGACATGGTCGACCCCACCGAAGAGCCCAATGCCGAGCGCAGCCTGGAGGTCTCCGGGGGCTCCAGCGGCGGGGCGCTGAATCAGTGGGATGTGGGAGTGGACGGGTTTGCCTTGCTCCACAGCCTGGGCCTCAACCTGCCGGCGATCACTTGGCGCTGGAGGGAAGGCAGCCAGTACGGGAGCTACGCTGCTGGCGACACCATCTACACCGCAGGAAGCAACAGCGATCCCGACGAGTACGACGACTTTGTCCTCGCCCACGAGATGGGGCACGTTGCGATGTTTCTGCTCAGCGAGAGCGACAGCCCCGGCGGAGCACACTCTCCCTGGGACCGGGTGAGTCCTGCTCTGGCGTGGGGAGAGGGTTGGGCGAGCTATTTCGGGTCCACCGTCCTCCGCAGCGGTCGCTACATCGACACCCGACACGGAGGTGTGGCGGTCAACTACAGCATTGAGTCGCTGCCTTCTTCGATTCCTCTGGGCACGCGCTCCGGCAACTTCTCGGGTTCGATCTCAGAGGCGGTGGTCTCGGCGGTCCTGTGGGACATGCACGACACGACTAACGAGTCGAAGGACACGCTCTCCGGGCTGAACGGTCCCCACTGGAAGGTGCTCACGGGCTACCTGGGTGAGGACACCGACGAGTACGACGGTGGCCGCGGTGCTGGTGGCCGTGACCTCATGGACTTCCTGGATGGGTGGCTCTGTCATCACGGGGACGCGTACAACGGTTCGGATGACTCAAAGGGTCTGCGCGGCAACGTGAAGGGCATCCATCAGGTGCCCTACGACTTCCCCGACTACGAATGCTCCTGAGCCGGTCACGAGGGGGTGGAGGTCAGCGTTGGATGCGGCCCATCTGGCCGGTCTGGTAGTCCCACATGGCCTGACGAATCTCTTCTTCAGTGTTCATGACGAAGGGTCCGTACCGCGCTACCGGCTCGCCTAGAGGTACTCCGGCCAGGAGCAGCGCTTCCGATGGGCCTGAGCCTCTCGTGCTCAGGAGGATGCCCTCTCCTGAACCCATGACGGCCATCTGACCATCTCGTACCTCCACGCCCTCCGGTCCCACCGCAAGGGCTCCACTGAACACGTAGAGGTAGGCGCGATGGTCCGGAGCAACAGGCTGCTCGATCTGAGCTCCTGGCTTGAGGAGCCAGTGCTGCAGAACGACGGGTGTGCGGGTCTCAATGACGGCCTGAACGCCCAGCGCTTCGCCAGCGATCACCTGGACCCGGGCTAGGCCGTCCTCGCTGTTCGCTGTGGGGATCTGCTCCCGGGGGATCTCCTGGTAGCGCGGGGCCATCATCTTGTCGCGTGCCGGTAGGTTCACCCAGATCTGAAAGCCATGGAAGCGACCTCCCTCGCGACGCAGGTCCTCAGCAGGCATCTCCGAGTGGACCACCCCCGAGCCCGCAGTCATCCATTGCACGTCGCCGGGCCCCAGGAAGCCGCTGTGTCCCATGGAGTCCTCGTGCACCCAGCGCCCCTGGAGCAGATAGCTCACGGTCTCGAAGCCGCGGTGGGGGTGGTCGGGAGCGCCGGTCGCTTCGCCCGGCCCGTAGTCCACTGGCCCCATCTCGTCGAGGAGCAGGAAAGGGTCCGTGTCGACGCCCCCCATGGAGGGTAGCGGCCGTCGAACCTCAAAACCCGCACCCTCGAGTTGGCGGTGGGCCGTGACGATCTGCTGGACCTGACGCGAGCTCACAGAGGACCCCCTCTCCACGCGTGAGGCTATCAGAGCGAGCTTCCATACACATCGCGCCTGAGGTCCTGTCGAGGTACCTTGTGCGATTAGTTGGAGGTGTCGCTTTCCCCGGCAAGGGGCTCGGTTGAGTCCTGACTCAGGGGTAGGCCTGGCCCTCGTCGTTGTTGCCCCAGCATCGAGCTGCGCCAGACCGGTCCCTAAGAGCCCGAGACGACGTGCAGCACGCCCTGGACCGTCACCGCGGCGAAGGGGTCGCTGAGGTACCAGTGGGATCCAGTACTGGTGAAGGTGCCACGCGAAACATGGTGCACATTCTGCCTGGGAACGACGTCCGTCGGCTCCTGGCCTCTGATGCCTCTGTCTCGACGAGCGCTCTGGTCGTGTGCGCCCTTTACTGGACGGTGACAGCAAAGCCGATGCGACCGACGCCTACCGTTGTGACCCCCGGTGTCTTGGCGATGACAACGATCTTGTCTCCATCGGGATGCGAGGCGAGGCGTACCACCTGGTCGTCCTGCACGCCGTAATTTCGCACGGCCCCCAGGTTGATGAGGGCCTTTTGCCCTACCTTGAGGCTCAGATCGCGGGTCTTCTTGATTCGATTGAAGTCGTAGCTGGATGTCGGGGCTTCGGTCGCGGCCGTTACTTTGGCTGGGCTCTGTTCCGGGGTCTCTGCCAGCTTGGCGGGCTCGGCGGGCTCGGTGGGCTCGGCGGACTCGGCGGGCTCGCCGGCGAAGGTCACTGAAGCCAGGGCGGTGGACAGGGCGAGAGTTCCGGCAATGGACAAGAGGCGGCGAGTGAATTTCATGGGGTCTCCTGGTTGGGGCTCCGTGGTTCCGGGGGGGCCGGCGCAGCCACGACTGTCTGGAGGCTAAGGCAGTCCTGGGCCCGTGAAAATGGCCAGATCGCGTCGTCGTCGTCTTTTCGCGACTCCGCAACATGCCCGCAATGCTTGGGGTGGTTTTTGCTGTGTCCAGTGGCCTCTGACGGTCGATTGGGCCTTGTTGTCTTCGGTGCAGTGAGGATTGTCTCTAGGACACGAAGAACACAGCCACTCCCACCACTGCGACGCAGGCCCCGAGAATGGCTCGGGCGCTGAGACGTTCTCCCTCCAGCCAGACTGCGAGTGGGAGCACGAACAGGGGGCTGGTGGCATTGAGGCTGGCTGCGACGCCGACCTCGGCATGGAGTACTCCATAGGCGGAGAGCCAGATCCCGAGGTAGGTGCCCAGGAGCGTGGCCAAGACCACTGTGGCGCCCGACATCTTCGAGCGCATGGGGGTCATGGCTTCCGCGAGGCGTCCGAGAGCACCCAGGTAGATGCCAAGTCCCATGGCGGCCACCGAGAGACGGACGACTGAAGCGCCCAATGCCCCGACCTCGACGCCACCCAGCTTCACGAGGACGTTCGAAGCGGCTTGGCCGAGCACGGCAAGTAGAGCGAAGAACACGCCCACGCGTTCCGTTCGTGTGAGTCCAGAACGCCCTGTTGTTGCCCTTTGCTTCTCCAGCGGGGCCTCCGGACTGCGTTCGACCACGACCCAGCCGACGCCGCCCAGTGTCAGGGTCATGCCCAGGAGCATGGCGCCGTGAATCGGCTCGTTGAGGATTGGCCAGGCAAGCAGCGCGGACACGCCTGGAGCCAGTGCCCAGATCAACAATGTGCGGCGAGCGCCAATGCGCTGGAGGGCGTGGATGTAGGCCGTGTCGCCCAGAGTCAGCCCCACCAGCCCCGAGAGGCTGAGCCACATCATGTCCGTGGGCTGCACTCCGCCCGGCCATGCCTCGCCTTCGAGGAGCCAGAGGGTAAGGGCCAGTGCCAGCGCTGCTAGAGCGCACTTGAGGAAGTTGAGTGCCCTAGCTGTCGCTTCCCGACCCAGTCGGGCCCACAAGATGCTCGCGCCTGCCCAGACGGCCGCGGCTACGAGGGCTGCTAGTTCTCCCACAGAGTGCTCCTATAGCGCCGTTGTGATGGGTGCCTGGGGGATGGGGGATCTGCGGAACGAGGGCTCAGCCTGGCCACCAGCCCAGGTAGAGGCTAGGCCATGTCGTATCAGGGACCTCGCAGGTGGTTCCTGGGCTGCCCGAGAGCTCCACGATGACGCTGTTCAGCTCGACGCTGCCATTGAATGGGGTGGGTCCACCCACCCAGCCGGGGGTGAATACCTCGGTCACGGACATGGTGGCGCTGCCGGCAATGGGGTCCCATTGTTGCGTCACTGCGGGTTGGTTGTGGGGATCGAGGGCATCGTTGCAGTCGTTGACCGAGAGGCTGCTCCCTGTCTGCACTTCGAGACTGCCTGAGACCAGGTCGGGTAGGGCGGTGCCGTCGAATGAAAGCGACCAGGTCATGCCCACAACAGGGTTGGACGAGGCGCCGGTGAAGTTGGCTGCCAGCCGGAAGTCATCGCTCGTAGTGGCGGTGCTGAAGCTGGTGCTGCAGGAACTCTGCTGGGGCCAGGTTCCCAGGGAAACGAGGGCAGCCTCCAGCAGAGCATCGTCGCAGGCGAGGATGGTGGCTGAGTCGTCGTCGTCGCCGGTGTCGTCGTCGTCGCCGGTGTCGT
>PBPL01000066.1 GCA_002724675.1 Deltaproteobacteria bacterium | reverse complement strand
CGGGCGACGACGACACGGGCGACGACGACACGGGCGACGACGACGACGAGGAGACAGCCGTCAGCGATTGTCTTCCGGATCCATCGTGTACACCTTGTGGATCCGATGCTTACGAGAGCAACAACACCTGCCAGGTTGCCACCGACATGGGGAGTGGCCTGTTCATGGGGGATGGCTCAGTCACGATTTGTCCCTCGTGCGATGAAGATTGGTTCGAGCGCACTATTGCGGCAGACAGCACCTATGCCCTTCTTCTCTCCTTTGATCGCAGCGAAGGCGACCTCCGCGCTCAACTCTATGACAGTCAGGTCCCGCCGAATCTGTTAGCCGAGTCTGTAGCGGATGGCGTCGGTGGTGCTGCGCTCGTACACACGGCGACAGCCACTGAGACCCTCCGTCTCCGAGTGTTCATCCCGCCGGAGCAGGACCTCAATGGAGATGCTGGAAATGCCTACAGCATTGTGGTCGCGGACACCGAAATAGCGCTGCCTTGATGAGGCGGGTGCTCAGTGCGCACAGGGACCCTATGCCTGCCTGCTCTAGGGCCAAGCTGAGAAGAGTGCAGTCAATGGTTCGATCGGCTGGTCCATGAGAATCACTTGAGCTCCAGAAGCAACGCTCTCGACCCGTGGAATTTGTGGTCTTCTACGACACGGAACCGCTTGCGCAGTTGCTTGAGCCGCTTCTTCGAGAACTTCTTATGGCCGGACAGTAACCAAACCAATCGATGGTCTCTAGACAACTCCCGAACAGCAGCCTCAGCCGCTTTTGATGATCGCGCCCAACGGTCCTCCTCAATGGGGTTGTCCAGCGACCTAAAGTAGTAACGGAAGTATTTCGGGTGGTTGGAAAGAGTGACCACTGCGGCAGCTCGGTTCTCCTCACTTTGCTCAGCAAGCACCATCGCTGCAGACCGAAAGTCACCCGCAGGCATACTTCCCAATAGAGTTCCACTGCTGGCTCCGACGCCACAAGTGAGGAGGGTGAGAGCCACGGCAATCAGGGCCGCCGGACGGTGGGCCCCAGCCAGTTGGACCAAGACACGTGCGTACAGCAGAGCAACGGCTGGACTCAGCAGGCTGAGGTTTCGGCCGGTCCAGATGGAGGAGCGGAGGGAGTAGAGCCACATCACCGCTCCCAGGCCGAACAGCCAAAGTAGGACGAAGGAGACAGCTGCCGGTCGAGGCTCCTTGGGCGTATGGCTCTTTGAGGAAGAGAACTCGCGGATCAGCAGCGCAAGGGCGACGCCCCCGGCGAGCAGCCAATGAGAATGCCCGAGGCGTCCGAGCTTCATGAGGTCCGAGAGACCGGGCGCTTTGGCGAACTTGAGGCCCCCGACGCGGAGGTCCTCCATGAACATGGGTAGCCAGGGAGCAAAGAGGAGAGCAACTCCCAGGCCGATGCCCAGAATCCAGGGGAGAGCGGGCCGATTCCGAGTCACGGCAACGACCAGGAGTGCGGTCCCGAAGAAGGCGACCAGGAGAGTCGAGAGATAGTGGGTGTAGAGGGCTAGCCCCGCCAAGAGGCCCATGAGCAGCAAGTTCCCAGCTCGTGGCCGAGCTCCTGAAGCGACCCGAGCGGCACAGCCAACGACCAAGATTGCCAGTAACACTGTGAGCAGATGAACGAGCCCGTAGGACCGGGCGAATCGGCCGTAAAGCACCAGCCCCGGTGCAGTCGCTGCAAACAGAGCTGCGATCGCTCCCTCGGTTGGGCCAAATAGCCGTCGGCCGAGGACGCCGATGGCCAATACGGCCCCTGAGCTGGCGATGGCCGAGGGAAGGCGCAGGGCGGTCTCGCTGTCTCCGAACAGCCCGATCCATCCCCACAACAAGAGCTGGTAGAGGGGCGGGTGCACATCGCCGCGGGCCACGGAGAGCACCTCGCCAAGACCGACGAGATTGGCTCTCGTCCAGCTCGACAGTTCGTCATTGACTAGACCGGAGCGGTCCAGGTCAAAAAGCCGAAGTGTCGTTGCGAGAGCGACGGCGACAATCAGCAGGATGCGTCCGAGTCGCTCGTCTGGATTGGCGGATTGAGACATCGGTTGGGTGCTTGGAGCGGCTTCCTTGTCTGCCATCAGGGCAACAATACACTCTGGATGCTTTGGTCGAGCGGACTCGGGCGCAGTCGATCCAGAGCTCGGAGGCCGTTGGCTGGAGCAGAACAGAGGGCCGTTGGTCAGGTGTGCAAGAAGGGCTTGCGTAGTGTATAGGTCCGCTCGGCGGCCCTGAGTTCGCTCTGGTGAGCGGCATCCCCAGGGCCCAAAGCACGTTGCTGGCCTTCCCGCAGGCCTTCGAATGTGCCGGCGCTCAAGCTACCAGGAGGACTAGTGGCCAGTTTCGCACGAGGCACCGCGGCCATTTTTGTCGCCAAGATGGTCTTCTTGGTGGCTGGCTATGCCCTCTACCTCTCGCTCAGCCGCTTGCTCACGACGGAGCAGTTCGGCATCTACGGCGTGCTCTTTGCTGTTGTTTCGCTCATCAACATGGTGCTCATCAATGGCACGCTGCAGACGGTGAGCCACTTTGTGGCAGGGCGTCCTGGCAGCGAGTCTGCAGTACGCCGCCGCGGCTTCTTCTACCAGGCCGTCTTCTGTATTCCTGCCTTGTCTCTGTATGTCGTTGCTGCGCCGCTACTCGGTGAATTCTTCCGCGATGAGACGCTGGTGCCGCTCTTGCGGGGTGCGGCAGTCATTACGCTGATTTACGCCTTTTACGCCATCAATGTGGGCTATCTGAATGGGCGTCGCTGGTTCGTCAAGCAGGCCATCCTCGACGTGTCGTTCTCGATCCTCAAGGTGAGCGCCATCGTGGCGCTCGTCTACATGGGCTATGGCGTTCCTGGGGTCATTGTTGGATTCGCCGCTGCGGCCTTTGCCGTCTTGCTCTTGTCCTTTGTCCTCGTGGGCCGTGGTGAGGGAGGGGAGGCCATCGATCTGTCGGTGCGGCAATTCACTGGATTTGCCGCCAAAGTTCTCGCAGTGGCCCTGTTCTTGAACTTCGTCTTGAACGCCGACATCTTTCTTCTCAAACGCCTGGCAGCGCCCGACGAGGCCAACCTGCTCACTGGCTTTTACACGGCTGCACAGTCCATCGCGCGGATCCCGTACTTCATTATGGTCACGGCATCGCTGGTCATGTTTCCGACCATTGCCAAGCTCCACGGCGACGACCCGAAGGTCCGCGAACAACGGGCTGAGACATCTTCACGAGCCACCGCCATGGTTCTGGGGCTCGTAGCCGGGATGTGTGCGGTCACTGTGCCCGTCGCCGACCGCATCGTGCTGTTTCTCTATCCGGCTGAATATCTGCCGGCTGCCGCGGCGCTCGTGTGGCTGATCCCTGCGCTCGGTACCTTGACGCTGCTCAACCTAACGGTGTCGATGATTAGCGGGGCAGGTCGTCCTGGTGTCTCCACCTTCATGTTGCTTGGCACGTTGGCGATTCAGGTGATGGTGGCCTCGGCGCTCATCCCGACGCAGGGGATCGTGGGCGCAGCCATAGCCACGACCGCGGCAGGAACAGTGGTCTTTGTTGGTGCCCTGCTCTGGCTCGTCCGCAACTTTGGCAGTCGCTTCTCGCTTGGCTTTTGGTTCATTGTCGTCCTCGCCACCGGTCTTGGTGCAGTGATCAGCTCATCGCTGGGGCAGGTACTTCCAGAGGGTAGGGTCTGGACTCTGCTGCTGTTGAGCATCGCTTTTGTCTCCCACGTGGCTGTCTTGTTGCTGGCAGGGGTCCTCACGGGGGCGGGGGTGGGCCCGGGGAAGCGTCGCGTCTTGCTCGTCTCCAAGCCGCTCGAACCACCGTTCAATGATGGTTCGAAGACCTTTGTGCGTGCGCTCGTCAGTCACCTCGACCCGTCGGACATTGCGGTGTGCGTGGCGAATCCTGCCCGCGCCCGCGAGGCACTCCCCGAAGGAGTCGAGATTTGCCGGGCGTGGCGCTCGGCCGGTTCATTCGGTGGGCGCCTCGTGGAGAACCTCTGGATGTTTATCTGGTTGTTTCTCCACCGGTATGAGTACCGAGCCATCCACTTCTTTTTTGCGCCCAACCGGCGCGCAAGCACCATGGTTCGTTGGTTGAAGCGGCTGAGCCCGGGGGTGGGCTTTGTGCAGACGGTGCTCTCGCGTCCACGAGACTATGAAGAGGTCGGCTCTCTGCTCTTTGGCGACGTGGTGACAGTGGGCTCCGAGCACGCCCTCGCCCAAGTGAAGGAGCGCGCTCCCAGTCGCGATCTTCGCCTCGTGCGCCCTGCGATCGCAGATGACTTGCTTCTCCCGGATCGCGCGGAGGCGCTTGGCCGTCTCGGAGAAGATCCGGAGTGTTTCCATCTGCTCTTTGCCGGTGACATCGACCATGGTGGGGCGCTGCCTCATCTGGCCCAGATTGCTACCCAGGTACTGGACGGCAGCCCAAAGGTGCGTTTCCACTTCTCGGTTCGTCTCAAGGGGGTCGACACGCGAGACCGGGCGCAAGAGTTTTACGATGAGCACCTCTCAGCCTATGGAGAGAGGGCGAGCATCCGGTTCGATTACGACCCCTTTGTTGATCTGCTCGCGGCCGCTGATGCTCTGGTGATTCCGTGTGAGAATCTGTACACCAAGGTCGACGCACCGCTCGTGGCACTTGAGGCGATGGCGGCTGGAAAGCCAGTCTTCTTTCTTGATCTTGCGCCCATGAATGAGATAACGCCGGTCCAACTCCGCTCCATGCTGCTTGGGCGAGATGGGGCGGAGCTGGCGGAGCGAATTCTGACATTTGCCAACAGCGACGCGGATCGCATGGCTGCGGCCGAGTCGCTACGAGAACACGTGGCGGCGAGGTTTAGCGCCGAGCTCGCCGCCGGAGAGATGGGGAGAATCTATGACACGGTCTGAGACGGGAGCTGCTCGTATCGAAAACCGCGAGTATTACGATGAGTTTTCGAAGACCTACGAGGATCGCCGACACGAGGGTTACCACGTGCTCATCGATGAGTTGCAGTCGGAGCTGGTCATCGACGCAGTGGGAGGCCTGGATGCGCTCGAGGTTGGGTGCGGGACAGGGCTCATACTCCAACGGGTGGCCCCTGCGGCGAAGCGGGCTGTGGGAATTGACCTGTCGCCGGGCATGCTCTCTCTTGCCCGTGAACGTGGCTTAGAGGTCCAGGAGGCCTCGGCCACAGAGTTGCCTTTTCAAGACGAGACGTTCGATGTCAGCTATTCGTTCAAGGTCTTGTCCCATGTGCCGGACCTCGCGTTGGCTCTGTCGGAGATGGGACGCGTGCTCCGACCGGGTGGCCGCTCGTTCATCGGGCTCTACAACCGACAGTCATTGCGGTACCTGATCCGCCGACTTCGGGGTGGCCATGCGATTGCCGAGGGTATCGACGACAATCAGGTCTTTTTCAGGTTCTACAGCCCCGACGAGATGATTGAGCAGCTCCCGGAGAGCCTGGAGCTCGTCCAATTGCATGGCGTGCGCATCGCGACGACTCTGCCGTCGATGGTGAGCTGGCCAGTTCTTGGCCCGAGTCTTTGTTGGCTTGAGCGGCGCCTGCGGTCGTCTCTCTTTGCCCGCTTTGGTGGCTTCATGGTGCTTGAGTGTCGGAAGAAGTAACGACCGCTAGTACGCCGGGCTGGGGAGCGCTCGTCTGGGTTGTGGTGGTGCTCTGCGCCATGGAAACAGTCCACGCTGTGTTCTTTGGTGTCTCCATTCCCTTTGATGACGTGGGTCGTCTCACATACGCAGCGGCGTGTGTGGCGATGGTCGGCACCATGGTTGCGGTTCATCTGGCTCCGGTTGTGATCTTCGTCCGGTTTCTTTCTCGACGCTTCACTCTGCGCAGTGAGTGGGTTTGGCCCCTAGTGGCGTTGCTGTTTGGTGTGAGCTGGCAAAACACCCTCGTGCAGGGCGATGGCTTTCGCGCTTCTGAGCACTACGTGTTGATGCGGACCGCTTACTTCGTTCTGCTACCCATCGTCTTCGCGGTCTGCGTGCGGTTTGTGTGCTTCGGCTCGAAACGAACTCTGCCTTGGCGTCGTTGGATCATGGCGCTCGGGCTCGTATGTGGGATTGCGGTGAACGTGTCTTTCGAGCTCACGTACCGCCAGTTTCATGGCCACCTCGCTCTATGTGCGGCGGTTCTCTCGGTGTGGCTCTTGTGGCCGCTGCTGCAACACGACAAGTTGCGTCGTGTCACGGTCGGCCTTGGGGTCTTGATCTTGCTCTCCATCGCAGCCGTGCTGCCATTTGGCGAGGGCGCGTTGCGTTATGTCGGCGCTCTATCCCACATCCCGATGGCATCGGCCCAGACTCTCCCGGGTGGCGGGCTGGTGATCGGCGAGTCGGCTTTCTTCGTTCGGTTCGATGGGTCGGGCAAAGCAGGGCTCTACCCCGTCGACACGCCGGGTGACTTCGGGGCGCTGGCGCCACCCCGGGACCCCGAAGACAAGGTGAAGAACGTCTTGCTGTTTGTGCTCGAGTCAACGCGATCTGATACCTGGTCTGACCCCGAGATTGCTCCGCGATTCGACAAGTGGCGGGCCAATGGCCTCTATCTACCCGACAGCGTGGCGCAATATCCGGCGACGCCACTCGCGTATGGGGGCATGTTTAGCTCCCAGTCGCCGTCGGTGCTGGCCCTGTCCTCGTACTGGGCGGAACATCGGCTCTTTGATCACATCCGGGATCGGTTCGACGAGCACATCTACACGCGCCCCAAGACCAAGTGGTTCGACAGGACCACCATCACCGACTTCTTTCTCCCGCGCGACGCGGTGGTGCACAAGCACAAGAACAGCAAGGTCGGTCTCCGAACCCTTCGAAAGAAAGTCAAGGCATCGATCAAGGATGGGGACAGCTTCTTCGGCTGGGTCCATCTCTATGAGCCACACAAGAAGTGGAGGTCACATAAGGGTTTCGACTTTGGCGAGAGCAAGCGCGAAAAATACTTGTCTGAGGTCGCCTACATGGACAACGCATTGGGCAAGTTCATGAAGTGGTTCTACGAGCAGCCTGCTGCCGATGAGACCTTGGTGATTGTCATTGCTGATCATGGAGAGGGCCTGGGCGAGAAGATCGACGGGAAGAAGTTTTTCTACCACCACGTCCACGTTCACAATGTCATCTCTCGGATACCCGCTTTCGTATCTGGCCCGGGCATACCAACTGGCCGCGTGATTGAGGGGCAGCACTTCTCGCACCTGGATGTCATGCCCACTATTTTCGACGCTCTCGACGTACCGCTCCCAGAGAGGCTGCTCGCGCAGGGGCGCTCTCTCTACTCGACGCTCCAGCGACCCTCGACCCGCGATTTGGTTACGGAGGCGTTTAACTTTCGGGGCAAAGAGTTCTTCAATTTCCTGACCGGTGGCAAGCAAGGAGATGCTGTGCGCAACCGGGAGCGATTGACAGCGATGACTGCGGACGGAAAATACGCCCCCAAGATTGCGCTCGCCCATTGGCCGCACAAGCTTGTTTGTAACCGCCGGATGAATCGGTGCTGGTTGTATGATATCAGCGTCGATCAGGATGAACGCAACGACCTGAGCAAGCTCGAACCGGAGCAGTTCAGCGACATGCAACGGCGTCTCAATCGTTGGTTGGAGCTTCAAGGACGCCTGGTGGATCGTCTCGATGAGTTGTATACCCCTCCACCGGATAAGTCAGCCGATGCACCTGCGAATTCAGATACCGGCACGCAATGAAGCGCCCACTCTGGCGGTGGTTGTGCGCACTGCTCGGGAGGCGGCCTCGAGGCTGCTTCGTGAAGATGACCGGCTGAGTGTCCTCATCCTGGACGATGGCTCTACGGACGGCACCTCCGAGATCGGCGAGGCGCTGGCCAACGAAGAAGCATGCGTTCGGTTTTGGCGCAGCCCCGAGCACATCGGTCTCGGACGGATCTTCCGAGCGGGCATTGCCGATGCACGCCAATCCGGGGCCGATCTGGTTGTTCACATCGATGGCGACGGCCAGTTCGACGCCAACGAGATGGGCCTTCTCGTGGACCCGATTCGTCGCGGCGCTGCAGATCTGGCCCTCGGATCACGTTTTCTCGACCCCAACCTGGTTCCGCGGATGGAGCGGACCCGCAGGTGGGGCAACGCCGGAGTGGCTCGGTGGGTCTCTGGGCTGATCGGTCAGCCACTCGCTGACGTTTCGTGTGGCTTTCGTGCGTTTTCGAGTGCTGCGCTGGCTGCCATGGAGCTGAAGGCGAACTTTACGTACACACACGAGAGCATCCTCCTGTGTGCGTTCGCTGGTCTCAACATTCTCGAGGTGCCCGTGACAGTGCGAGGAATTCGGGAACATGGGGTGTCACGCCTAGCGGCCAATCCGCTCGTCTACGGCTGGTACGCCGGACGGGTCATTGTCCGCACGACGCTCTCCCACCGACTGTTCGGCGCGCCTGCCAGCGCGCCTGTGGTAGCTGAGATTCAGCCGTGACTGGGCCCTGGTTGGGGCGCCGAGTCATGATCGTCAGCTCGTCCTATCCATTTCACCGGGACGACTTTCACGCACTCTTCGTTCACGACCTCGCCCGGGGGTTGGTCGCGGCGGGGGCTGAGGTGCGGGTGGTCACGCCCGCAACCCCAGAAGGG
This sequence comes from Deltaproteobacteria bacterium, assembly GCA_002724675.1. Lineage (GTDB taxonomy): Bacteria > Myxococcota_A > UBA796 > UBA9615 > UBA9615. The sequence continues at coordinate 24,141 of PBPL01000066.1, read as the reverse complement.
GAGACCGGGATTGAGGAGTGGCAGGGCGTTCAGGTTCATCGATTTGGCTACCCGGGGCTGGGACTGAGACCCCTTCAGATTACCGGCGGCGATGGCATCTGGGAGCGCATCAAGCGTGCGCCGACCGCCGTGGCGGCTGTGCCGGGCCTGGTGGTGAAGATGGTGTTGGCGGTTCGGGGCATGCTTCGTGCCTGGAAGCCGGACGTTGTCTTGACCCATTGGCTTGTTCCGGGCGGTCTCGCGGCAGCGCTGGCCGTTCGAGGCGTGCCGGTCGAGGAGCGGCCCCGCTTGATCCACCTGGCCCACAGCTCCGATGTTCATTTGCTCGCGGGCCTTCCCGGAGGCGGGCAAGTAGCAAGGCTGGTGGCCCGCAGTGGTGCTCTTGCCGCGACCAGCCCGTTTCTTGCCCGAAAGCTCCGCACGCTCGTCGCGCCCCACGAAGTCGCCGAGGTGCCTCTCGGTGTGTTCGCGGCCATCGCTCCGGCCGCTGGAGTTGGCTCCGCTGACGAGTCGCCTCGTCTCTGCACGATGGGACGACTCCTTTGGAACAAGGGCCTCGAGCGGACTCTTGATGTCTTGGAAGCAATCCCTGGGGCGACCCTCGCCATAGCAGGGGCTGGTAGAGACGCCGAGTGCGTGGCAGAGGAGATCGCTTCCCGCCAGCTGTCAGCGACGCTCGAGGGCGTGGTTCTCGGCGAGGCCAAGTCCCACTTTCTTGTGGAGCACGACGCGTTTGTGTTCTTGCCAGACCCAGTGGATGAGAGTGCTTTTCAGGACAACCTGCCTGTGGGAGTTCTCGAAGCGATGGCACACGGGATCCCGGTGATTGCTACGCGTGTTGGAGCCTTGCCCGAGCTCCTGGACGGTACAGGTGCTGGGCTGCTCGTCGACCCAGACCCCGTCAAGATCGCAGCCGAGATCTCGAACCTCAGTCGGGATGCTCTAGCCCAGATGGGGCAACGCGCCCGCGAAGTCGCGGCGCCTTTCACTGTCGAGGCATGTTGCTCGCACCTCGTTGCCTTGATCGATGCTTCTGACGACAAGGGTGTGCAATGCGCTCCGGCCTCGACGGGGCGCTTGAGCGAAGCCTCTGGACAAGTGGGCTAGCTGCCGCTCCAGCTCGGTATTGGGCCGCCATTATTGGATGCTGAGCCCGTCGGCCTCGAGCTTTGCTAGGGTCCTCACCAGGAGTTGCGACTGCCATGACCGAACCTCGACCCCATCCCCTGTATCTGCACTTCCGCGAGCTACCGCTGAGCCTACGGGTGGCCTACACGGGAACGCTGCTTGTGCTGTCGGTGGGCTACATCTTCTCGATGATCTATGTCTTTGCGTCGCATGCCGGGCGGGATGGTCAGCCGATGTTCTCGGCGGATGACCTCATCATCGCCTACAGCGGTAGTAAGGCAGACACTCGGCTCGAGGCGGCCCTGAAGGGGCCCATGGCCGGGATGCTTCCCGAGGGGGACCGGGCAGCCATCGTTGCCTGGGTGCGAAGTGGGGCTGAGGAGACGGCCTTCAACGAGACGGTCTCTTCGATCTTCCAGCAGCGCTGCCATGCTTGCCACGCTCCTACCAACCCACACCTCCCGGACCTGACGTCCTACGACAAGGTCATGGCCATGGTGGAACTCGACACCGGCATGGACATCTACACGATGGTGCGGGTGTCCCACACCCACTTGCTGGGCATCACGTTCATGTTCTTCATCATGGGCATCATCTTCAGTCACGCCTACCTGCGGCCCGTCTGGCTCAAGTGCACGATCGTGGGTTTGCCGTTTGCGACGATCTTCTGCGACATCGTCTCGTGGTACTTGACCAAGATCGTCGCGAGCTTTGCCTACGTCGTCATCGCCAGTGGAGCGCTCATGGGCATCAGCTTCGGCACGATGGTGGTCGTCTCGTTGCTTCAAATGTGGGTGCTGCCTCCGCCTGCTGCCCTGGCAGACAGGTTGGGTGGGGATGGGCAGCTAATCCCCTAGCGGCCAAGAGCCCTACATCATGGGGGTCGTTGCGCAGCCTGGTGTCGGCTGTGGAGGCGCTCTTGAGGCTCCGAGTCTGCTCCCGGTGACGCCGCTACTTTGTGACGACTCCACTACAAATGTGTTACACGCGCCGACATGAGTTCCCACCGACCCTCGAACTCGTCCGAGAGCAGCGCATCGAGGATTCTTGCTTGTCCAGCGGTTTGGCTCCCGCCTGTACTGTTGGCGGTGCTGGCTGCTGTTGACTCGTTGCTGCAGGCCGACCCCACGATAGGAGCGCTCTTCGGCGCCACCAGCCTTGGTCTGCTCGCCGGCGCAGCATGGTCTGTGGGAATCGCTAGTGTGTACTGGCTAGTGATGCCTCGGTCTGGGCGGGTGCAGGTCCTCCTCTGGACGACCCTGGGCGGCGTGTTTGCGTTCTCGCTGATGGAGCGGCTCTCGGTCTTTGTGCGCCTGAACACCGCGTATCGCAAGGTGGCGTTCTTGGCACTCGTGATCAGCATCGTTGTCGCGGGTGTGGGTGTCGTGGCGGGGGCGCTGCTGCAACCACGTAGCGGGCACCCCAGGGGGTTTAGTGCCAGTGCGCCGATGCCAATACGGCTGGGGATCGGGCTTCTTGGGCTTCTCGGTGCTGGCTTCTGCCTGGCGCTAGAGCGGTCCGAGTTGTCAGTGACCTACCCGTTTTCGATGCTACCTCTTTGCAGTCTTGCGCTTCTCTCACTGCTCGTGGCCGTTGCGACGAACGTGCCCCCGAAGCTGGAGGCCAAGCTGATGGCCTCGGCTTCGAGAGCCCCGCGTGCTGTGTGGGTGCTCGTGGCAGGTCTTGTGTTGAGCGGCCCGTTGCTCGTGGACCGCACGATGGCTGCAGAGCTCCAGGCAGGCCCGTATTCCAGCCTGGCCCTACAGACCAGTCGATGGCTGCTTGACCTAGATCGTGATGGCTATTCAGGGCTGCTTGCCGACGGTGATTGCGATGAGTTGGCCCGGAACGTTCATCCGGGGGCTCGGGAGCAACCCGGAAACCAGATTGACGACGACTGCCGCATGGGGGACTCAACTGGCGAGTTGACCTGGACCGAGCCTGAAGGCACCACTGTCGCAGCCAAACCCTCGCCCCACAGTGTTGTGTTGATCACCGTCGACACGGTGAGTGCCGAGCGCACCAGCGTCTATGGCTACTCACGTGAGACCACGCCCAATTTGAAGCGGTGGGCAAGTGAGCGTGCAGTTGTCTTCGAGAACGCCTACACCACGGGGTCATCCACTGCGGTTGCTCTATCCGCCAACTTCAGGGGAGTTTATCCGCGTCGCTTGAAATGGAGCCGGATGGCCCGCACTACGGCCTGGCGTTACCTGACCGTGACCGAAGCGAGCCAGCAACTGCAGCCGGGTGAGATGGTCACCCACTGGTACCGTCTGCCGACCGAGGAGCCCCGTCCGTCGCTCCTATGGTGGCTTCGACGACGGGGTATTCGGACCTTGGCAGCTACTCCGCTGCACATGGCGTTGCCGGGCACCGGGATTACGGGTGAGTTCGATGAGCTCGTGGCCCTTCATGAGAAGGGGACCCATGACCCGGATGACTTGGGTGCAACACGCCAGGCGCTCGAATGGCTGAAAACCAAGCCGACGGATGAGCCGTTTTTCTTGTGGGTGCACTACTTGGGACCGCATACGCCCACAGTTCGAGATCCTGGAGTGCCTTGGTTTGGCCCGAGCTCGGCTGACGGGTACGACCACGAGATCGCGACATTCGACCATCGTGTGGCGCCACTTCTGGAGGAGCTTGCCCGGCTCCAAGATGAAGGGGAGCCCATCGCGGTTGCGGTGACGTCAGACCATGGTGAGCAGTTGTCCCGGGAACAGGGAGGGGCGCTGGGCATGCTCCCCATCGCAATCCCATTGCGGTTTCACGGCCACCTGCTCTCTGAATCAGTGGCCAGAGTGCCGATGCTGCTGTCGGTGCCGGGAATTGAGCCGCGTCGGATCCATATGCCGGCGAACACGGTGGACCTCTTCCCCACGGTGTTGTCGTTGACCCAGACAACTCCTCCGAGCGGTTTGGACGGTATGGATCTGATGCCGGTCTTGCGTGGGGATGTTGAAGAACCCAAGCGCACTGTAATCTCGGAAGCCTGGATGGTCGGCAAGAATGACCGAATCGTCTCCAACAAGATCATGGTCACGGATGGTCAGCATCGCTTCCAGCGTGACTTCGTCACACGGACAGATGAGGTGTTGGCTCTGAGCAACGAGCGCGGTGGGCGTCCAGGCATCAACCTGCTCGATGAAGTGGATGTGAGTCATCTGGAGGGGGCGCTCGAACGTTACCTCGACCAGACAGGTGTTCATCCGTTCCCTGCGACGGGACAGCGCGGTGGCGCTCCCGCTCCAGCTGGAGACCTCCAGTAGGAGCCCCTGTCGGGGGCGCCCATATTTGGGAAGCAGCTTCCTGACACTGGGGGTTCAGCGACGGCCAGCGCTGGTTGCCGCTCTGATCGGATACCGCTGGAACTCGGGCGGCGTAGTTGGCCATTCTGAGAGCAGTGCCTCTGCCTCGCAGGAGACACGGTCATTGACGGAGCGAACACGCCCTGGGACGCTTGTCTTCCTACCTGTTTTGGTGACCGGTCGGTGTTTAGGAGATCACCGTGCTCCCATTCGTACACATGCTCACAAGCTCGTGTGTCGGCTTGGTCCTCTTTGTCACACTGGCGGCTCTGCCCGCCCAGGCGGCACCGGGTCTCTTCTCGCAGCAGGGTCGATTGTTCGATGACTCGGGAGAGCCATTGACCGGGAACCACGAACTGGCCTTTGCCTTGTTCGACGCCGAGGCCGGTGGGAGCGAACTCTGGACTGAGACGCACAGTCTGGACCTGGATGCGGGTTACTACAGCGTGGTTCTGGGCAATCAGCAGCCCCTGCACGACGGCCTCTTCTCCCAGGTGCCGCTGTGGCTCCAGCTGACGCTCGATGGTGAAGCGCTGTCCCCCCGCCGTCAGCTGCACTCGGTTCCCTGGTCTCTTCGAGCCAACGTCGCTCAAGACGTCGATGGCGGGACGGTCAATGCCAGCTCCCTGTCGGTCAATGGTCAGGTGGTCGTGGACGGCAGCGGGAGTTGGTTGGGCACCCCGCCTGGAGTGGCCTGGTCTGATGTGACCAATGTGCCGCCCGACCTCCGTGATGGCGACTCCGACACTCTGGACTCCTTGCCCTGTCTGCCTGGCGAGATCCCCCGGTACCAGGGCTTGACCGGGCGGTGGCTCTGCTCTGCTGACCAGGACACCGACACCGACACCGATACTCTCGCCAGTTTGTCCTGTGCGAATTCCGAGGTGGCCCAATGGAATGGTTCTGCCTGGGCTTGCGGTCCTGCAGCGAGCCCTTCGTGGGTGGTCAACGTTCGGGATCACGGGGCGCAGGGCGATGGCATCACAGACGACACGGCAGCGCTCCAGGCGGCGCTGGACGCGGTGCCTACCAACGGCGGGACTGTCATTGTTCCGCCGGGCAAGTACATGGTGTCCGAGCCGCTCGTCATTACGGTTGCAGGTACGGTCTTCAGTGGGACGACCATGGGCTACTCGGTAGCGACCGGGGCAACGGTTAACGGGACCGCCATCCAGGCGCTCCCCGGTTTTTCCGGCGATGCGCTGGTAGTGCTGGGGATCCCCGGGGTCTACACACGGCAGCGACTGATCATCGAGAAGCTGTTCCTTCACTGTCAGGACCAAGCGATGGACGGGATCCGAATCCTGCGGTCCAACAACCCCTTGATGATTCGGGACATGTCCATCTTCAACTGCAAGGGCTACGGCATCTACTCGCCTTGGCGCGAGATCGAGCCCGACCCGTTCGACCCTCAAAATGCTCAGCTGGTCGCTGGGCGTATCCGCAATGTGTATGTGCGCAACTGTGGCACTGGGCTGCGCCTCTACCAGACCAACTCGTCGGTCGTCGAGAACTCGGCCTTTGTGAACAGCGATCACCGAGCTGTCGAGATCGTCAACGGCAACAACAACACCCTGGCCAACATCCTGTTCGAGGCAAGCTTTGAGCAGGGCCTGGTCGTCGAGGGGACTGGAGGCGGGCTCTGGGCCGAGTCCGTTTTGGTGGAGAACGGGCGGTTCGAGCACAACAACCGCGACGGAGTGTCGCGAGAAGCCTTGCTTGTGGGGCCCCTGGTGCGCGGGTTGGTCGTCAACTCAGGCCGCTTCCAGATGGACGATGTCGGCATCCGGATCCAGGGCGACAACGTCTCGGTGATCGGAGGGGAGTTCCACCAGAACCTGGTGCAGAACAGCATCGTGATCGAGTCGACGGCAGACGACACCTTGATCCTCAACCCAAAGGGCACCGACGAGGATCCAGCCACGACGTTGAAGCCCATTCAGGACAGTGGCGATCGCACGACTCTGATTGGCTACGGTCCGGGCCACAGCTTTCGGGGCGCTGGTGCCGTCGAGGTGCTCCAGGTAGATGTGGACACGGAGCGGGTGGGGGTGGGGCTTGCCAGTCCACAGCACACACTGGATGTCGATGGCGAGGTGCGGGCAGGCGGAGGCTTCGTCTTTCCCGATGGAACCAGCCAGACCACCGCGTCGAGTCTGCCCTCTGGCTTCATTGGATTCTTCGACCTGCCGTCCTGCCCCCCGGGCTGGCGTGAGGCGGTCGATGCACAGGGACGGCTCGTGGTCGGGATCTCGGGTCTTGACACCTTGGCCGGGACGGTCGGCGCACCGCTGGGAGACCTCGAGGATCGAGCCCATGGCCATGACCTGAGCGGGATTGACCTGGGCGAGTCTTCCCAGGCCGGCTCGCACGAGCACACCTATTCAGGAAGGACGCACGACGATGACAGTCCCATTGTGGGGGCCGGTCCAGGCTTGCCCGCCAGCTCCTACACAGGTCACAGCCACACCTACAGCGGCACGACGGATTCGGACGGCAGCCACAGCCATGGGATAACCACCACCACAGGCACCAGCGGGAGCGTGGGGGCGAGCAGTGTTCTGCCCTACGTTCAGTACTTGGTTTGCTCCAAGGACTGATGGGCTCTCCAGAGCCTGAGCTGGATAGCTTGGTTCGCGGCCAAGTTTCATGCGAACCCACCGAGAATGCTTATGCCGTCCACCAGGTGTTGCTCGCCTCCGCACTCGATCCGCTCCTAGCTGACGTTGTCGCCGCCGCTCTGACCACGGCCTGTCAGGGCTCGAGCTCCTCACGGAGAGACTCCAGCTGCTGCCACCGGTCGTAGTGCTCTTGCAGTTCGGACTCGACTTGGGCGAGTCGATGCGTCACGCGGTGCACCTCCTCCCTTGGGCCCGCGAAGAAGTTGGGTGTAGACACCAGGTCGTTCAGGCCGGCCTGCTCGCTCTCGAGTGTCTCTATCAGGCCAGGAAGGCGCTCCAGCTCCTGCTTGTCCTTGAAGCTCATCTTCTTCTTTTGAGTCGTCTTCTTTGGTTGAGTGATGGGCTTCGTATCTGCTCTCGCCAACGGCTCTGCTAGCTCTGGGCGCTGGTGCAGCCAGTCGTCGTAGCCCCCAGCGTAGTGACGAACCTGTCCGTCGGCATCAAAGGCGATGCAGCTGGTCACGACGTTGTTGAGGAACTCCCGATCGTGACTCACGAGGATCAGGGTCCCGCTGTAATTGAGCAGCGTTGTCTCCAGAAGCTCGAGCGTCTCGATGTCCAGATCGTTGGTGGGCTCATCGAGGATCAGCAGGTTGGCTTCGTGCACGAACAGCTTGGCGAGCAGCAGTCGGTTTCGCTCTCCGCCAGAGAGCACCTTGACCGGTGTACGGGCGCGCTCCGGCGAGAACAGAAAGTCGCCCAGGTAGCCGATGACGTGCCGGCTCTGGCCATTGAGGACGACTGTGTCGTTCTCGTCGCAGACGTTCTCTTGCACGGTACGCTCGTCGTCGAGCTGTCCTCGGAGCTGATCGAAGTACAGGGGGTGTAGCTTGGTGCCGAGGCGCACGCTCCCCGACTGGGGTCGGAGCTCACCGAGAAGGAGTCGAAGTAGGGTTGTCTTCCCGCAGCCGTTGGGCCCAATCACTCCGAGCCGATCGCCACGCTGCACCTCGAGACTGAAGTTGTCCACGATGTTCTGGCCAGGCCAGGCAAAACCAAGGGACGTCGCCTCGAAGACCCGCTTCCCGGACCGCTCACTCTCTTGCACCTGGATCGTCGCAGAACCAATGCGCTCCCTGCGCCGGCTGCGTTCCCCGCGGAGTCGCTTCAGAGCACGCACTCGGCCTTCGTTGCGGGTGCGGCGAGCCTTGATGCCCTGGCGGATCCAGGCCTCCTCCTTTGCGAGGTTCTTGTCGAACTGTGCCCACTGCTTCATCTCAGCATCCAGGGCCTCTTCCTTACGCTTTCTGTAGAGCGAATAGTCACCGGGCCAGCTCGTCAGCTTTCCCCGGTCCAGGTCCAGTATTCGGGTGGCCATGGAGCGAAGGAATGCGCGGTCGTGAGTCACGAACAACACCGCCCCCGAGAAGGACTTGAGGAGACTCTCGACCCAGCTGAGCGCGGCAATGTCCAGGTGATTGGTCGGCTCGTCGAGCAGCAGGATCCCAGGCCTTGAGAGCAGCGCACGGACCAGCAGACACTGGCGCTTGCGACCTCCAGAGAGGTCCTCGAAGCGGTCGTCAGTCGCCAGGCCCAGTCGATGGAGCGAAGCTGCAGCCGCCTCTCGCACAGCCCAGCCGTCCCGACGGTCCAGTTCTTCCTGCAGCGACTGGAGGCGCCCAAGATCCTCGGGGGAGGGGTCGTCACTCAAGCTTCGGCTGAGGTGCTCATAAGCTTCGAGCAGCGCGGCGCTGCCGTCACTCCCTTCGAGGACCACCCCCAACAGCGAACCAGCCAGGTCATCGGGCACCGCCTGGGGCAGATAGGCAACGCGAGTGTGGTCCTTGAGCTGGAGCGTGCCGCTGTCGGGCTCCTGGAGTCCGGCCAGGATCTTCATCAAGGTGGTCTTGCCCTGTCCGTTGCGTCCAACCAGGCAGACTCGCTCGCCAGCATCCAGGCGCAACTCGGCGTCCTGGAGCAGGTTGTCGAGTCCAAACGCCATGTTCAGACCGGTCGCGTGCAGTAGGGTCAACGCTCAACTCCAGGTGGCACAAGGACCGGCTTGTATCGCCGAACCATCCTAGAACCATCGAACTGCTTGTACGCCAGGTCGAAGGTTCTTCGCCACGTCGAAGGCCAGTTCATTCCGGTCCGACCAGAGACTGTCTTGGGCTCGTGTTGCGGTGGGCGGAGCCAGCGCGTGGTCTTCTTCCGGCCTACTCGCGGCGAACAACTCGATAGTTTGGGCCCAATCCGGGCCGGGGGCGCGCTAGCATCTTCCCTCTGCCGACCCCTCCTAGCCGGGAGAACCTCATGCCCCGCGTCTCTCTCCTTGTCCTCGTGTTCGTCCTGTCTTCGGCGACCGCCTTGGCCACCCCCACTCGACTGAGCCAGCAGGGCCGGGTACTGGATGGTGCGGGCGGTCCGCTTTCCGGAAGTCACACGCTGGTCTTTACTCTCTATGACGAGGAGACAGGCGGAAACGTTCTGTGGACCGAGACACACCAGCTCAATCTGGACGAGGGCTATTACTCGGTGACGCTGGGCACTCTCTCGACCCTTGACGATCTCCTGTTCGATGGGGGGGCTCAGTGGCTCCAACTGACCCTGAACGGCGATGACCTGTCTCCCCGGCAGGAGGTCATCTCGGTGCCCTACGCGATGCGCTCCACCAGCGCCACCCACCTCGATGGGGGGCTGGTAGACGCCGCTGAGGTTCATGTGGGTGGAGTGCCAGTCATCGACTCCAGCGCCAACTGGATCGGGCCCACCCCCTCGATCAACTGGTCTGACCTGAACAACGTCCCCGCAGGTCTCGCCGACGGAGATACGGACACCCAGCTCACCGAGGCGCAAGTGGACGCGTTCGTGGCCAACAACAACTACTCCGTTGGCGAGCATACGGTGGACACGGACACCCAGCTGACCGAGGCGCAAGTGGACACGTTCGTGGCCAACAACAACTACTCCGTTGGCGAGCACACGGTGGACACGGACACCCAGCTGACCGAGGCGCAAGTGGACGCGTTCGTGGCCAACAACAACTACTCCGTTGGCGAGCATACGGTGGACACGGACACCCAGCTCACCGAGGCGCAAGTCGAGGACTACATCACCAACGACCCCATCGCCCTGTCGGATGATCTGACCGTGGGGACTGCGACCTTCAAGGTCGATGCGTCGACCACGTTTGTTGGCATCGGCACCAGCGATCCTGTGACACACCTGAACGTTGCAGCAAGTGCCGGGGGGGGCGCTCCCAGGGCGCGGTTGTCCAATCATGCAAACGATGCAGAAGGCGGCGCTCTTCAGTTCACCAAGAGTCGGGACACGACCATCGGCGGGCACCTGCAGGTCCAGAGTGGGGACGAGCTGGGCTCGCTGATCTGGTACTCAAGCGACGGCCAGACCTGGGAACAATCGGCCAAGATCAGGGCCGAGGTTGATGGGACTCCGGGCACCAATGATGTGCCAGGCCGGCTCACGTTCTACACGACCGCTGATGGCACGGTCAGCCCTAGCGAGCGCATGCGCATTAACCAGGCGGGGCAGGTGGGAATCGGCACCCCGAGTCCTAGCGAGCAGTTGACCGTTGCCGGAGTCGTCGAGTCCACTTCGGGCGGCTTCAAGTTCCCCGACGGGACGACGCAGACCACGGCCTCTTCCACCACATCTGGGGGTGCTGGCACGGTCATCTACACGCGTTGCGCCTGGACGGGGGCCTCTGCGGATACCATCGGCAACTGCAGCCCGCAGGCTTGCCCTTCTGGCTGGCAAGACCTCGGAGGGACCGGAAACATCAAGACGGCGACCTCACAGGGGGTCAGCACCCACGAGGCATACCAGGAGTCCGGTGGATACCAGGAGAGGATGTGTTACCTGGAGAGTACTGTCGTCGTCTCGCACACCCGGTGTGCTTGGACGGGGGCCTCTGCGGATACCGTCGGCAACTGCAGTCCGCAGGGCTGCCCTTCTGGTTGGCAAGACCTCGGAGTGACCGGAAACATCAAGACGGCGATCTCACAGGGGGTCAGCACCCACGAGGCATACCAGGAGTCCGCCGGGTACCAGGAACGCACCTGCATCCGATGAGGGGGGGATCACGCCTCCGACGAATCGCAGATCAGGCAGGCTTCGATGGCCCCCTCGAAGCCATCGGCCCGGTCGATGTGCTGGGGACCTTCTCTAGGCCCAAGTCCGTCCCTAGACGGCGATGTTGATGCGGGTGTGCTTCTGCTAAAGCCCTCGTGACCACTCGGGCCTCAGCCGGGTGCGCCCGTCCAGGGCTGCGTCGATCGCGGCTGCCATGGCTGGACCATCTGCCGGCAATCGACCGCCCAGGGGCAGGTAGTTGCTCGCGTGGTTTGTGCGGAAGAGCGCATCGGTGGGGCGAGCCTCTGCCACGAAGGTACGCAGTTCTCGGAGCAGCCCCGGCACATCCGGCAGTTGGAAGCGCTGCTCGTCCTGGCGTTGGGCCAGGGGTGTCCCTGGCACTACGGTCAGAGTGAGCGCTGCGAGAAAGTCCGGATCCATGGCGGTGGCCAGCTCTGCCGAGCCCCTGGCGTGTTCTGCGGAACGCTCGGTCCCCCCGGCTCCCAGGAGGAAGATGGCGGAGCTGCGGAGCCCCGCAGCACGAGCTCGCTGTGCAGCCTCTACGTGAGCGTCGAAGATCGGACGGCCGGCCCGCCCGTCTCCAGGGAGCGTCGTCAGCGGTGACTTCGCAATGCGTCGCAGCGTGGGCTCATCACCCGACTCCGGCCCCAGATAGAGAAGGCTCAGGCCCTGCTCGCGGAGAGCGATGAGCTCGGCCTGGTTCTTTTCCAGGACGTTCTGGGCCATGGCATAGCAGGAGACCTGGCGTAACCGAGAGAAGCGCCTGCGGAGTCGGTCAAGGATCGGTTCCCAGTGGCTCAGCGGCATCACCAGAGCGTCTCCATCGGCGATGAAGACCTTTTGGACCGTGTCTCCTAGCTCGGTTGCCGCCCGGTCGATGTCCTCCAAGATGGCGTCGAGCTCTCGGATCCGGAAGGTCTTGTCCCGGTACATGGCGCAATAAACGCATTGATTCCAGGAGCAGCCAATCGTGGCCTGAAGGATCAGGCTGCGGGCCTCGCTGGGAGGTCGGTAGATGGAGCCCTCGTAGCGCATGGTGAGACAGTCGTAGCAGTTATGAGGCCTAGAGGCCCGACAAGACGGTCTGTCCTGGGTCCAGTCGAGCTGCTCCCGGAGAACTCCGATTTCTCGCTGGATCGTCAGATTTCTCGCATGTACAAGCCGTCATGGACGGGTTCCTGCCTATGTTATCTTCCGTCGCCGGCCACGCCGGGATCGCCTCGCCATGACTGATGCTAGAGACAAGAGCGCCGAGAACCAGGCCCGCATTACGTACCGCCTAGGGACGCTCTGCCTGCTCGCGCTTAGTCTCGCGGAAGTCCTACGCCTGCCCGCGAGGGAGTTGTTCGCTGGCCCGCTTGCTTTACCGGCTGCGCTGAGTCTGGCTGTGGTTCACAGCCTCTTGCTGTGGCCGATTTGGCTGTTCTACTGGCACTACCCGCGCGTCCAATCGGTAGCCGCACGGCAAATGCATGTGGGGGCTGCGTTGTGGATGTCCATCGCCTGCTTTGCTCCCGTGACGGCGGAAGCGGGCCTGGCGGCCGAGTGGAAGATGTGGGCGCTGTTTGGCGCGTTTGGCATCTCACAGTCCGTGGGTCTCTACCTCCTCTCAGACAGCGCCCCCGCCTGGTCGCTTCGCCTGCGACGGTTGTTGCGGGGAAGCCTCTTTGCTGGTGGCACAGTCATCTACTTCGCGAACTACGAGTTGTTTGTGGGGGACTACCAGGGATTGCATCTCGGCCTGGCGCGGGTGTCCCTGGCAATGGTGCTCTTGGCAATGGTTGGCCTTCAGCCCGGCTGGGTGCTTCGCGTGAGCCCGAGCCTCCGGGCCAAGGCGGTCCTCTCGGGCGTGGTGGTAGCCCTTGCGGTGGCCTCTGGAGTCAGCGGTGCCGTAGGGAAGATTCGACCGGACTTCATTGAGCAGTCGATGTTGGGGCAGACCAGTGTCTTGTTCTTGAGCGAAGGGTCGGGAAGCGGGTCGCTCGACGGGGACGACTCGGCTCGAACCCGGCTCCGCGCCTCGGAAGCATGGTCGCTCTTCCGAGCTTCCTCGCAGATGCCCAAGCTTCCCAAGCGCTTCAAGCTCAAGGACTACAACATCCTCTTGGTCACGATCGAGGCGCTGCGCTACGACCAAAGCAGTCTCGGCGCCCCGGATCTCGACCTCACGCCCAACCTCGCCCGTCTGGCTGGCGCGCCAGGCAGCTACAACTTTCAGAGCGCGAACGCCCCGAGCACGGGGACCTTACAGTCGATGGCTTCGCTGATGACGATGAGCTACCCCAGCGCGGCGCCACTGATCATCTGGAAGAAGAACTGGCACGGTGAGCTGGACTCAAGGGCCCAGACCGTGGCTGAGAGCTTGGGGCGAAATGGATACGCGACCTTTTGGGCGAGCCACAACTACCGCTACGCGTTTACCAATAGTCTTCTCGGCTTGGGCCAGGGCTTCGACTCGCGCCTCTTCACCACAGCCAAGAGCCGCAGCAAGTCCACCGATCTCAAGGTTCGCGACGATGCACTCCAACTCCTAGAGAAGTATGGAACGGAGCCAAAGCCCTTTTTTGGCTGGGTGTTTCTTGCAAGCCCTCACTTCCACTATGTGAAACACTACGACGACATGCCGGGTAAGACCCGGCTTGAGCGCTACCGTCAAGAAGTGCGCTTCGCCGATGTGCAGCTGGGGAAGCTCCTCGACGCGGCTGAGAACTCGGAGTGGGGGAAGAACACCATCATCATTGTCACTGGAGATCACGGTGAGGAATTTGGGGAGCACGGCGGCAAGTATCATCGCCAGACTGTGTACTCCGAGGTCACCCACGTTCCTCTGGTGGTGCAGATCCCAGGTGCGAAAGGCGGTGTGATCAACCAGCCAACCTCGGTACTGTACGTGTTTCCCTGGTTGTTGAGGCGGGGGCCAAAGGCGGTGAGGAAGCTCGCCACCGCGCGCGTGTCCGACACGATCGCACCCGTCCTACAGGTGAGCGAAGGGGCCGTAGTGGTCGAGCTGTTGGGTCAAAAGAAGCGGCTGAGCACCTTGATCTATCCCGACAAGAAGATCATCTACTCTCATCAGTCGCAGAGGGTCGAGTTCTTCAACGTGGCCGAAGATCCGGGCGAGCAAGACGACCTCTCTCGAGACAGTTCACCTGGTCTTGAGCAAACACGGGCTCACCTCGATGCCTTCTTGGAGCTAGTGGACGTGCAGGCCCGCTTCTCCTACGACACGAGCATCACCAAATAGACCCCACTGAGCACGGCGGGCTGTGCCTCTCAAGGGGTGCAACAGCCGAGTTCCTACGCCTAGAACTGGGCTGGGCCGGGCCTGGGTGGCGAGGCTGGGATTCCCCAGGCGCCTCTCTTCCGATTAGACGATGAAGGTGGGCCTGAGTGGCCCACAGCGATGCGGACTGGTGCAGTCGGGTCTCCCTCGTTGTCTGGCTTTTTTACAGTCAGGCTTGACTGTATCTTTGTGCGCCTGTAGAAACAGTCAGCTCTGACTGTATGTGAACTCCACTACGACTGACTGTTTATGAACGCCACCACGACTGACCACGGAAGCCGAACCCAGGAACAACGGAGTTCGGCCACCCGTCACCAACTTCTCCAGGCCACGTTCGAGTGCCTGGTGGAGTTGGGCTATGCCCGCACCTCGACACCGGAAGTGCTGCGGCGCACGGGCATCTCTCGAGGAGCCCTGCTGCACCACTACCCCACCCGGACAGACCTCGTGGTGGCTGCCGTCGACTACGTCTTCGCCCGGCAACTCGACGCCTTTCGTCACAACTTCAAGAAGCTGCCAGCTGCTGAGGAACGCGGAGAAGCCGCCGTCGAGTTGCTGTGGCAGACCATGTCCGGCGACACCTACTACGCCTGGCTCGAGCTCGTAGTGGCAGCCCGCACGGATGCCGTCCTCCGGGCGAAGATCCACGAGGTCAACACCCGCTTCGACCAGGACGCGGCGGGACTGTACGAGGAACTCTTCCCAGGCGTGGAGCAACGTCCAGAGGGCGGGAGCCTGTCCCTGAGCTTTGCCTTTGCGACGCTGGGCGGCCTCGCGGTCTCCGCGATCCACGAAGACCCGGAGCGGGTCCGCCGGATCGTCGACGTACTGAAGCGACTCTCTGCCATGTTCGACGCGTCCAACAAGACACCTGGGAGTTGATCTGATGCCGACTCCGAGTAAGGCCGCAGGTCGCCCCGATCGCATTCGACCCTTGCAGCCCCCCTGTTTCTAGCACCACCCACCGACCCCACGCCCAGCGGGCTCCCTGGGGTCCCAAAGGAGATGTTCCATGCTCGACTCTGCAACCCGTTACTGCCTCAACATCAGCCTGGTCGCCCTTGCTCTCTGTTTCTCTGCCTGTGTGACCGACTATGGCCCGGAAGATGGGCAGGACGACCTGCTGAATGGCGAGGACGACGATCAAACCGCGTGGGAGTCCCCCGCGAACGACGACGACGAGAACCCTTCCGATGACGGTCAGGGCGGAGACGGTTCCGGCAGCGGAGACGGTTCCGGCAACGGCGACGGTTCCGGCAACGGCGACGGCTCTGTGCCCGATGATGACTCGACCGACTCCACCGAAGATCCCGAGTCGAACTGCGAGGACTCACAGGATGACGACAACGACGGCATGGTGGACTGCGATGATCCGGACTGCGGATCAGAGTTTCAGTGCACCTGGCCCGAAGAGATCGAGTTGCACACGAGAGTGGAGTTCTCCGCAAACTCCATCGCCCAGAGCTTTGGGGTGGGCGACTGCATCACGGAGTACGCGGGCTCACTCACTGTCGCGACCACCGACCTGGGCTGCGCCAACTGCGACCTCGAATACGCAGGCCCGGTCGAATTTGGCCCCGACGGCTGTCCAGACGACTACATCACCCGTCCCGACACGATGGCCTTTGGCTTCTCGTTCCAGACCGAGACGCTGCGTGAGCTGTGGAAGCGGGATGCGGAGACGATGGAGTGGGAGAACCTCGGTGCCGTGAGCGAGTCTGGGGCGGGGGTCTTCCAGGTCCTGCGCACCGAAGCCGTGATGTACGACGTCCCCATCTTTGGGAGCACCGAAGTGGGGTCCTTCTCACTGACCCAGACACTGACTGACCTCTAGAGGACAGCCACATTCACTGGCCAGGGCGACTTGGGTGGAGTTCACGATGTCACAACCGCTTCCTCATGCGCCTCGGCGCACCACCGGCAGCTTCGCAGCCCTTGGGCTCGTCCTGGCAATGGGTGGCGCCGCCCTGCTCCTCCTCTCTCCCTCCTCGGTGGAAGCCGGGGTAGGGGATGAGGTGGGAGAGATGCCGCAGTCCCTTCCCGTCGACGGAACATCATTGGCCCTCAACGGTCATGGGGTTCGCACCAAGCTCTTCCTGCCCCTCTACGCGATCGGCCTCTACCTCGAAGAGCCCCTGGCCGATGCCACTAGCATCGTGGCGCTGGACCGGCCCAAGGCGATTCGCATGGAGTTGTTGCTGCCCCTCAGCGGCAAGATTATTGGGAAGGGCATCGCCCGCGGCTTTGCCCGAAGCTCGTCTGACGCTCTGTCCCGGCTGAGTCAGCGCCTCGACACGCTGCGGGCCCTGGTTCCCAACGTGAGGCGGGGCGACACCATCTTGATGGAGTGGTCTCCCGACCGCGGAACAATCATCCACGTGGGGGGGCAGGAGCAGGGCGTGATCCCCGGCAAGGACTTTGCTGACGCCTTGTTCTCCGTGTGGCTCGGCACCCCCGTTGGGGACGATGACCTGAAGGAAAGCCTGTTGGGAGGATCTCGATGAAGACTGCTGGAACGAGTCGCCCTGGAACGAGTCTGCGGTGGGTACTGCAGCGGGCTCGCCGATCGACACCCATCCTAGAGACACCCCGATCAGGGGGGCGGCGCAAGCTGCTTGCCGGGCTGGTCTTGCTCCTCGCTGGCTGCGCACAGCCGCCTCCCGAGGCACCCACCGAGCTGGGAGACCTGACCCTCTACTTGTTCTCCAACTTTGAAGCGGATGAAGAGGTCCTGCTGGCCGGTGTGTCCAATCTCGGAGCCTTCCTGGACCAGGGGGTCTGGGATGACTTCATTCCGGGCTCCTCCCGGGAAGGACGCGAGTGGACGCCTCCCACCTTGACCTCCGACCACTTCGGCGGGATCCCCGAGACCGAGGGCGTCGAGCCAGACGAGCAGCTGCCCGTTGCCGTGGCCAGCTGGAGCGACCATGCGCCCGAAGCCCGTGCAGAACTGGTCGCTCTGCGCGATCAGACACCCGTCGAAGCTCCCAGTTCAGCCTCGTATGACCGGGACTTCCTCACGGACATTGACTGCTTTACGGACCTCAGCTGCCGCTTTGTTCGAACAACCAACGTGATCCACCGGGACCAACTGGTGCTTGATGTGGTCTACGAGGCCTACAAGGACTTCCAGTGGGTTGGGATGCCCGACGGCCAGCAGGCGCTCCTCGCGCGGTCCTGGACCACCGAGGTGTTCCCCGAAGATGATGGTCAGGACAGCCTGGACCAGAGCTACAACCTCGAGGTGTGGCTACCTCGACCTGGCGGGGCCCTGGGACTCAATGTCGTCTGGAGCTCGGTCACGCTGCCGGCGGTCAGCGATGACTCACTCATTGCCAGCGTGACCGCTGGGGTGATTGATCAGATCTATGTCGCCACGGAGGAGTACCTCAATGGAGAGGGGGACTGAGTTGAGACGGGCCCCTGCCTCACCGCTGTCTGGGGCGGACCGGCTGAGCTTGCCGAACCGTCTGTTGCTGGCGGCCCTATGCGTTGCCCTGGGTACAGCGGGCACCGCATGGGCTCAACCATCGCCCACCAGTGGAGGCGAGGGAACGACCGCTTCGAGCGGCGACCCGTCGGACGGGGAGCCGACCCCGGAAGAGCCGAGCAAGAAGCGAAAGAGAGCCCGGCGAGAGCTGCCCCCGGTCCGCACCGAGCCGGGCATCCTGCCAGCCATCTCCTACGACTCGGATCTGGGCCTCGGCTTCGGGGTCATCACCAACTTCGCCCGCATCGACCCCGAGGCAGTTCCCTATCGCTGGCGGCTTGGCGCTCAGGCCTTTCTCTATCTGCGCCCGCGCCCCGAGGGTGGTGTCGAGGTCCCTTTCCAGAGTCACTACGTACGCTTTGACAAGCCTGGTCTGGCCTCGGGACGAGTGCGGCTGCTCCTGGAGCTGTCCTTTCGACGACACAGCAACGCTGGCTACCACGGGCTTGGGAACCAGAGCATCAGGTCCGAGCCATGGAAATCCATCGACAAGGAGCGCGAGCCGGACAGCTGGGCACGGGCAAGGCGCTTCCACGAGTACGACCGCATCTACCCCAGGGCGGAGGCCGAAGTCCGGGTTCAACTGCCTGCCGACCTGTTTGCTTTTGGGAGCACCTCGTTGGCATGGAACTGGTTCCAGCTCTACGAGGGGAGCCAGCTGAGCCAGGACCTGGCCGGAGATCCCGAGGCTTGGCAGACACAGGCCCTGGTAGGCGTGAGCCGCCATGGCTTGCTCCAGGGAGTCGCCGGCATGGCCCTGGACACCCGAGACGACGAGACTGCGCCCATCGCAGGCATGTTTCACGAGGTCTCGGTTCGCGGCGGCCCCCTGTTGGAACTGCAGCAGGGCTTCGTGGGTCTCAACGCTACCTTCCGCTTCTTCCTGCCGATTCACCGCGACTGGATCTCGGTGGCCGCACGGCTGATCCTAGACGGACTGTTTGGAAGTCCGCCCCTCTACGAGTTGGCACGCTACGGCGGAACCGAAGCCGACGATGGCCCCGGAGGATCGACATCGCTCCGGGGCGTCCTCACCCATCGCTACCACGGCCGGGGCAAGGTGCTGTCGAACCTCGAACTGCGGTCGAAGTTTCTACGTTTCCGTGTGGCTAGGCAGCGATCCAGCCTGGGCGCCGTCCTCTTCCTCGACGCAGGAAGGGTCTGGGCCGACCACCGCCCCAGACCCGAGCTGGACGGCAAGACACTGGGGCTGCACCCCGGCCTGGGCGGAGGCCTGCGCTGGCAGGTGGGTGAAACATTCGTGATCCGACTCGATGTGGGCTGGTCGCCAGGCCAGCACGGCCTGTACTTTGACGTGGGCCACGTCTTCTAAGGAGCCATCCATGACCGACTCCAGATTGCATCCTCTGATCTCGGACAGCCGCATCTTTCTTGCGGCTGGGGTCTGGGATCCACTGAGCGCAAAGCTGGCGGAGCGAGCGGGCTTTAGGAGCGTCGTCCTCAGTGGTTATGCGGTTGCCGCAGCACACCTGGGTGAGCCTGACTTCGGTCTGCTGACCCAGAGCGAGGTGCTCGACGTCGCTCGGCGAGTCTGCCGGGCCGTGGACATCCCAGTGGTGGTGGACGGAGACACCGGCTTCGGGGGGGCGCTCAACGTGATCCGCATGGTCGAGGAGCTTGTCGCTATGGGCGCCCGGGGAGTGATCCTCGAGGACCAGCGCTGGCCGAAGCGCTGTGGCCACATGCGAGGCAAGACCGTCGTGCCCATGGAGGAACACGTGCAGAAGATCCGGGCCGCAGTGGACGCGAAGGGAGACGCGCCCTTCATGATCACGGCTCGCACCGACGCCCGCGCTCCGCTGGGACTGGACGAAGCCATCCGCCGGGCCAGGGCCTACCACGAGGCTGGCGCCCAGGTTCTCTTCGTGGAGGCTCCGGAGACGGTGGAGGAGATGGCTCGGATCGCGCGCGAGGTTCCCGGCCTCCAGGTCGCCAACATGATTGAGGGCGGCCGAACGCCCATTCTGCCCCTGGACACCCTCCACGAGATGGGATTTCACAACGTGGGCTACGTGCTTACAGGCCTGTTCGCAGCAGCGCACGCCATGGATCGGGCCTTCACCCACCTCCTGCAGCACGGCAGTTCCAAGGGGCTGGAGGGGGACTTGATGACCTTCGACGAACTCACGGGACTGCTGGGACTGGAAGAGAAGTACGCCCTCGACGAGCACTACGGCGAGGACTCCGAGCAATCATGAATCCACCGACAACCACCGCGCTCGTTGAACCGGCCCCTGGAGCCTCGTCGAAGCTGCAGTCTCTGGGCGCAGCCCTGCCATGGCTGCTGTCGTTTGGCCTCGTAGGCTTCGTCCTGACCACCCAAGACCTGACAGGGCTGTGGGCTGCGCTCTCTGGAGCGAACTACCCGTTGTTCGGAGCGGCGCTGGTCAGCTTCTTGTTCGTAGGCCTCCTCCTCGATTCCACATCGTTCTACCTCTGCTTCAAGTGGCTCGCTCGGGTCGGCCGCTTTGGCGAGATGCTGCGTGCTCGGGCTGCCAGTGAACTGCTGATGCTCCTCAGCCTCGTGGTCGGCTTGGGCGGCCTGGCCGTATACGTTCACCGGCGCTACGGCGTGTCCTACAAGCGCGCCTCCGGAATCCTGCTGGTCGACCTGTTGCACGAGGCTGCCGCCATCGGAACGCTGGCTCTGCTGGCTGGTCTCCTCGTGGACCCCTCAGCGCTCCCGGCCTCGGCCGCTGACGAACTCACTGCCGTCCACCGCGTTGCGGTGGGCACGATGGTCTTCTACGGCGTGTGTGTGTTCCTCTCGTTGACCTGGAAGTACTTGCCCGATGCCTTCAAGCGCGACACGCCACTGAAGGTGTTCTCGGAGATCCGCGCGCAGTGGTTCGCCGCCTTCTACGTTCTGAAGGTGGTCAAGAACCTGGCCATGGGCCTCTTTGTGGCCGTCGGCATCTCTGCGTTCGGCGTGAAGCTCCCTGTGTTGGTGGGGATTGCATTCACCCAAGTGGTGCTGCTGGTCCGGGGGCTGCCCGTCACCGCCTTTGGCATCGGCGTCGACCAACTGACTATTCCGAGCCTCTTCGGCCCGTGGGATCCAGCCGGGGAGCCGGGCCAGGTGCTGGCGTTCAGTGCTGTCTACACGTGCTCTCTGCTGCTGGGCCGCCTGGCCCTCGGCTTGCCCTTTCTCAAGAGTGTCCTTCGTGACGCTCGTTCCTGAAGCTGGTGACAATCCTGCGCAGCCAATTCAGTTGCGCGAGACTTCCGGCACGATGCAGCCCGCTTCGGTAGAGGTGCAGGTCGTCGTCATCGGAGCCGGCCCCTCGGGGCTGGCCGCAGCCGCCTGCCTCAAGCAGCGAGGCATTGACTCTCTCATCGTGGAACAAGCCGAGCAGGTGGGTCACACATGGCGCCGGCACTACGATCGGCTCCATCTCCACACGGCAAAGAAGCACTCGGCACTTCCTTTCCGCCCGTTCCCGGCGGATACGCCTCTCTATCCCTCCCGCGACCAGGTGATCGAGTACCTGGAGGACTATGCGGCAGCCTTCGAGCTTCAGCCTCGGTTTGGAACCCAGGTCACGGACGCAGCTCCCACCAGTACAGGGTGGCGGTTGCACACCAGCAAGGGCGGCGTCGAAGCCGCCAACCTAGTGATCGCCGCCGGCTACAACCGCGTCCCCTTGAGACCAGAGCTCGAGGGTCTGACTGAGTTTGAGGGCAAGGTGCTCCACAGCAGCGAGTACCGGACAGGTCGTGACTTCCAGGGAGAGCGCGTACTGGTCGTCGGCTGTGGCAATTCCGGGGCGGAGATCGCCCTGGATCTGGCGGAGCAGGGTGCCCAGCCTACGCTCGTGGTGCGGAGTCCGATCCACGTAACGCCCCGCGAGGTGTTCGGCACTCCCACCCAGGTCACCAACATCCGACTGAGCAGGCTGCCAGTAGCCCTGGCCGACTTCATCGCGCTTCGCACGCTGCCACTGCTGGTGGGCGACCTGTCGGCCTACGGAATCGAGCGACCGAGTATCGGTCCCAACGCGCAGATCCTGAAGCACGGACGGATCCCTCTCATTGACGTAGGCACCATCGAGGCCATCAAGGCCGGTCGGATCCGAGTGTCACCGGGCATCGTTCGATTCAGCTCCACCCAAGTGCACTTCCAAGACGGCGAGGCCCAGGCTTTTGACACGGTGGTGCTGGCCACTGGCTACACCACGGGGCTGGCGAGCTTCCTGCACAACGCCAGCGATATTCTGGATCCGCGGGGCCGCCCACCGGCCTTCGGGGAGGAGACCCTTCCAGGCCTCTACTTTGTCGGTTACCGCAATCCCCCCACCGGGGCGCTGCGGGAAGCTGGAATCGAAGCAAAGCGGGTCGCTGGCCTGATTGCAGGCAAGGTGGCCCCCTGAGCTGGCGTCAGCAAGTCGCGGCAGCTCTCGACGTGCCGTAGCGCTCTACGCCTCTTCAGTGATCTTCATCCTTCCGGTGGCGTTCGCCTCCTCGCGCCAGGGACCGCGGCTGAGATCGGAGCCCTGTCATAGTCCCTCGGCCTGCGCGAGCTGGCCGGCCGGCTCAGGCGGCGTCCTGGCGGTCCCAGCGGAACGGTGCGGCGACTTGTCCCCAGAAGTGCCTGGGCAGCTCCCGGTCGGCTAGGCCGACTCCGTCGTGGCGGACCTGTTCTGCAGGCATCCGCCAGGTGCCGAATACCAGGTCCCACAGGGCCACGTTGTTGCCGAAGTTGGCTGCGGCATCCTCCAGACGGCGGGCGTGGTGCCAGCGATGGAGCTCGGCCATGGGCCAGATCCAGTTGAGCGGCCCGAGTCGGACATCGATGTTGGCGTGCTGAAACATCCCGTGGACCCCCGAGTGCACGAAATACAGCGCCTGCACCTCGGGTCCGGCGCCAAGGAGCACCAGGGGGACCACTACCGGGAGCGTATGGGCCAGCTCATCCAGCGGATGGAACCTGCCGGCATTGAGCCAGTACAAGCGCTCAGTACTGTGGTGAATGGCGTGGAAACGCCACAGAAGAGGTACCTCGTGAGACAACCGGTGCAGCCAGTAGCGCGGCAGATCGGTGACGACGATGACGACCGCCAGCTGAAGGGGGAGGGGCCACCCGCTAGGCCACAGCTCCCTACCGAAGGCGTCGGTGAGCTGAAGCGAGAGTTCGACCAGCGCGCCTAGGGCAATCGCCTCGAACAGGCGGCCGACGCCCAACTGGTTGACCAGCATGTGGATGGTGTCGGTGCGCACATCGCCGCGCGGCTCGTTCCACTCCACCCGGTACGGGATGAGGCGCTCGGCGACCGCTATCGCGATGATGGCTGCTGTCACGACAGCGAAGACGACCACACCTCTGGCGAGTCCGATTTCCGTGCCCAGGAGCGTCAGGCCCAGTGCGCCCAGCAGGATCCCCGGAAAGAGCAAGATCGATACTGAGCGACGGAACATGTTGACGATCTAGAAGTTATTGAGAAAAATGTCAATAGCGTTGATCGACGTGCGACGATGATGTCGGCACCCACCGGAGGACTAGGCTCATGCCCCCACGACGCAGGAGGAGCCCAGAGCAGGCCAGGGCCGAGATCCTCGAGGCGGCGGAGCGCCAGATGCGCGCGGTGGGCCCGGGAGGCCTCCGCCTCCAGGAAGTCGCCGACGAGGCGGGGCTATCCCACCCGAGCATCCTTCACTACTTCGGCACTCGACGGGGTCTGGTCGACGCGGTTGTCGAGCGAGGAGTTCAGAGACTCGAGGCCGACCTGTTCGAGCTTTTGAGCCAGGAGGAGGGCCGAAGCGACACCGAAGGTCTCCTACAGCGGGTCGCTGGGACGCTCACGGAGCGCGGCCACGCCAGGCTTCTGGCCTGGCTGGTTCTGACGGGTGAGGGCGAGCCCCTGGGAACGGAGCACACCCTGCAAGCCATCGCCCAAGCGGTACACGCCAACCGGGTCGCCGCCGCCGCCGGCACACAGTCTCCCCCAACCTTCGAGGATACGGTGTTCGTAGTGTTGCTCGCTGGTCTCACGGTGTTTGGCGATGCCCTTCTGGGCACCGAACTGAGGCGCAGTGCCGGTCTGGGCGACGACGCCTCGGCAGGCGAGCGATTCCACAGTTGGCTGGCGCAGCTCTTAGCTGCGCACAGCGGCCCAACTCACGACTGACTAGGCCCGGAGTCGGCGTCGGCCGCTGGGCCGAGGTGGGCCGGTCTTG
>PBPL01000065.1 GCA_002724675.1 Deltaproteobacteria bacterium | reverse complement strand
CGGTGGGTCTCGTGAGAAGCTGCACTGGATGCTCACCGAGGTCCCCGGTGTCTATGTGCCGTCTCTGTATTCGGTGGACTATCTGGATGACGGTCGCGTGGGAGCGATCATTCCCGCTTCCGGGCTCCCATCGCGCATCCGAAAGGCGGTCCTGACCGACATCGACTCTGCTCCCTACCCAACGGAGACCCCCGTGCCCTTTACCAAGGTGGTTCACGATCGGGTCGGCGTGGAGATACAGCGCGGCTGCATGCGGGGGTGTCGGTTCTGTCAGGCCGGCTACATCTACCGCCCGGAGCGGCAGCGCAGCCCCGAGACGATCCAGAGGCTGGTCCGAGAAGGTCTGGCGGCCACGGGCCACGAGGACTATTCGCTGCTGTCCCTCTCCGCCGGCGACTACAACTGCATCGAACCCTTGCTCACCTCTCTCATGGACGAGCATGAACAAAAGCGTGCGGCGATCGGGCTCCCCTCCATGCGCCTCGAGACCCTGTCTCCAGGGATCATGGAGCAGATAGGACGGGTGCGGAAGACGAGCTTCACGGTGGCACCAGAGGCTGGCTCCGACCGCATGCGGGGCGTCATCAACAAGGTCATCGACGAGGATGTGCTCATCGACATGGTCGATGAGGTCTTTCGTCGCGGCTGGAAGAGCCTCAAGTTCTACTTCATGCTCGGCTTGCCCACCGAGCAATACGAAGATCTGTACGCCATGGTCGACTTGGGGGCTCGCTGTCTCAGCCGAGCCCGTCGCCACAATCGAGGAGCGGGGATCACGGTGTCGGTCTCCAGCTTCGTACCCAAGTCTCACACCCCGTTTCAGTGGGCCCCGCAGATCACGCTCGAGGAGATCCGAGAGAAGCAGGACTATCTCCGCCGTGAGCTCCGGCGGGCCAAGCTGGGCTTCCGCTATCACGCCAGCCAGTCGTCGGTGATGGAGGGGATCTACTCCCGGGGCGATCGCCGCTCGGCCGATAGTCTCCAGCGTGCCTACGAGCTGGGGGCGCGCATGGATGGTTGGCAGGAGCACTTCGACCAGGACGCGTGGGACTCTGCCTTCGAGCAGTGTGGTCTCGACCCTGCCTTCTACAATCAGCGTCGTCGCGATGCGACCGAGGTGTTCCCGTGGGACCACATCGACATCGGCATCAAGCCGTCGTGGCTCTGGGAAGACTGGATGGACTCGTTGGAGGCCGGCTTTGTGCCGGACTGCTCTGACGAGCCCTGCTACGACTGTGGTGTGTGCGATCATCAGGTGGTGCACAACCGCGTGTACCCCTCCGGTGAAGAGGGACCCACGCAGCCGGTGCACCGTCAACGCAAGCCTTGGGCCGGCTCTGGCTCTCGAAAGCAGGTTGATCCTCAGTTCGTGGCCATGCCTCGGCCACCGGCGAAGAAGGCGAACAACGTGGTGGATGCGGTTCCACCTGTGGGGATGGCTCCGGGATCCGGCGGCGCGCGAATGGCTCGGGAAGCTCGTCGCCTCCAGATGGTGGATGCTCCCGACGGGGGCGAAGGTGTCGCCAGAGGTCCGGCTGAGAGGTCTGGCTCGGATCGTTCTCCGCGGAAGCCCAGGAAAGCACCGGGCTCCAGCTGGGCAGAGATCTTCGACACCCGGTTGCCACCCGAGCATCGCCTGAAGCTAGAGGTTCGGTTCGGCAAGAGCGGTCCGCTGGTTCACCTGGGCAACCTGGAGGTCATGGGCGCCTTCCGGCGAGCCCTTCGCCGCATTGACGCGCCGATGATCTGGTCTCAGGGCTTCCATCCACAGGCCCGCGTCAGCTTCGGGCCGCCTCTACCCGCTGGCATGGCCAGCGTCTCCGAGTACGCAGAGATCGAACTGAAGCGACCGGTGGACGCCCGAGCTGTCGTTGAGCGTCTTCAGGCCGCCATGCCCGAGGGGCTCCCGATCCTCGACGCCCGGGTGGTGGCACCTCGGCAGGGGTCCATCTCTGCGCGAATGACTGGGTGGACCTACCGGGTCGCCTGTATCGACGATCTCATCGAAGATGCCCGCCAGGGGATGTTGACCTTTCTTGCAGCCGAGGAGGTGCTGATCGAGTCCACTCGGAAGGGCAAGACGAGAACCATCGATGTCCGACCCGCTGTTGTTCGTGTCGAAGAGGTCGCAGAAGGAGGCGAGTTCGAGGTCCAAACCTTGGCCGGTGGACCAGGAGCACGGATTCGGGATGTCCTGCGCGCGATCTTCGGCGAAGATGCCGCAGTGCTTCGTCCAGGCTGGCATGTCACTCGTTGGACGACTCAGTTCGAGTCGGCAGATGGCGAGTCAGTGGCCGCTGCCCCCTCGCTGGTTGAGGCCCAGGGAACGGTGGGCGCTAGGTGAGCGATCGCTTCCTGGTGGAGTCTGCCCTGCTGATCAACAGGACGGCGGGAGAGGTGCGTGTCGCCTTGGTGCAGTCCGGCCGGCCCACAGCCTTTCATATCGAGCGTGAACGCGACCGCGGCATTGTAGGCAACATCTACAAGGGCCGAGTGGTGCGGGTGGTCCCCGGTATGCAGTCGGCATTCGTGGAGGTAGGGCTGGATCGGTCCGCCTTTCTGCACGTCGCCGACGTCGTTCCGCAGGTGGACGCGGTCTCCGCTGATGTGGCCGCGGACCTCAATGAGGCTAGTCAGGCCACCGATCTGGGTACTGCTCTGGGCCTGGCTATGGCCCAGACTGAGTCGGTTCTCTCGTCCCAGGAGGGGGAGACCGTCGGCGGCCCGACCTGGGCCGACGGCGCTCGAGTTGATTGGTCGAGCAGCCAGGATGGCGGTCCGTCGTTGAGCACGCTCCAGCCCGAGGCGCTCGGCGACGACGATGATGATGACGATCAGGATGCAGAGACCACCCACATACCGGTGGGGCCAGATCGGGCCATGCGGCGGAAAGCACGAGTGGAAAACGTGCTCCGATCAGGCCAGGAGATCGTGGTGCAGGTCCGCAAGGAGGCTCTCGGCAAGAAGGGGCCCCGACTCACCACGGACCTGTCGATCCCTGGGCGCTTCCTTGTCTATGTCCCGTACGGGCTTCATGTGGGCGTGTCCCGACGTATCACGAGTGAAGAAGAGCGGGAGAGGCTGAGATCGTTAATTGAGGAACACCGCCAGCCTGGAGAGGGCTTCATCATTCGCACGGCGTGTGAGGGTCGTCAGGAAGACGTGCTGGCTGCTGATGTGGCCTACTTGCGAGAGCTCTGGCGAGAGATCCGAGGCCGCATTGAAGGCTCGACAGCTCCACGCCTGCTTCACGAAGAGCTCGACCTGGTCCTGCGGGCGACGCGGGACCTCGTGTCGACTCAGGTAGACCGAGTCATCGTGGATGACCCCAGGGACCACCAGCGAGTGTCCGATTTCATGAAGACATTCATGCCCATGTTCGAGGGCAAGCTGGAGCTCTACACGGAGTCAGCCCCCTTGTTCGAGGCCACGGGCATCGAGCCCCAGCTGGGTCGCGCGCTGACACGCAGGATCCCGCTGCCGTCCGGTGGCTACCTAGTGCTCGAGCACACGGAAGCGTTGACTGCCATTGACGTGAACACGGGTCGCTACGTGGGAGGCAAGAACCTGGAAGAGACCACCACCAGGGTCAACATCGAGGCGGTGGAGGCGGTGGTCTATCAGCTTCGGCTCCGGGACATCGGCGGCTTGATAGTCATCGACTTCATCGACATGGAGGATCCGAGAAATAGGGCGCGAGTAGAGGCCGCTCTCGATGAGGCGTTGGAATCAGACCCCGCTCGTTCGAGCGTGTTGCCTATCTCTGAGTTTGGGCTGGTGGAAATGACGCGGCGCCGTGTGCGAGATGATCTGGCCGGCAACCTGCAGTCCAACTGTCGCCTCTGTGATGGGGTCGGCAGACTCAAGTCGGTGGAGACGGTGGCCTACGAAGTCTTGAGAGAGGTCGCTCGGCATGCCAACAGCTCGGCTCGCGGTGAAAAGGAACTGACGGTGCGCTGTGAGAGCGGTGTTGCCAACCAGCTATTGCGTCGCGAGAAGTCGAGTCTGGAGCGTCTGTCGCGGCGTCTCGGCGGACCGGTGCAAGTGCAGGCAGAAGAGTCCTTTCGGCGAGACCGATTTACAGTGTCCTATCAGGTGACCAGCCCCGACACCGGGGAACTGGACGTGGATCCCGAGGCTGGTGTTCATCCGGCGGGCATCGACGTGAAAGATGAAGTCTGATGAATGCAGCTCAATCCGGTGAGTCGTCGTCGCCCAAGTCGCAGGGGCTGAGGGCCTGGCTACGCGACCGACTGGTGGCGGGGATTATCGCCGCAGTGCCACTGTTCGTGGCTTGGTGGGTCTTCCAGAAGCTGGTCCTGGGCATGGACGGCGTGCTGGCTGTCGTTCCGGAAGAGGTGCGCAGCTTGACCTGGCGGCCCCCGTGGCTGGGGACAGAGGTCCCGTTCCTCAAGACCCCAGGACTCGGCTTCTTGTTGACCCTGATTCTCTTGGTCCTCTTGGGCAGTCTGGCTCGCGGCTTTTTGGGAACCCAGTTGGTGCGGTTCCTGTCCAACCTGGTCGTGCGAGTTCCGGTGCTCGGGACCATCTACTCCGCAACCCGGCAACTCCTGGAGACCGTCTTCTCCTCGCAAGCGCAGAACTTCCAGCGGGTCGTGCTCGTTCCTTTCCCACGGTCGGGGAGCTACTGCCTGGGCTTCCTTACGGCTCAGGCCTGGCATGGGGTGGAGACAGCCGTGGGAGAGTCCATGGTTTCCGTATTCGTCCCGACCACACCCAACCCCACCTCGGGCTTCTTCGTGATGTTCCCCGAAGGCGATGTGACGGTTCTCAATATGACCGTTGAGGAGGCATTCAAGGCCATCATGAGTTCGGGCATCGTGACGCCGCGAGATGGTGGCGTCTTGCCTGGAGTGACACCGCACGAGGTCACCACAGAGCTGCTCTCGGTGTCGGGGGAGATGCCCGCGGTCGATGACGAGAGCGATGCCGCGGGTCGCGACGCGGTGGACGTGCCTCCCGCCGATGGCAAGTCCGATCCGGTGGATGATGCGGATGGGGTGACGGGCCCCGGCGGACAGGACGACTCGTGAGCGATCTCGTGGTCCTGGGAGGCGTTGAGTCGGGATCCAGCGATGGGTCGCCCGCCCTGGCGCACGACCGCATCGATCTCATGGGCATGTCGCTCGATGAGCTCGGTGACTTCGCGGAACAGGTGCTCAGCGAACGGCGCTTTCGCGGCAAGCAACTGTTCAAGTGGATCTACAAGAGGCGAGTGACCGACTTTGACGCGATGACGGACATCGCGAAGGCGACACGGGCACAACTCAAAGAAGTGGCTCACATCTCCCGCATGGAGGTTCGTGCTGCGCAGCGCTCTCGGGACGGAACCATCAAGTTCCTCTGGGGGCTTCACGATGGCCTTCAGGTGGAGTCTGTCCTCATCCCCGAGGACACGAGGTTGACCCTGTGCATCTCCACACAGGTGGGGTGCCCCCTGGACTGTGACTTCTGTGTCACCGGCAAGGGTGGCTACACCCGCAACCTCAGCAAGGCCGAGATTCTGGGACAAGTGATTCAGGCTCAAGAACACAGCCCTGACCGTGATCTCTCCAACATTGTGCTCATGGGGATGGGGGAGCCACTGCTGAATCTCGACAATGTCGTCGACGCGATGGAGACGGCTCAGGTGTCCGATGGCTTGGACTTGTCCCATCGCCGGATCACGCTGTCGACCGTGGGCCTGATCCCGCAGATGGCCGAGCTGGGGAAGCGCAGCCGCATCAACTTGGCCATCTCGTTGCATGGAACGACCGAAGAGCAGCGAACGGCGCTCATGCCGATCAACCGTAAGTATCCGTTGGCGGACTTAGTGGAGGCGCTGAAGGCCTATCCGTTGCGCCAGAAGAAGCTCATCACCATCGAGTACATTCTCATCAGGGGCGTCAACGACACGGTCGCCGATGCCAAGCGCCTGGTGCGCCTGCTCCGCAAGGTCCCGGCAAAGGTGAACTTGATTCCCTACAACAAGAACCCCTTTACCCAGTACGAGCGACCGGACAATCCTACAATCGTGGCGTTCCAAGAGGTGCTCATGGGCGCTGGACTTCACACGGTGACTCGCTTGAATCGAGGGGGCGACATCGATGCCGCCTGCGGTCAGCTCGGTGGCTACAAGCAGCAGCGACCCGGAAAGCGTCGGTCAGCTTCCCCGAAGGCGGAGCAAGGCAGGTAGGCTCTCGTCGCCAAACCTGGAGGAGAGCATCCAATGAAGACAGTCGGAGTGATCGGAGGCAGCGGTCTCTACGAGATGGAGGGGCTGGAGCAGGTCGACGAGATCTTTCTCGAGACTCCCTATGGCAACC
This sequence comes from Deltaproteobacteria bacterium, assembly GCA_002724675.1. Classification (GTDB taxonomy): domain Bacteria; phylum Myxococcota_A; class UBA796; order UBA9615; family UBA9615. The sequence goes on along the minus strand of PBPL01000065.1, from coordinate 4,629 downwards.
CCAGCGATGTGATCATCTCGGGTCACCTGGGGGGCACGCGTCTGTTGTTTGTTCCCCGTCACGGGCGGGGTCACAACTACCTGCCTCATGAGGTCCCTTATCGCGCCAATATCTGGGCGCTGAAAGAACTGGGCGCGGACTGGTGCATCTCGTTGTCGGCCGTGGGCTCGCTGCGGGAGGAGATCGTACCGGGCCACGTGGTGCTCATCGACCAGTTCATCGATCGCACCAAGGGCCGTCCGTCGAGCTTCTTTGGTGACGGTGTTGCAGGCCATGTGGCCTTTGGGGAGCCCATTTCCCCCGTTCTCCAAGAAGTGCTGGTCGGGGCGGCTCGGGATGCTGGTGCCACGCTTCACGTGGGCGGTACCTATGTGTGCATGGAGGGCCCAGCGTTCTCGACGCGCGCCGAGTCCGAGCTCTACCGTTCCTGGGGAGCCTCTGTCATCGGCATGACCAACTTGCCGGAAGCCAAGCTGGCCCGGGAGGCTGAGATTGCTTATGCGACGGTGGCGCTGGCGACGGACTATGACTGCTGGCACCCAGGGCACGACGATGTGTCTGTGGATGCGGTGATCGCTACCTTGAAGAAGAATGTCACCCTAGCGAAGAAGATTGTGGCCCTCGCGGCGTCGCGCATCCCGGACGATCTCGACCCGCTGGTGGATGGCGCCAGCCGCTTCGCAGTGATGACCGCTCCGGATCGCATTCCAGCCCACCGGCGGGAGGCGCTTCGTCCTATTATTGGCAAGTACCTGGCCAGCTGAGAACGCTGAGGGAGACGACGGCATGCGAGCGGTGAACTGGACGCGAGTTGTCGCAACCGGCGCACTCCTGGTGTTGCTTTCTGGTTGCATCAGCGTTCAGGCGATTCGAGAGTCTGAGGGCTATCGGTCCATGGCCATAGCCCACCTCTCCGAGGGCGACACGGCTGGCGCCATCACCAACGCTCGGAAGGCGACCCGCAAGAACAAGTGGGACTCGGAGGCCTGGCACACTCTGGGTTTGGCCTACTTCGCCACCGACCTGTACCCCGATGCGGAGGCCGCGTTTCTCAAGGCTCTGAAGTTGCGGTCTGACTACTCGCAAGCTCGCTTGAATCTGGGCGGTCTCTATCTTGAGATGGAGCGCTGGGATGATGCGATCAAGAATCTCGAGTTGGTGGTGGCGGATCCCGAGTACAGGCAGCCTGCTCGAGCGCTCCACAACTTGGGCTGGGCCCACTTCAACAGGGGGGACTACAAGGCGGCTCGGGTCTCCTTCACCAAGGTGCTTCGCGATTTTCGCGGGTTCTGTCCAGCCCTGTTGAACCTAGGACTCGTGGATGAAGCCGAGGGCAAGATCTCGGACGCCCTGGGGCGCTACAAGCAAGCGCTCCAGTGTGATGAAGGCGACCTGAAAGCGCGCTTCAACCTGGGGGTGGCCGAGGCGCGCCTCGACATGGTTGCTGATGCCTGCGAGCATCTGAGTACGGTTGCGAATGCTGACCCCTACGGGGAGTTCCACGAACGTGCCACTGAATACCTGACGATGCTGGACTGCGAGCAGCTCTCGAAGCTCTGAAACCAGGGGGGAGGAGCGCAGACTCCCCCCGAGCAGCACGCTCCCGCGGGCCACGCGTTAGGGAGCCGCTGGAGACGGCCGATGCCCAAGGACCGCCAGCAGTTGCTCGTCGGCTCGTTGAGGCGCCTGGTGCGGCGCGGTGCGAAGACCCACTTGCGCCGTGTCCTCGACAAAGCTCGCAGCGAAGACATCGCAGAGGCGCTCGAGGGCTTCCTCAGCGCGGAAGCCCGCACCGTGTTTCACATGTTGCTGGAAGAGCCGGAGCGAGCCGCAGAGGTCGCCTCCAACTTTGACCATCAGCGACTAGAACAGCTGTTCCAAGGCTTACGCCCTGAGCAGCTCAAGCCGGTGTTCGACTTTCTGGCGTCGGACGACGCTGCGGACATCATGGCGGCCCTGTCCGAGGAAATGCGGCAGGGGATTCTCGATGTCTTGGCGGACGAGGAGAGCGAGGACATCGAGGAGTTGATGCAGTACTCGGCGGATACCGCCGGTGGCATCATGACGACCGACTTCTTCGCCCTCGACAAGGAGATGACTGCTCGCGAAGCGATCGTGGCCCTTCAGGAGAACCCTGATGCAGAGCTGGTCTTCTACGTGTATTGCATCAACGAGGACGGAACCTTGGTGGGGGTCATCAGCCTTCGTCAACTGCTGCTGATCCCCCCAGCTACCCAACTCAAGGTAGCCATGAGTTCAGAGGTCATCTCGGTCCCGGTCACCATGGATCAGGAACAGGTGGCGGCCATCGTCGCCCGCTACGACCTCTTGGCCCTGCCGGTCATCGACGACTTCAACAAGCTCGTCGGCATTGCGACGGTGGATGACGTTCTGGATGTTCTGAGGGACGAAGCTACCGAAGACATGATGCTCATGGCTGGTGTGGGCGATGAAGACATCGGCGCTCGCTCCACCTTGAGGTCGGTGCGGGTTCGCTTGCCTTGGCTGCTCGCTGCCGTGGCGGGGGGCTTGGGCGCAGCGTTTCTCATTGGAACGTTCGAGGACCAATTGCAAAAGGTGGCGATTCTGGCGGCCTTTATTCCCATCGTCATGGGCCTGGGCGGCAATGTGGGAGTGCAGGCCTCGACCATTGTGGTGCGGGGCTTGGCCATGGAGCAGCTGGACCCGCACAACTTCCTGACTGCCTTGCTCAGCGAGCTCAAGGTTGTGCTGTTCACAGCTGGAGTCTGTGCGCTGCTGGTCTGTGGTGCCGCCATGGTCATGCCAGGTGGCTACTGGCAGCTCGCCGCTGGAGTCTCGTGCTCCTTGTTTGCGGTGATGGTGTTTGGCGCGTTCCTCGGGACTTCCGTGCCGATGTTTTCGCACCGGCTGGGCATTGATCCGGCCGTTGCTACCGGCCCGATCCTGACGACCTGCATCGATCTGTTCGGCGTGTTGATCTACTTCATGATCTCCATGGCCTGGCTGGAGAAGGCGTGAGCGAGCGGCTGGACGCTATCGTCCTCCGGCAGGTGGATGTGGGGGAAGCCGACCGGATTGTCTCTCTGCTTACCGCTTCGCGAGGGCGTATCGATGTGCGGGTGCCCGGTGTCCGCAAGAGTCGCAAGCGCTTTGGGGGGCTGGACCTCTACGTGCGGGCGGAGGTCGAGCTTGCGTTGGGCCGTGGCAAGTCACGCCTGTCCAGCATGCGCATCCTCGATGACCACGTGGGCATCCGCAGCGATGTGGAGCGTCTCGCGCTGGCGGGCTATGCCGCGGAGTTGATGCTTCAGTGTGTGGCTGAAGACCAAGAAGCGGAGCAACCGTTCCGTCTCGCCTGTAGTGCATTCCAGTCGTTGGGCGGAGCGAGTGCCGACGCTCCAGGCGGGCAGGGGTGGGCACGAGCCTTTGAGCTGAAGCTGCTGCACGTGCTGGGTAATCGGCCGATTCTGCGGCGGTGCGCTTCGTGTGACGGCCCCCTCGATCCGGATCGACTTGCCTGGTCACTTCAGGCGGGTGGTGTGCTATCCGGAGACTGCAGAGAGGACGACCCAGTGGCATCACGCATTGCCCCGAGTCTGGCGGGACAGCTGGACAGAGCCCTTCGACTTCCCTTGGCGCGCCAAGGCGAGTTGGAGTGGTCGCGGCGGGACGAGGTCGAAGCGCGCCATGTCATGGCTCACTTTGTTGCCGAGCACGTGGGGCCTCGTGACCGCGCTCGACGCTTCTTGGAGCAGGTCCTACAGCCCAACAGCACGCTGGGGCTGGCTGCCTTGTTGGGCGTTGTCCTGCTGGTTACCGCGGGGCCGCTCGCCTGTTTGCCTGGGGATGATGCTGCGGGGGTCCGAGTCCAAGGCTATCTGTACGACACGCTGGAACCGCAAGACGACGAGGAGCCCATCTCCGGCGCAGAGGTGACCGCATGGGCGGATGATGGGCGGTTGCTGGTGGAGGGCGCCGAACACAGTCGTTATGTGGGCTTCTATCGGGTTTCCGATCTAGCTCCGGAGACAGCAGTTCACCTGGAATTCGAGAGCCCGAGCGACCAATGGCTATCCACGGTGCTGAGCGGTCGTACAGCGTCCAATGACCTCTGGGTCGAGCCCGGAGTCTTTCATTTGATCCCCCGGGACAGCTACGACAGCGATGTACAAGCTTGGGTCGAGGTGCTGGCCCCCGACGCTTCGCTGAAGAGCACATGGGGTGATGTCCAGCACCCGGGCGAGGGAGGCGCGGTCTTCGGTCAGCTGTTGAACCCCGAGGACCATCTGGGCCTGCGGCTGTCCTTTGTGGACTCCGACGATGTGGCCCGCGCTGCTGTCTACACGGATGCGGAGGGGCTACCGAGCAGGGCGTTGGGCATCACCGAGCACGGAGGCTTTGCTGTCTTCGGTCTCGCTCCAGGCCCGGCTCATGTGTTCTTGACCGAACTGGATGGGACGAGCTCGGGGCGCTCCTTCGTCACTCGCATCTCCGAGGGGGGCGTCACCAGCCTCTCTGGTTTCGAGGTGCTCTGATGGAGGGTGACGAGCCCCGCGAGCTTGGCGTGCAGTCCGAGCCGGCGATCCCAGCGGGCCTGATTACAGTGCTCAAGAACATCGTGTTCAATTGGATCTTGCCGCTGGGGGT
>PBPL01000064.1 GCA_002724675.1 Deltaproteobacteria bacterium | reverse complement strand
CCGCGGATGCGCTCTGGCTTCACCAGCATACTGCGAGCCTCTACCTCTTCCGGCTCTGTCAGGGACATGGTGAAGGTCGTCTCTTCGGTGCCAGGATTCAACAGCACCAACAAGAACTGAGCAGCGAAGTCGGTGGGCTGCGGTGGGTCGTTCGCAACATAGTTGAGACACTTGCCATCGGACAGCGGAACAATGGCGCGTCCGCCTGCGAACTGGATCTCTTCCAGGTCGCCAGGCTGACAGAAAGCACCCGTGGGAGCCGTGTCTTCGTTCTCAACTCCGAGGTCACCGTCCTCGGGCCAGAGGGCACAGGGGTCACTCTCATTGTTCTCGGAGTCAATGGCGCAGAGGCGGAAGATGCCCGACTCCGTCGAGACAATGTCGGTCTCGGTATCCCAGCGCAGAGATCCGGGCTCGTCCTCGATGGGGGGAGCTCCATCCACCACTGGGAACTCGATCTGGTTACCGGCCAGCGCAGCGCCGGCCTCGTCCACCAAGGTCGCTGGGCTGAAGCTCGAAGCGGTACCACCGGTGCCAAACTCAGCCACGACCGTGAACCCAGTAGAGTCCGTGTCACTCACCTCAAAGGAAATGTCCACGGCCCCGGAGATCGGCGGGCTCGCAATCTGGCCCTCCTGCATCACCTGGGTAATGACGATCGTCGGCGCTTCCCCGTCGGGAGCGTCATCATCGTCGTCGTCGTCGTCGTCGTCGTCATCGCCGCCGCCGCCTACATCACTATCGTCGCAGCTACCGGACCAACAGAATCCGCTCTGTGAACTACAGTCACAGCCGACCTGAAACATCAACAGGACAACCAGAATGACCTGGAGAAACAAACCGAGTCTCTTGGACCCGCGCAGGAGGAACTCAACCATGTTCAGCCTCGTCCACCCGGGTTCGTTCCTCCCCATTGCTGGGCTCCGGGCACACTCTTCACGTTTCTTAGTGTGGGTCAGCCTATCACCCCGATTTCCGCAGTGTCAAGGCGTCAAAAATGCATCTTATCTAGACATTTCAAGGGGTTCCGAGGGATCTGATATGCCCGGGCGGGCGCAAAGCAGCCCGATAGGTCGGGGCGAGGATCTATCGCTCCTCGCATCGCGGAGTATCTCGACTTGCCGGCAATGGTATTTAGAGCATCCATGCTGACCCCCACCATCCTGTGTCGTCGCCTCGCCGTCATCCCCGCCGTGCTGCTCATCGGTGTCGGCTGTGGCCGTGACCGATACGAGGCAGCCGAGGTCAGCACGCACGTGGAGTTGATTTGTCCGGGCGATCCTTCTGGTATCTGCGATTTCGCTGATGACACCACCCTCTGGGTGGGCTCTTCAGCTATCGCCATCACCCCCACGCGCTACGAGACCTGGACAGATGTCGATGAGAACTCCGAGTATCAGCCAGGCGTCGATCAGTTCCACGACTGCGGCGGAGATCGCCTGTGTCCCGAGGACGAGGGCTACCCGGGTGCGGACGAGGGCGAAGGCAATGGGAGCTTTGATGCACTCTGGCTAGCTGGCTTCCAAGTGGGTCGACCCATGCAGGACGTCGCCGATGACCTCTGGGCACGAGCCACAGTCATCACCCAGGGCGAGACCAGCATTGGGATCGTCTCCGTCGACCTCGTTGGCTTCTTTTACGACGAGGTGCTCCGCGTTCGTGAAGCCGCCCGCTCCGAGCTGGGCCTGGACCACGTAGTCGTTTCCTCCACCCATGTGCACGAGGCTCCCGACACCATGGGGATCTGGGGCTCCAACCTGGCACGCTCCGGCATCAACCCAGACTTCATGAGCCAAGTCCACCTGGGCATCCAGGATGCGCTACGAGAGGCTCAGACGAACGCCGTGCCCGCAGCCGTGAATATCGGGGCCTACAGCATCGACGATGCTCTCTGGGATGGCAGTGGGGTCAACAATGTGAACATCGACACGAGGCCGCCCCACATCGTGGACCGAACCATCCGCACGGCCCGCTTCACGGTGGAGGCCACTGGCGAGCCTCTCGCATCTTGGATCAACTTCGCCAATCACCCAGAAGGAGCGGGCTCGTCCAACCTGCACGCCACGTCCGACTTCGCGCACACACTCCGCACCACAGTCGAACAAGGTGCAAGCCAGGGACCACTGGGCCCGCTGACCGGCCACGACGGGCCAGCCACATACTTCCAGGGCGCCTGTGGAGGAATGATGACGCCTCTGCGCACCGATACCATCGACCTGGACGGGTCCCTGTATTCCACCAACGAGTTGGCCAAGGCCTACGCCGTTGGGCGGGTCACCGGCTATCACGCGCTTCAATCCATGGAGAGCGACACCCGCGTCACAGCACCGCTCCTTCGGTTCCGCACCAAGCAGTTGTTCGTGCCGGTGGAAAATCGTGGCTATCACTTGCTTCTGAACCTGGGCGTGATCGATCGCCAGGGCTATCACTACGATGAAGACAGCCTCATCGACGAGCGCAACCAGCCCGACCTACTCACCGAGGTCTCGGTGATCGAGCTGGGGGACTTGTCCATCTTGACGCTCCCCGGCGAGTTGCTTCCCGAGCTTGCGATTGGGGGCTACGACGGAAGCAACACGGGGCCACTTCAGGAGCTCTACGACCCCGACGACCCTTACGCTCCTCAGATCTCCGAGGCACCAGAAGGCCCGTATCTCGAGGATCTGATGTCCGGCTCCGTCCGCATGATTCTCGGGCTCGCCAACGACGAGATCGGCTATTTCATCCCCGACTACAACTATCGGCTGGACGAAGCCAACCCTTTCATCGAAGAAGCCCCCGGTGAGCACTACGAGGAAACCAACTCCACCGGCCCCAGTGCGACCAACCTGATCGTAGGGACCGCCTCAGAACTCTTGGAGTTCAGCCCACCCGAACGTTGAGCGAGTCAGGCTGATCGTCGCCGACGCGCCACCAACGACAAGCCCCACAGCATCCCTCCCAGCAAGGCCAGGGTGGCGCCACGGGACGCCCTTCCAGCGCCCAGGCCGGGAGCAACTGACGACTCGCACCCAGCACAGCCGTCGCATCCGGTCTCTTCGGGCAATGGCGGATAGCTGCGAAGCTCCGTGTGGCAATTGCCTGTATTGCGTGGGTCGTGATGGAAGCTCGTCCAGGTCCGATAGGCCGTGGCCGCCACGGCTGGAGTCTTCCACGCGAAGAGGTGTCCATCGCGAGTCGCCGTCCAGACCTCCAGATATCCGTCACCATCCGCATCGCCGATGGCCGGGCTTCCGAGCACCCACTGACCTGTGTCCTTGGGCCAGCCCAGCGGCTCTCTCCCTTGGTGGTTAAAGGCATGGAGAATGTGACCCGCCGACCCATTGATGGCTTCGGGCAGGCCATCACCATCCAGATCCAAGATCGCTGGATTCAAGAAGAACTGGAGGTCCTCCATGATCTGGGGGAAGCCTTCTAGAAATGGCAGGCCTGGCCCCGTAGCCCCTTCTTGCACCTGCCCACTCCAGCCCCCCAGCAGATGATCGTGGTCATTGCGGTAGCCGTCATTGAGCAAGCCTCCAGCGTAGGCGAAGCCCATGCTGCCGATGAGATAGTCCCAGAGTCCATCCTGGTCGAGGTCGCCCCAAGCCCCGCTGCTAATCATGATCAGCGAGGCGCTGTCTTCGCTCGTGTTGGAGAGCCCACCAAAGTCGTTAGCCACCCGAGCTAGACGGGCATAGGTCTCCCCATTCCAGGACAGCAACTTCCCCGAGTCGGCGATGGTGTGCATCGCCACCTCCAGCGTGCCATCGCCATCCACGTCGCAGAGAGTCGGAGAGCCTGGAACGCCCTCCCCCACAAAGGGGAGCGCATTGGTGTAGGCACCGAACAGGTGGTGGGGCCAGCCCTCCTCCACCAGACCATCGTGACTGAGTACGTAACCCAACCCATAGGTCCCGGTTGTCTTCTGATTGCTTCCAATGGCGATCTCTAGGAACCCATCGCCATCGATGTCGCCGAGAGCTGGACTGGAGATCACTCGCTCGCCGCGAGACTCGACCCCGCCCCCCGATTGATAGTCCTCCCGCAGCTCCACGGGGAAACCACTCACGGAGCTGCCGTCGTGATGAAACGCGTAGACACGGCTGTCCATGGCACCAATGACGATTTCCAGATCACCATCGGTGTCCAGATCTCCCAGAGCCGGGGCGCCAAAGAAGCCATAGTCGTAGTTGTTGTGATCCGGCTCGTTGAGTCCCACCACCAAGGACTCGTCCAAGACAAACGGCCAGCCATCTGCCGTCTCTCCATCGGCATGCCAGACCCACAGCTCACCGTTCAGACTAGCTGCAACCACCTCCACGGCCCCATCGCCATCCAGGTCGGCCACCGCAGGCGTCGCGATCGCGCCATGGCGCTGGGTAGCGTCCACCTCTCCGCCCGCATAAGCCGGTTGCGCTAGATGGTTGTCGGGGTGCGTGGCATCCAACTCATCGAGAAGCCCGAAGCTCTGGGGCCAACCAGGCAGGGACTGGAGCGCGGCATCCACCACATGCAGGTCTCCGTCCGAAGTGAGAAACACCACATCATCGATGCCATCTCCATCCACATCGACCAACGTTGGGCTCGCCTCAATGCCAGTGGCCACCTGTGTGGGCAGGCCTGGCAACAGGTCCGGGTCGCGCTGCACGTAGAACGCCTTGCGCATGGCCCCGACCCTGCCCAGATCGTCCACGACACGAAGCCGTAGAACGACCATGTGCACATGGGCCTTTCGAGCCTTGCTCACGTTCGTGTCCGCAGACGTATAGGGCTCGATACGAGCCTCGGGATCGCCGGGCAGCGTGGCTAAGTCCACCGTGGCCAGCAAGCCCTCCATTCGTTCGGTTCCCGAGCCTGTGGCGAGAACCTGAAACCCATCATCTTCGGGGTCCAGACCGGCTGCAGCCGCCAACTCCCAGGTGAAGCTGTCCGCCCGCGACGCATCCGCAATCCCGTAAATGGACAGTGTCTCGGTATCATCGAGGCTGTAGGTGTCGAACCAGCCAGGGGTCAGCAAGTCGGCTTCGGGCGGGATCGCGCCGGCAGCAACAGCCTCCACCAGAGCGCTCGCATTGAGTCGACCATGGCCGTACCAGGCATCCCATCCCGGCTTGCTGGGATAACGGTCAGGATCGTCGTCGATAGGGGTAAAGGCGACATCATCCACCGCGTGGGTCATCAACTGATAGGCCTCGTTCCCCGTAAGAGGAGCGTCGAGGGTGCCCGCCTCGAGAGCATCCAAGGCAGCGGAGTACATGAGCCCCGCAATGCCAGCCCCTCGACCCGTAGCCCCCGAGGAGCAGTTCTCGGCAGCCACAGACAGGTCGAGCCGAGGGCCAAAGTTCGTGCAGTTGGAGTAGGCGAAGAAGGTATTGGCCCACTCCACCTCGCTGCTGTCGTGCCGAATGGAGTGCACCAGCACCACGTGGTGGTTGGCGCCAGGAAAGTTGTGGTGATAGGCCGTCTCATCCGCAGCCGATCCAATGATGGTGACGCCGCGATTCCACGCGTAGTCGATGGCTGCCTCGGCGAGCTGCGTGTTGTTGATCGTGCCGAGAGCCTCCTGGACCACCAGGGCACCCATGTCGGTGGCATAGAGAGTGGCCAGCGCAAAGTTGTTCACGTCTCCCACAAACGAATCGGAGACCCGCAGGGGCAAGACCATGCAGTTGGGGCACGAGCCGATGTCCCCACCATCCCCACCGTCAGCTGCTGACCAACGCGCCTCTTTGGTCCCATGGCTGTAGCCGTCGCTTTGCACCTCGTCATACGGGTTGTTGTCATTCCAGAAGAAGTCCCACCCCGAGATGTCGTCGACATATCCATTGCCGTCGTCATCCACACCGTCTGAAAAGGCCGCAATCAAGTCGCTGGGGTCCAACAAGTCATCGGCGTGCCCCTCAGGCAGTCCCCCCAAGTCCGGGGCGAGCCGCGGGTCCTCGTCCCAATCCTCCATGTTGAACACCCCATCTCCGTTGAGATCGTGGGTGCCCAACTCATCCCCGTCCGCATTCTGGGGAAAGGGCAGCTCACCAGCATTGAGAAAGTGTTTGGTCCGCAATTGGGACGTGTCCCACTCGATTCCCGAGTCCATCACAGCGATGAGCACGTCCGTACGACCCGTCGTCACCCCCCACGCTCGATCCACCCACGAACCCGAGCCCAGAGGGCGCTCGTCAGGAGAGATGGCATCCACATTGACTCCATCGGGGAAGCCCGAGCCCAGCTCCCAGTCCCCATTGGGCGAGTAATCCGGGGGGCACTCCCCACCTAAGCCACAGTCGGGGTAACTGGGGGGCAAGGGGAACTCAGCCCACACCGGACTAGACCAGAGCATCAAGATCGAGACCACGAGAGCCCAGAGCAACCGGGGAACGCCAACGAACGGCCGGGACATTAGACGCACCTCGACATCCGACGACGCCCGAGAAAGACCAGGCCGAGACCGAAGACGACCACCCACGAGGCGGTGGGCTGGGCGCGCTGATGCTCACAGCCACAACCGGATTCTTCCAAGATCGGCGGCAAGACAACGGGCAGCGGGGTGTTGTAGTTCCCTGTCCCGCGATTGTCGTGATGAAAGGTCGGCCACTGCACATCGCCCCACGATGGCCCCAAGGTCCGCCAGGCATAGACGCGACCACTGCGGGTCACGACGACCACATCGAGGAAGCCATCCAAGTCCAGGTCCGCGACCCCGCCAACGCCACGGCGACGGACAGCGTGACCCTGGAGCTGG
>PBPL01000063.1 GCA_002724675.1 Deltaproteobacteria bacterium | reverse complement strand
GTCAGCTTCAGTTTCTGGGCAACCAGAAATCAGCGGCACAGCGAGCAGCATAGTTAGGCAGAGATACAACCAAGAATTGAGCTTCATGTTTCCTTAGACTCCCCTCGACATTGACGCCCGACCGAACTGCCAGACAGACACTGTCCGAGACACGAAACTGGAAAGTACACGGAACGAGTCTCAGAAAGCAACCCCCCCAGGGTTCTATTGACCGTGCAAAATTGTGCCCCATCCCCGTTCGCCAGCCCCAGCGAGGCCCATTTATCAGACAAACTAGGCCGGTGCCGGCCCTTAGCCAGCAAGGAACTAGGCTATTGGAGGGCGAGGTGCAGAGAGCCCGGAGAGTGGCTCAAGCCACGGGCTAACCCGGCACCGCTCCCACGAGCGAGGCTGGATAAAGCTCAACTCGACGTCGACTCGTGCCCCGGCACTTAGAAGGTCAAGGGATGAGAGCGCACGTGAAACGGGGCTCGTTTGTCTGCTTTCTCAAGGTTCAGTCAGCTGCGCCCGACGGAGGACGAGTTCAATAGGCAAAGGCTGTAAGGGGCTCTATAATTGACCTTAGACATGGCCCTCGGGGGCGCAGCAGCGAGTGTAGATGTCCGGGAACAACGATCGCCGAGAAGACGGCTCTCTTCTAACGCGCAAGCGCTCGAAGACCCGCCGACCCTCTCGATTCAAGGTGTTGCTGCACAACGACGACTTCACGTCGATGGAATTTGTAGTGGCCGTGCTTCAGCAGATCTTCCATATGGAAGGGGGGCGCGCGACTCAAGTCATGCTTCAGGTCCACAACACGGGGATCGGCGTGGCCGGTATCTACCCTCACTCTATAGCTGAAACCAAGGTGACCCAGGTGCTCTCCGCAGCCCGACGAAGCGAGCACCCACTTCAGTGCTCGATGGAGCCCGAGTAGATGCTCACGCGCGAGTTGCAAGAGACTCTCCGAAGGGCCCTCGAGTTGGCGATGGAGCTCCGGCACGAGTTCCTGCTCCTGGAGCACTTGCTCATGGCAATGCTGGATGACCCAGAGGGACAGGAAATCCTTGAGGCCTGCGGCGCGACCCTCGACGAACTAAGGCCGGAGCTCAGGGCGTTTCTGCAAGATGACATCGAGAGTCTCCCCCTGGGCGCGGACACGGAGCCTCAACAAACACTGAGCTTCCAGCGAGTCCTTCAACGAGCCGCCATGCACATGCGCAGTGCAGGTCGCGATCACATCGATTCGGGAAACCTCCTCATCGCCATGTATCGAGAACCCGAGTCCTATGCGGTCTACCTGCTTGAACAGCAGGGGGTATCGAGGCTCGACTTAGTGAACTACGTGGCACACGGCATCGCTAAGGTACGAAGTCGGGACCAAAACAGGATCCCCCGCGGAGCTGGCGAAGGGGGGATGCCGGAGGCCGAGCTGGACGATCCCCTCGGCACTTACTGCGTGGAGTTGGTGGCAAAGGCGGCGGCCGGCAAGATTGATCCACTCATTGGTCGCGAGGCCGAACTCAAGCGCACGACGCAAGTACTTTGCAGGCGTCGCAAGAACAATCCCGTCTTCGTCGGCGATTCGGGAGTGGGCAAGACGGCACTGGCTGAAGGCCTCGCTCTACGAATTCACGAGGGTCAAGTACCAGAGCAGCTGAAGAACGCTCGCATCTACGCATTGGACATGAGCGCCCTGTTGGCTGGCACTCGCTATCGCGGCGATTTCGAGGAACGTCTCAAGGCTGTAATCAACGAGCTGATCGCCAACCCGGACAACATCTTGTTCATCGATGAGATCCACAGCATTGTCGGCGCTGGGGCGACGACCGGGACGACCATGGATGCGTCCAACATGCTGAAGCCCTCCCTCGCCTCAGGTGAGCTTCGGTGCCTGGGCTCGACTACATTCAATGAGTACAAGGCAGCCTTCGGTCGAGATCGGGCGCTTGCGCGACGTTTCCAGAAGATTGATGTTCTGGAGCCGTCGCCGGACCAGAGCTTTCAGATTCTCAAGGGCCTAAAGAGCGCTTATGAAGCTCACCACGGTGTCAAATACACCAACGCTGCCCTTCGCGCGGCTGTTGATCTGAGTGCAAGACATATCAACGACCACGCCCTTCCGGACAAGGCCATTGATGTGATTGATGAGGCCGGGGCTCAGATTGCCCTGCTCCCCAAAGCGAAGCGACGCAAGACTATCCGTCCAACGGACATCGAGACCGTCGTCGCGGCCATGGCTCGCATTCCTCCTCGAACCGTGTCCAAGGATGACAAGGAGCAACTGAAGAATCTCGAGCAGAACCTGAAGTTGCTCATCTTCGGCCAGGATGAGGCCATTGGCGCCGTCACCGCAGCGATCAAGCTCGGGCGGTCGGGGCTCGGGCAACCAGACCACCCCGTTGGTTCCTTTCTCTTCGCCGGCCCCACCGGCGTGGGCAAGACTGAACTAGCGAGACAGTTGGCCTCCGTGCTCGACCTCGAGTTTCTGCGCTTCGACATGAGCGAGTACATGGAGAAGCATGCTGTGTCCCGCCTCATTGGCGCTCCGCCGGGCTACGTGGGCTTCGAGCAGGGCGGGCTACTGACCGATGCCATCGTCAAACACCCGCACTCGGTGCTTGTCCTGGACGAAATCGAGAAAGCCCACCCAGACCTGTTCAACATCCTGCTCCAGGTCATGGACCACGCAACGCTGACCGACAACAACGGACGCAAGGCCGACTTCCGAAACGTAGCAATCATCATGACGACCAATGTGGGCGCCCGAGAGCTCGAGCGGAAGAACGTTGGCTTCGGCGAGGGCACCGCTCACACCGGAAAGGCAACCCGTGCCCTCGAACGAACATTCAGCCCCGAGTTCCGCAATCGCCTCGACCGTGTGGTCCACTTCAACCCGCTTCAGCCCGAAGTGGTCCGCATGGTCGTCGACAAGTTCCTAAATGAGCTCGATGGCCAGCTCACGGAGAAGAGGGTTCACCTCGAAGTCACCGATGGCGCAAGAGATTGGCTGAGTCGAGAGGGCTATGACGAGAAATTCGGCGCCCGCCCCATGGCGCGGGTCATCCACGAACAGATCAAGGCGCCGCTGGCCGAAGAGTTGCTGTTTGGCGCACTCCAGTCCGGCGGCACAGTCACCGTCGACGAAGAGGAGGATGGTCTCATCGTTCGGCTGGACTGATGAGCCCGGCTGGACCGGCTCGGTACGGCGTGGGCTCGCGCTAGCCGCCATCATCCTGCTGGGGCTGACGCCAACCACCCATGCCTCTGAAATCCAGGGCCGAGTCGATGCGATCAGCCAAGAGGCCCACTACGAAGTCTGGCTCACCACAAGCCTGGACATAAGCGCGCCCGACCAGCCCAAGGCCCGCGCCGTCGTCGACAAAGCCGGACACTTCCAACTGAGCTGGACCAGTCAACAGTCCTACTGGCTGTTCTTGCACCAACGTATTCATCCAGAGGGTGGCCCCCCCCTGGACCTGTTTCTGCCCCACGACCTTCGCCCCCGTATCGGTGCACCTGACAAGCCCATTGTCTTTCAATCCATCGATCCGCACCGACTTTGGCAACACGAGCGATGGAGCTTCGACCCAAGTGTCCTCACGAAACTGGCGCTCCTCTGTCTGATCGTCTTCGGACTCGGGGCTACAGCCCGTCTAACTCTGAAGAACTACGCCGCACCAGAGGGCCTTCGTTCTGCCCCGCTGTACGACAGAGTCCCACCAGCGAAGCCACGTCCAGGGGAGCTTGGAGCCGTGGTCAGCGTCCTCGTCCTCGCGGCAGCCCTCCGACTCCGCGGCATGGCGTCCCAGTCGTTGGACTTACTCGAAGTGTCGTATCTGCCCGGTATCGGTCGACCGACCCCTACAGCTGGACTCGGTGCCGGGCTGGCTGGCCTCCCCGATGTGCTCCGAGAAGTGGGGGACCTCTACTGCCTAGACCTGGTGCACACGCCTCTGTATCACCTCATTCTCGGTCTCGTCGGGCTCGCGGGGACCCAGGAATGGTTGCTACGCCTGCCGGCCTTACTCGCCTCGTTGACGACCGCCTTGCTGATCTGGAGGCTGTTCCGTCGCACATCCCCCCAGCAGGGTGTCGCGTCGATGACACTGTGTGCGGTCGCGGCACCAGCCATCTACTTCGGCCAGGATGCGACGCCCTATGCGGTGATCGCACTGTGCGCAGTGGGCTCGGTACACCTGGCGCTCCGCGCACTGGAAGATGGCAGGACCCGCTCTTGGTTCCAGTTCTTCTTCGTGCTGGTGCTGGGCTACTTCTGTCACTACGCCATCGCCCTAGTAGGGCTCGCCGAAGTGGGTCTTCTCGTCGTCCTCGCTCGACGCAACAAAGAAGACCGACGCTGGGCTGCAGCCGCCTGGCGGGCTACCGGGCCTGCGCTCCTTCTTGCTCCGCTGCCTCTCCTATGGTCCTGGGCCCACTTCTCCACCTTCCCCACAGTGGCTCAACACACGAGGCTCATCGCCGACACCTACCCCATCGCACCTGGACTGCTGCCGTTCCTCTGGGACTTCCTATCGGTCACAGCTGGAGTGGCGGCAGGAACTTCACCGTGGTCTGTGGCGGCAGGTGTTGCACTCGCACTCCTGGGGCTCCGAGCACTGGCAGCAAGAGAGTCCTCTCATGAATCCGCTGCCGTCTTGTGCGCTCTGCTCGTTGCCTTCCTTTTTTCCATCAGCCTCTTCTACCTCGGAGTCAGCGAGAACCTCGGTGGCCGAATCTTCTATGGATTTCGATGGGTCAGTTGGTTCCAGCCCCTGCTTCTCGGGCTCGTTGCCATGGGGACTCTGCACAGCAAAGCACCGTGGTTGCTCCGCAGTGCCCTGGCGATCGTCTGGCTACTGGGAGCCGGCCAGGCAACCTTTCACCAAGTGACCAAGCCGCCCCGTCCGGACTACGAGGGCGCAGCAGAACTGGTTCAAGCACAGCTCCTAGACCGAGACGGCTTCGCCACACTTCCCGCCTGGTTTCAGCGAGGGAACCTCGCCCACTACCTCGATGAGGATGCCGTCCCACCGGCACCACACTCGCCCGATGGCGCAGCAACATGGACGATTGGGGAGAAGCGCTTTGTGCTTGAGGCCATCCACGTATCCCTCCCCTTCGAGACAACCGCCCGCAATGGTCACCTGGAACGACTGTGGGTCGCCGTCGTGGAAGAGACCATGTTCGGTCGAGACAAATTTTCCCGCGAAGCGGCACAGGCGGCGGTTGCCTGGGCCGACGAGCACCTTGTCCGAGAGGCGGAGTGGCAGTTAAATCAACTCCAGTTGATCCTCTATCGCATCCCAAAAGGGGAAGACCCAGCACTTCCCGTTCGAGGAACGCTCAACCTCTCCGCCGAAAACGCAGTGCTCGACCACAGGACCTATCCGCTCCTGGAGGAGGAACTGAGGTTCCGAAGAGGGGCCGACATCAAACCCATGACCTCGGGCCTGGGCGCAACGGTGCGCCTACAGGCACCACGCAGTCCAAGTTGTGTGGAGTGGGACTGGGGAGCCCTTCGGAGCTATCTCAACCCAGAAGCACCCCACCACTGGTATCTCTCCACACGGGTTCCAGTCGGCGCCAACCGAGGTCAGCCAGTGGTGCTCAAGAGAGGACCAGCTCAACTCGAGACTCGGATGGAGAGAGATAGCCTGTACATCAACGCAGTAGGCCAATCCTGTGATCAGCCGCCCCTAGAACTCAAGGTATTGTCCCCCGAGAGCGCAGCAGCCTTGGAACAAGAGAGGCCCGGAGACCCATCGGGGCTCGGCTCTCGCTAGCGCGGCACCGCACCGCAAAGCTCCTCGTCGTTTGGGATAGGGGCCGGCGCAGGGGAAACCGCTGGGGTCAGGGAATACTCTCGTGGTAGGTCGCCCGAGAGACTGGCGGCCCAGTGTGACGTGCATAGCGGAGCGCATCCACGATGGAGACACCGGTCCAGCCCAGCTCGAGGGCCGCGTCATAGAAGACTAGCGGTGCCAAGGCCGACGAGGCGCCGGTTGAGATCAGTGGACGAACCACCGACGTGGGAAGTCGCCAACGCACGGCGAGGCGAAAGACACGAGCCAACGACTCAAACGAGCTCCCATCGCCATCTGCGCACCAAGCACGGACATCCTTGCGCTCAAACGAATCCGGGGAGGGCAACTCCACGCCGCGCTGCGAAGAGAGCGTCTCAAGATGGCTACCCGGTGTGGGGTAGGCCAGCTGCGCGCGGGGGAAGTCGGCCCCCAGTTCCTGGTTAAAGCGCATTGTCTCGAGCGCATCCTCCAGCCCCTCTCCCGGATTGGCCAGCATGTTGAATGTCGCAAGACGCACGCCACGAGCCTTGAGCCTGGATGCTGCTCGACGAATCGCCTCGTTGCTCGTGGGACGGCCGAGTAGGTTCACCCGCTGCTCATCCGATGCGACCTCAACCCCGATCCCGACCACCCGCGCTCCGGCTCGTGCAAGCAGCTCTGCGTTGCGCTCCGTGACTGTCTCAGGAGACGTATTACACGAGAAGGGAAGGCCCACCTCACGAGGAAACCGATCCGCAAATTCCTCCAGCCACGGCCGACTGGGAGCAAAGAGGTCGTCGGCAAAGTGGAGACTACGGAGTGGCCAACGACGCTGAACTGCTCGGACCTCTTCGAGCACGCGGGAGACCGATTTTCGGCGAACTGCCGGCTTCAGGCCCCCGTAACCGGCTCGTAACTGCGGGAGATAACAGAATCCACAGGAATGGACACAGCCCCTGCCCGTGGTGAATCGCTTCCAGGGAAAGCGGCCCATGAACGGATACGTGTCGAAGTACATGGCCCGGTCAGGGAGCGCGCGGCCATCCAGATCGTCGGGAGGCTCGCTCCACGGACTCACGTGCACCGTACCGTCGGGGCGCAGGAGCACCACCGACGGAATCTCTGAGAGGTCTCCCCCAGCCTCCATGGCGTCGACGACAGCTGGCAAGGCGTCGTCCAGCTCCCCCTGGACCGCGCCAAACGCCCCAGTGCGACTAACAATATCCGCGTCGAAGGTCGCTGCAGTGCCCACAAGCAGTGTAGGCAGCGTCTTCGGCAGCCGAGCCAGCACCGACTTAAGCCAGGGCTCGCACATGATTGCCGCCTGGACCACAGCGACATCGGGTCGAAAGGCCTCCACCTTCGTCTGGAAGCGTACTTCGTGACGCTCTAGGAACAGACGAAGCCGATGCCCGCGTTGCTTGAGCACGCCGGCGACCTCAGCGAGCGCAAGCGACTCGTCGACCGCCGAAGCCTGAATAAGAGCAACCCTCATGGCCTGGAGCCTAGCCGCGATCCCGGGATGCGTCCTGCGTTTCCGCGTCGGTACGCGAGGGACGTTCATCCTGCTGAATGGTGTTCATCACCCCGTCCATGGTGGGCAGTGGTCCAGAAGGCTCCCCCTCTCCAACAGGGGCCTCCTCTCCAGCAGGGTCCTCCTCTCCAGCAGGGTCCTCCTCTCCAGCAGACCCCTCTTCCCAGTCATCCTCGGGGTCCACGTCTGCCATGAGCTTGTCCGACACCTGCTCGTTGGACGGCACCACAGACTCCAGTAGGAAATGAGTAGGGGCTGCTTCCTTCGCAGGACGCTTCATTCCACAGGCGCAAAGACTGGCCATGTCCCCAGTGCTGGGATAGCCGTTGTGGTCCAGATCCAGAACGACGTAGGTGTCTAGGCCATCGGGCAACAAGACATCCAATTCAACCGGCCAGTCGAGCTCCATGGGCATGCTGACCCACAAGAACGTGGGCGCAACTCGCGCCGGAAAGGAGCCGTCCGGACGCGGCCCGAGGCTGCCCTCAATTCTTCCGTGACCTCCAGTACGCTCGATCTCACGGGCAGCGAGGGTGGAGCCAACCGGCAACCCAACAACCATGATTCGACCGCGCGGAAAGAAGCGGAGACCAAAGGCGGTGTCGACCACCACCTTCCGTTGCTCTCCGCCACGAGTTGTCGGACGAGCAGCCAGATCCATGCCGCCAGGCTCCGGCCCCGGGCTGAAGGGGCGATCGAGGAACAAGGTGAGGGATGAAGTCTCCAGACTCGACACAACCAGTGGCGCACTGACGATGTCTCCCCGGTTGATGTCCCGATTGAGATCCAGATCGAGGGCCGCCACGTACACCAGGTCGGGAGCTAGAGGCACCATCAACTCCTGACGTTGGACGACCGCCACATCATCCTGAAACCAATACAGTTTCGGCGCCTCCCGCTCCCGAGACCAGCCCCCCTCCATCTGGTCCGAATGAAACCCCATGACCACCAACGATGCGGGGCCGGTGTGCGAGGGCACGGCAACCTCAACCACCACCGGAGACGGACGCGCATTCTCCGGGATCAGCGGCCCCAACTCGGGCCCCTTCTCCTGAGCCGGCAAGGCATCCTCTCCGGAACAACCCATGAGAACGACGGCAAGACAACAGAAAAGACAAGGAAATGCCCAGCACCAGGCACGCGGGCGCCATCCCTGAAATCGACTGCAGTCGGCAGAACGGGACTGAGACCTTCCCACACCAGAACTCTAGCAGCGTGGCGTCGTCATCCTCGTCCGACATGGAAGACGGGTGTTCAACGAGCCGGTTCGGTATCCTAGAGCCCGGTGCCCACCGGCTCTCTCGAACGTTCCCGTATCCCTGTGGTCGCAGCGCTAGCGGCAGTTGTCGTCGTGGGCGGTCCATTCCTGTTTGGAGATGGGGTCGATATCCCCGACGATGCGCTCTACTACATCGTCCCAGGCTGGGCGTGGCTGAGGACTGCAGTGGAGACGGGCCAGTCCATCTGGTTTGTTCCCGGCAAGCTGGGCGGCGCCTCACTCTACGGCGACGTGACAGCCATGGGTCCCTTGTACCCAGCATGCTGGCTGACGCTCCTGATGCCAGTGATTCCGGCATTGGGAATCGCCAGCTTCGGCCACGCCATCGCAACCGTTTTCGCAGTCCGCTGGATGGCCATGGTCTTTGGTGCCCGACCTCTGTCCTCCACCATGGCGGGAGCCGCTGTCGTTGTCGGCCCCCTGGGCCTAGCAGCCTTCCAGGATTGCCAAGTGGACTCCTGGCCCACCTTCCTGTGGCTTCCCGTCGTGCTAGCCAGCCTAGAGCGACTTGCTGATGCGAGTCCCGACCGTCGCAGACGATGGATCGCTCTGGGGGGGGCCGCCCTCGCTCTCCTTCTCCTGGGCAGCCACCTCAGGCTGGCAGCGGCGAGCTGCGGCCTTATCGGCCTCTGGGTACTCATTCGCGGCAGAGACCTACGTGGCGCCGTCTCGGTATGTGCCCTGGGCGTACTCGCCGGCGCTCCAGGCTTCATCCCGATGCTCCTAGAGGTGGCCGGCGCCTCCGAAGGAACCGGCGACATCAACAAGTTCAGCCAACCGATTGACCAGGCCCTCGGATGGGCCGCGCTCCCAGGCTTGTTGGCACCCTCCCTGTTCGTCGACAGCCGAGACGTGGCGTTGTGCACTGTGCTGGGCGTCGGCCTGATCGCCAGCTATGCCCGTGGAAACTCAAGAGACCGAAGACTCGCCCTCTGTGTCGTCGTGCTGGTGTTCGCCGGCACCCACACACCTGGCATCCAGTACATCCTGGCTCCCCTGGTAGCGCTCAGCCACCCGGTAAACCTGGTGTATCCCGCCCTGGCGGTCATCCCAGCAGCGGCACTTGCAGCCCGGGGAGTTGATCGGCTGATCGCAATGACCCCCGCCACAAGCAGTTCCTGGCTGCAGGGCCGCGAGGCTCTGCTGCTCGGTGGTCTAGTGGCTCTGGTATTGCTGCGGAGCGGGATGGGGCCGTCGGCATACGCCAGCCCCTACGCCTGGAAACAGCAGCTCTTCGGAGCAGGTCAGGCGGTCCTTGTGGTAGCGCTGCTCTCGGCAGTTCTCTTGAAGGCCAAGCGGCTGCCGCATCGAGGAATGCTCATCTTTGGTCTCTGCCTAGTTGACCTCTGCGTCTTCGCTATCCGCGGGCACATCGCCATCCCCTCCGAAACACTCACAAGCCCCCTAGAGAGCGTCCAGGGGGACACGCAGCTCCTGAGCGAAGGCTACTTAGACATCCTCGATCTCTCTCGGGGCTACGACTCAACACTTCAGCACGACCTGGAAGAGGACGAAGAGTGGGTACAAAGGCTCGCTGAAGCACAGAACGGTTCAGCCCCCCAGCCTGATCCATCGGACGAGGACAAGGCCGATGCAGGCTCCGGCGACGATGATGACTCGGGAAACGACGGCGTCACCTGGGTCGATCAAGTCGTAGTCGCTGAGCGAGATGCTCCCGCGATCCAGCAAGACCTATTGCACCGGGAGTGGCCGCCGCACCTGGGCGTCGCCCTGGGGGTCCGGGGTCTAGCCGGTCGTTCAAAGCTGGCTCCAGGTCGTCAGATTGATGCGCTCAAACCTCTTGCTGAGGCCCTGCAGGACGTGGAGCCCAGCCGAGATGTTCTGGGCACTCTCTTTGGGCGTGCAATCGGAGAGACTGGGCCAATTTCTGAATACAACGACGATGTGACCTGCGGCTTCCGCTTCTGCGATGGAGTGGGAACACGCAGCCTTGGACTGCAAGGCATCGGCATTGCTGTCTGGGAAGATCACATGAGCTTCCCAGTGCCTGATCAGGCCCCCCTATGCTACTCGCCAGGCTCCCTTGAGCTCGTGAGCGATTTGGACGAGCGACTGGAGCGTCTGCTCACGCGCCGCTTCCAGCCAGGAGGACCGGGCCTGATCGAGAGCCCCGTCGCCGGCGTGGACGAGGCCACAGCGAGAACAGGACTTGTGCGGTCCAGCGTAAGCTGCACCGAAGCTGGCGTGATCGAGGTGCAGTCCACGGGCACAACCGCCGTTGCGCTGCGGCAACGCTGGCACGATGGGTGGCAGCTGCGTGACCAGAGCGGTGCCAAGATCCCCACCTTCCCCCTCAACCAGGTGCACCTGGGGGTTCTGCTGGACCCCGGCCAACACCGGCTCACCTACTCGTTCATCCCTCCAGGTCTTGTCCCATCGGGGATCGTAGCCATCCTCGCCTGGTTGGTGATGCTGGGACTGTCCTGGCGTAGGCGAGCCACGCCGGCAGGTCGACGGTCCACCGGCTCCGGCCTGAGTATCTTGGCCCTCGCAGCCACTGCCACCCTCGTGCTCGGCTCCAGTAGTACGGCGCAGGCCGAGACCATCGGCGGAACGGTGTTGGGCTGGAGTCCCGATGCAGACTACGAGGTCTGGCTGACCACCTCCCTAGACCTCAGTCGGGCCGATCAACCTCGAGTTCGGGCGGAGGTCGAGCCTCGCACGGGGCGCTTCCAGTTGAACTGGGACCCCAGAGACAAGAGCGCTGAAGACGAAGGTCAGTGGCTCTTTCTCTACCAGCGCATCGACCAACAAGGCCAAGCCCCCCTCACCTTCCACCGCCCCTATGACCTGACGGGCTTACCTCACGACAAATGGACCTCTTCGCTAACTCTCCGTGCCGTGCCGCCGGACATGGCCATCCTGCGTCATCGCGGCGAGCCCATGCCACAAGCCTGGATCACAGCGCTGGCTCTCACCCTCTTTCTCTATGGGACTGGGCTGCTCCTCCGTTGGCTCATGGCCCTCCGGATAGCGACCATCACCGGAGCAAGGGCCCTTCTTGCAGTCAGTCGCGGCGAAGATCTCGATGACCCGGCATGGACCGGCATTGCGAGAGCCCACAAAGAAGGAGAAGCCAGCAGGGTCCGAGGCCCAGAGCCATCCCCTCCCACCCCCAGCGCAGGGACCCGCGAGAGGCTCGCCCTCCTCGTGCTCTTGCTCATCGCTCTTGGCCTTCGACTCCCGGGCTTCACAAGCTCGCCCATCGAGCTCCTCGAGTACACCTACGGCCCTGGGAGCAACCCCATTGTGGAAGACATCGAAGAGGCGCCCAACCTCCTCGACCACTTGATTCGACCCAGCTCTCTGGAGGTGACCCACCCGCCCATCTATCACTGGCTGCTCGGCGCCTTGGGCGCCTTGTCTTCCGGTGAATGGATACTCCGAGTGCCAGCGCTCATAGCTTCGCTGCTGAGCATCGTGCTCTGCTGGATGCTGTTCCGCAGATTCTCGGTCGCCACGGGTCTAGTGGCGGCCGGCGGGCTCGCAGTCGTCGCTCCCGCGGTCCACTTCGGCGCCGATGCCACCCCCTACGCTCTGGTTGCGGCGATTGCCCTTGGCTCCCTGCTGGCCCTCTTGCGCGCCCTGGAGTCCGGTGACCGGCGCATGTGGCTGCTCTGGACCACCATCCTGGCTTTTGGCGGGCTCTGTCACTACTCGGTGGCCCCCATCGCCTTCGCTCAGGCAGCCGTCCTTGCCACCATGGTCGTGCTTCGGATCCGCAAGCGATCGTGGCTGCGCCACGGTCGAGAGGCCATCTTCGCAGTGCTCGCCCTGGCCCCCATCCCACTTCTGTGGTCCATCCTTCACTTCGGCTACTTCCCGCCCGTGGCCCTGGACACCCGACTTTTTGCCGACACATACCCTCGCGATCCCGGGCTTCTTCGCTTCCTCGCCGAGTTCACAGCCATTGGCACGGGGGTATCACCGGACGACCTCTTGCAAGGGGCGGCCCTGCTGCTCCTATCGACACTAGGCCTCAGCACCGCAATTCGGACGCATCGGACCCTCGGCAATCTCTTGTTGGGGATGCTCGCGGCATTCGTCGGCGGAACGGTCTTCTTCCACGGCAATCTAGTGCACCATCTGGACGGTCGCGTCTTCTATGGGTTCCGGTGGGTCACCTGGCTTCTTCCCATCGTGCTAGGGCTCGGCGCCCTAGGCCTGGTTCAGTTGGTCGGCGGTGCCAAGGGGGGGCCACCTGCCCGACCAGGGCCTCGGATGGTTGGCATTGTGCTTGCCACACTCTGGGCCAGCGCAGCCCTCCCGTTTACAAGTTCACTGAGGGACCACACAACTCGACCCGACTACCACGGTGCAGCCCAGCAAATCCTCGCCGACATGGCCGATCGGGATGCGGTCGCCACACTGCCGCTCTGGGCGCAAAGGGGCCCCTTGACCTGGTATCTCAACCGAGCGGGAAACGGAACATTCGAGGAGTCCGAAGACACTCTCACGTGGAACTTCTCGGGAAACAGAGTCTTCTTGGAGGCCATCGACGAGGACCTGCCCTTCCAGAGCAGCGCACGAAACGGACACTTCACTCGTCTCTGGGTGGCCGTGCCGGACGAGCGCATGTTTGGACGGCGTAAGTTCTCCATGGCGGTCGCCGATGCCGCTCTCCTCTGGGCAGAAGAACACCTGATCCCCGATGGAACCTGGGACTTCGAGCACATGAAACTGCATCGTTTTCGACGCAAGAGCGATGATCTTCGCTTCACTGGAGTCGGTCGCCTAAAGATTGCACCGCCGGAACTGGAGCTGTCTTCTCAGCCTTACCAGGAGCCCAACACCCCAGCCTGTTCAGAACAATGGGAAGAGACTGGGGACCAGGACGACCCACAATTTCACTGGAGACTCAATCTACGGGTACCCCTGAAAGCCGGAGAACCCACACCCAGCTACCGCGTCGAGGCGGGAGAGGTCAGCCTGCGACACGACCCGCACCATTGGGCCGGTCTTGTGGAAGGCGGCCCATGCAGCGAGCCAGCACCGACACTTTGGCTTGAGGCTGCGAGAGAGCCACAGACTATCCCCGGGCCCAGGCCGCAAGAGGTGGAGCGACCCTAGAGAAAGGGCTAGCTCTGCACTGAGCCCATGCCCAGAACGCAACGACGCCGCCACGGCAAACACCGCGCGGCGCACGTCGTCTTACACACTAAGGCAACCCACCGGGCAGCCCGGTGGCTCGTCTTCAATGTGTTCTCTCTACCTCAGTCCTTGGGACGAGGCTTGGGAGTCGGCTTCGGAATCGGAGCGGGACGCCACTGCATGGTTGCCTCCTGGCTTACTAGGTGTCGATCGAGATTCTAGCCGCAAGAAATCCAAGCTGCCAACGACAAGATCGAACCAACGTGGATTCAGTCACTAGAAGAACATGCCCTTCACGCCATGTAGAAGCTGTCGGGCATTGATTGTCCGGATCTCTACGAGGTGCCGATAGATCATCTGAGGGCGGAGATAGAATTCCCGAAGCCCCTTCTTCTGCATGCGGATCAAGTACTCGGGTGAGACCTCGCGCGGCACGAAGATCATCTTGTCGGGGTCGGGCTGGAACGTGGTCCAGTTTTCCCAGTCGTCCCGATCTAGGCGACCCTCACGACGCAGATCTTCGAACATCTGCGAGCCGGGAAATGGAACCGTAATCGCGAACTTGGCGAAGTCCAGATCGAGGCTCTTTGCAAAGTCGATCGTCTGCCGAGTCATCTCTGGGGTCTCGCCCGGAAGCCCGATCATGAACAAGCCAACCGAGTCGATGCCCTCTTCGCGGAGCATGCGAACCGCACGACGAGTGGTCTCCGTCGTGAAGGTCTTGTTGACGTTCTCCAGCAACAGATCGACGCCAGATTCAATCCCCAACAGGACACGTCGGCAGCCAGAAGCGCGCATGACCCGAAGACTCTCCCGGTCGATGCGATCCACTCGGGTCTCACTCAGCCAGCAGAGCTTCTTTTGAAGACCGCGCCGCATGAGCTCTTCACAAAACTGAAAGAGGATCTTCTTGTTCAGTGGAAAGATCGGATCCACGAAGCCGATCTGTTTCACCCCATAGCGCTCGTGCAGATACTCGTATTCGTCCACGATCTTGATCGGATCACGCTTACGGTAGTTGGACCCGGTGTAGAGCAAGGAGCAGAACTCACACCGATACGGGCAGCCTCTCGAGCCCGTCATCGAGAGAACCGGATGGGCCACGTCGGCAAAGGGCAGCAAGCCATAGCGTGTGTAAGGGAACAGGTTCCACGCCGGATAAGGCAGCGCGTCGAGGTCTGAGATCACAGGCCGCGCAGGGGTCTTGTGCACGGTCCCGTCATCGTTGAGGTAGGACAGCCCACAGATGGAACTGTAGTCGTCAGTTCCTCCTTCGAGCGCCGCCACGAGCTCACTGATCGTGTACTCACCCTCTCCGTGCACCACGAAATCAACCGCTGAGTTCCGCAGGATGTCCTTGTAGAAGATGTCAGCATGCACGTTGCCCGCAACAATCCGGCACTCGGGCAGGAGCTGTCGCGTCGCGTCGGCAATCGCGAGGGCTACCGGGGTCGACGGGGTCAACATGCCGATGCCCAACACATCCGGCCGGAACTCTCGCACCTGCTCCATCACACGGGGGATCGTCATCCCATAAGTGAACTGGTCGATGGCCTTCACCCGGTGACCATCCTGCTGAAGAACAGCAGCGATGTAAGCCAGGCCGATCACCGGCATGGGCTCCAGCAGCCCCTGGAACTTGCCCAGGGATTCCATATTCATCGCGGGATTGACTAGGAGGACGCGCATCTAGATGCAGCGTAGTCGGACGCCCAAAACAGTGTCAACGAGTGTTCCCATAGCCAAGCGAAAGAGATATGCCGCCAGTGGTAGCACGGCCTCATCCCAGTCACCCGACGCGCTCGACGATTCGTCGTACCGCGGTTGGAGCGAGGA
The DNA here is from genome assembly GCA_002724675.1 of Deltaproteobacteria bacterium. Taxonomy (GTDB): domain Bacteria; phylum Myxococcota_A; class UBA796; order UBA9615; family UBA9615. The sequence goes on along the minus strand of PBPL01000063.1, from coordinate 19,249 downwards.
AGCTATGCTGGGCCAACGACTCCGAGAGGACTGGTTACCTAGAACTGAGTCATGACAGCGTCCGACACCAACATCCTGCAGTTCGGGAAGACGGCGCACGTACGGCGCGTGCCCAGCCACCGGTACACGGACTCCAACTACCTGGAGTTGGAAAGACAACGGGTTTTCCAGCGAGCGTGGCTCGCTGTCTGCCGGGTCGATGATATTGCCCAACCCGGCTCCTACAGGACGTTCGAGCAGTTCGGCGAATCAGTCCTTGTCGTTCGAAATGAGCGCGGCGGCGTCAGCGCGTTTCACAACACCTGCCGACACCGAGGGAGCAAGCTGCTCGATGGCTGCGGACGGGTCAGAGAGATTCAGTGCCCTTACCACGGCTGGACCTACGGTCTCGATGGAGGACTCCAGTCGGTACCGCGCGCCGATGGGTTCGAGCACCTGCACCAGTCCCGAATGAGCCTGTTCCCCGTTCGGGTCGACACCTGGGCAGGTTTTGTGTGGATCAACCTAGACGAAGAAGCGCCAGGACTGCACGACGCTCTGTCAGGAGTCGACAACGAGCTTGCCGCCTATCGGCTCGAAGAGATGGAGCCGATTCAACGAAAGGTCATCCCGCTTCCAGTCAATTGGAAGACCATGCTGGAGAACGTCACCGACTTCTATCACGTGCCGGTCGTGCACGGGCGCACCGTCAGTTGGGCCGTGGACGAGGCCCCCGACATGAAGAGTCTCGGGGATCACACACGCCAACGCCTCGACATCGCCGCCTATGGGTGGCGCCGAAGGCTAGACCGCATGTGCACCCGAGGGGGCCCATATACGGACAAGCAGCTGACAGCGCTGCACAAGTACCTGCTATTCCCGAACTTCCTCATCAACGTGTTGCCCTATCACCTGACCGTAATGCAGGTGTTCCCAGTGGAAGCGCAGAGTTGCGAGCTGCACTACGGCTTCTATCGCCGTCGCGGAGCGCGAGGCCTGGAGAGGCTGAGGGGCTATGGCACATGGCTCGCATCACGCTACATCCTGCTGGAAGACCTCAAGATCATCGAGCGGTTCCAAGCCGGGGTGTCCACGGGCCGACTCGCAACGCAGCAACTACACCTCGAAGAAGCTGCGATCTCCCACTTCCATGGTGTCCTGAGCCGCTGGGTTGGGCAGTAGGCGTCAACCGACACCCCTCGACAATTGTTGTGATCGAGCCTTACCTAGACCTACATCCGTCCGTTGACCCCTCGGCCTGGATCCACCCCAGTGCCCAGGTGATCGGGGACGTCCATCTGCACGAGCGAGTCTCTATCTGGCCGACGGCGGTGTTGCGTGGAGACCAGGGCCGCATTGAGATGGGTGCCGATAGCAACCTGCAAGACGGCGCCGTCGTTCACTGCACTGGGGGCATCTCGGTGACCCATGTGGGCCAGCGCGTCACCATCGGCCACCGCGCCATCATTCACGGGTGCCGTATCGAGGACGACTGCCTCATCGGCATGGGTGCCATTGTGATGGACAACGCCATCATCGGCCGCGGGTCTCTCGTGGGTGCCGGCTCCATCGTGCTAGCAGGCACCGAGATCCCTCCTGACTCGCTGGTTCTGGGCACTCCCGGCAAAGCAACGCGCCCAGTCTCCGACCAGCAAAGAGCTTGGATCGAGCATTCGTGGGGTGTGTATGCGCGGCTGGCCCGCGAGCACGCGACGGGCAAGCCCGCCCCGGAAGGGGCGGACCAAGGCTGAGGCCAGCCCCACCTCCAGCAGAGGTGCGCTTCTCCAAGGCTCCGTGGCCCGGTCCATAGCAATCCGTTGACCCTTGGAGTCCCCGGTACCTGATTCGCCCGGGGCGACCCTCCTTTCTCCCTGCTATCTTCTAAGTGCCTTCCCCGCGAGGGAAGACGGTGGATTGCCTCTGTCATGACTCCGTGCAGAATCTCTGTGGCTGCTTTGACTCTGCTGGGCTTGCTCCTGGTCGGCTGTGGCTCTGACCTGAACCTCGAGGGGCTCTCGGTCGTCATCCTCCCCGAAGAGCCCGGGCTGGAGGATGACCTCACCGCGACAATGGCCAACAGGCCTCCATCTGCCGACGACGAGGACTTTCGGCTCCAGTTCATCTGGTTCCAGGACGATATCGAACAAGACGACTTGGTGGACGCTGTCGTGCCCGCCGACCGAACACGCGGAGGCCAAACTTGGCGCGTCGTTGCGCTACCAACCCTGGGGGTCACAACGGGAACGCCAGCCCAGGCTCAGGTCACGCTGCCAGAGGCTGTCGTCGATCTCGACGGTGACGGCTATGAGAACGAGGAGGGGGATGGCTCAGACTGTGACGACAGTGATCCTGAGATCAACCCGGGGGCTCCCGAGATCTGCAACGGCATTGATGACGACTGCAACCTCGACATCGACGACAACCAGCCGGACGCCGACGAGGACGGCTTCGACCTGTGTACGGACTGCGACGACAACGACGGCAACAACTTCCCTGGCAACACCGAGATCTGTGACGAAGCAGACAATGACTGCGACCTCCTGGCCGACGAAGAGGCCCCCGACAACGATGGCGACGGCTACGACGCCTGTGAAGACTGCGACGAGGACAACCCCGAGATTCACCCGGGAGCAGCCGAGGCCTGTGGCGGCGGGACCGACGATGACTGTGACGGCAGTCAGGACCCCGACGAGCTCGATCTCGACGGAGACGGCTCGACACCCTGTGAAGGGGACTGCAACGACTCGGATGCGGACCTATACCCCATCGATGTAGACGGCGATGGGCAGACTCCCTGCCAGGGAGACTGCGACGACCAGGACGCCACCAACTTCCTCGGCAACGAGGAGTCCTGCGATGGGCTCGACGAGGACTGCAGCGGCACAGCGGACGATGACCTGCCCGACCTCGATCTCGACGGCTTCAGTGCCTGCGATGGCGACTGCGATGACGACGACTACCTGAGCTATCCGGGGGCCACCGAGCTCTGCGACGGCTTGGACAACGACTGCGACGACGAGATCCCTGCCCAGGAGTTGGACTCCGATGGGGACGGCTTCACGCCCGCTCCCTGCGGGACCGACTGTGATGACACCGACCCAGCTCTGAGCCCCGCTGATCTGGATGGCGATGGAGCCACCACCTGCGGTCCCGACGGCACGCCGGGATCGCCCGACGACGACTGCGATGACAGCGACCCCGGCCTCAACCTAGAGGACCTGGACGAAGACGGCGTGACCACCTGCGGTCCTGACGGCGTCGCCGGCACCTCGGATGACGACTGCAACGACGACGACCCCGCCATCTACGGAGGCGCACCAGAGCTCTGTGACGACGTGGACAACGACTGCGATGCAACTGCCGACGAAGACCTGGTGTTCGTGAGCTGGTACCAAGACAGCGACGGGGACGGCGTCGGTGACGTCGATGAGATGGAGAGTTCCTGTGATGGCGCCCCTGCCACGGGGAACTGGGTCAATACGCCTGGGGACTGTGACGACAGCAACAGCAACAACTACCCAGGCAACAGCGAGACCTGTGACGGCAACGACAATGACTGCGACGGCGAGATTGACGAAGACTTTGATGCCGATGAGGACGGCTACCTGGACGACCAAGCCTGCGCTAGCGGGCAGGACTGCAACGACGATGACCCGACCCAGTACCGGGATGCCCCTGAGCTCTGCAACCTAGAAGACGATGACTGCGACGAGGAGATCGACGAAGGCTTCGACGCAGACGGCGACAGCTACTTCAGCGAAGCCTTGTGTGCCCACGGCCAGGACTGCGACGACACCGATGATGAGCGTTCTCCCGTCGAGGAGGAGATCTGCGACGGCCTAGATAATGACTGCGATCCAGAAACCAGTGCCGACGGCGGCGAGGACGACACAGACGGCGACACCTACATCGCCTGCTCCGACTTCGTAGACAACGAAGCAACCAACGGCGACGGTCTAGCCCTCGCCGAAGGGGGCGACTGTGACGATGAAGACGCATCGCAATTCCCCGGCGCCCCAGAGGTGTGCAACGGCGAAGACGACAACTGTGACACGTTCACGGACGAGGGCTACGACGCGGACGACGACACCTACTTCAGCGCAATCGAGTGTTCATTCGGCGATGATTGCAACGACGGGGACGACACCATCCACCCCGCAGCAGTCGAGACCTGCGACCTGATCGACAACGACTGCGACGGCCCCGCGGACGAAGACTTCGACAGCGACACAGATGGTTACTACGACAAGGACTTGTGCTCCCACGGGGAGGACTGTGATGACACGAATGGCTCCATCTTCCCTGACGCCACGGAGCTCTGTGACGAGCAGGACAACGACTGCGACGGAGGCACGGATGAAGGGTTCGACATCGACCAGGACGACTACCTAGACGCAGCGCACTGCCCACACGGTCAGGACTGTGCCGACAACAACCCGCTGCGCAATCCGGACATCACCGAGCTGTGCGACATCATCGACAACGACTGCGACTCACTAATCGACGAAGACTTCGATGTAGATGAAGACGGCGTCACCACATGCGGCCCTGACGGCACCAACAACACAGCCGACGATGACTGCAACGACAGCAACCCGGCCATCTACGGCGGAGCCACAGAGCTCTGCGACGATCTGGACAACGACTGCAACAACGAAGTCGATGACAACATCGTCTTTGAGGACTGGTTCCCCGACGGCGACGGCGATGGCTACGGCAGAACTGCTGATGTGGTCACAGTGTGTTCGGGGCAGCCGAGCTCCGAGTACAAACTGCAGGGGGGTGACTGCGACGACGACGAAGCCACCACTTACCCCGATGCTCCCGAGAGCTGCGACGGGGTCAACAACGACTGTGATCTAGAAACCGACGAAGACTTCGACGTCGACGAAGACAACCACTTCAGCCTAGCCCTGTGCACGTTCGGCACCGACTGTGACGACAACGACAGCTCCCAACACCCGGGGGCCCTCGAAGTCTGTAACCAGGAGGACGACAACTGCGACACCCACATCGACGAGGGCTTCGACGCCGACAACGACACCTACTTCAGCGAGCTCGAGTGTACGTTTGGCGACGACTGCAACGACACTGAGCCGAGCTTCCATCCGGGGGCCACTGAGATCTGTGACGGCCTGGACAACGACTGTGACGACGGGGTCGACGAGGGCTTCGACGCAGACGGGGACTCTTACCTCAGCAAGGCTCTATGCACCGCGATCGGCGGCGATGACTGCGACGACAACGATGCCGACCAACACCCAGGCGCCGAGGAAGTCTGTAACGAGGAAGATGACGACTGTGACGGCGGAGAGGACGAGGGCTTCGACGACGACCAGGACACCCACCTAGACGAAGACCGCTGCTCCCACGGGACCGACTGCGATGACGATGACCCCCAGGTCAACCCGGACCGCAGCGAGATCTGCAACAACAAAGATGACGACTGCGAGGGCGGCACGGACGAAGACTTCGATCTGGATCAGGACGGCGTAACCACATGCGGGCCCGACGGCCTCACGGGCACCACTGAATACGATGCCGACAACGACTGCAACGACGACAATGCAGCGGTCTACGGAGGCGCCACCGAGATCTGCGACGGCCTAGACAACGACTGCAACCTCGTGCAGGACGACAACCTCGCTTTCGAGGACTGGTTCTTCGACAACGATGCCGATGGATACGGCGACAACACCACAGTGGTGACCGTCTGCTCCGGGCAGCCAGACGCTAGCTACACCCTGCTCGGTAATGACTGCGACGACGAGGTAGCCACCACCTACCCCGACGCTCCCGAGAGTTGCGATGTCGTGGACAACGACTGCGACCTCGACATCGACGAAGACTTCGACCTGGACGGGGACACCTTCTTTAGCGAGTCACTCTGTACGTTCGGCACGGACTGTGACGATGACGACAGTTCCCAGAACCCGAGCGCGCAGGAGGTCTGCAACCAAGAGGACGACAACTGCGCCAATGGCGTGGATGAGGGCTTCGACAATGACCAGGATGGATTCTTTGACGAGGCTCAGTGTGACCATGGAGACGACTGCGACGACCAAGACGACACGTTCTACCCGGACGCTCCAGAGCTCTGCGATCTCTTGGACAACGACTGCGACGGCGAGAACGACGAGGGCTTCGACGCAGACGGAGACACCTACTTCAGCTCGGCGTTCTGTAGCAGTGTGGGGGGCGACGACTGCGACGACAGTGAGCCCAACGTCAATCCCGGGGCTACGGAGCTCTGCAACCAAGTTGACGACAACTGTCAAGCCGGAGTCGATGAGGGCTTCGACACCGACATCGATGGCTACTTGAGTTCGGCGGAGTGCACACACGGTGACGACTGCGATGACAACAATGCAGCCACCTTCCCCGGCGCCGCGGAGCTCTGCGATCTGATCGACAACGACTGCGACGACGGAGTGGACGAGAACTTCGAAGACGACGGCGATGGAGTCACCACGTGCGGTCCCGACGGAGACGCAGCGACGACAGCAGACAACGACTGCGACGACGAGAATCCAGACACCTACCCCGATGCCCCCGAGCTCTGCGACGGGGAGGACAACGACTGCGACACCGTCGTGGACGACAACATCGTGTACACGGACTGGTACCTGGATGCCGATGGAGATGGCTACGGAGACAACTCAGACGTCACGAACACCTGCGACGGGGCGCCGGGCTCGAACTACGCGACTGTTGGCGATGACTGCGTGGACACCAACGCGGGGATCAACCCCGGCGCCAGCGAGGTCTGCGACCAGCAGGACAACAACTGCGACACCAACGTGGACGAGGGCTTCGACGGGGACAGCGACAACTACTTCAGCGCGGCTCTGTGCTCGTTCGGCGATGACTGCGATGACGGAGACGCTAACCAGTACCCAGGCGCGTCCGAGACCTGCAACAGCGAAGATGACGACTGCGACACCCTGGTAGACGAGAACTTCGACTCAGACGGCGACAGCTACTACAACGACGTGGAGTGCAGCTACGGCACGGACTGCAACGACACAGACCCCGCGTTCTTCCCCGGGGCCACCGAAATCTGTGACCAAGAGGACAACGACTGCGACACCGTCACAGACGAAGGCTACGACGGCGACGGCGACGGCTACTTCGACTCGGTGCAGTGCTCCCATGGCGATGACTGCGACGACGACGACGCGACGCAACATCCGGGCGCCGCCGAGCTGTGCAACGAAGAAGACGACAACTGCCAAGCTGGCATCGACGAAGGGTTCGACGCCGACGGCGACACCTACTTTGACGCCGTCCAGTGCCCGCATGGAGATGACTGCGACGACTCCAACCCCAGCCACAATCCCGGCGCGTCCGAGTACTGCGATGCCGTCGACAACAACTGTGACACCGTGGTCGACGAGGGCTATGACCAAGACGGCGACGGGGTCACGACCTGCGGCGCTGACGGCTCCGAAGGCAACACCGATGACGACTGTGATGACACAAACACCACGGTGTATGCCGGGGCTCCCGAGCTGTGTGACGGTCTAGACAACGACTGCAACGGCTCCCCCGACGACGACCTGACGTATACCGACTGGTATCAAGACACCGATGGCGATGGCTACGGCGCGGACTCGACCGTTCAGAACACCTGCTCGGGCGCTCCGAGCAGTGACTATGTCACCGACGGTGGAGACTGTGACGACAACGACAACACCCAGTACCCCAGCGCTACTGAAGTCTGTAACTCCGAGGACGACGACTGCGACGGAGACGACGACAACGGGCTGTCCTTCACCACTTGGTACGAGGACAACGATGGGGACGGTGCCGGCGACGGCAACATCTCAGAGAGCACCTGCGATGGTTCTCCCGACACCCACTACGTGCTGAGCGATGATGACTGCGATGACGCCGACCCCAACCGGTTCCCCGGAAACATCGAGGTCTGCGATGCTCAAGACAACGACTGCGACATTGGAACCGACGAGCAGATCGACGGGGACGGGGACTCCTACGACGTCTGCGACGGAGACTGCGACGACAGCGACGCCAGCATCAACCCCAATGTGGACTCGGACTCAGACGGCTACCACACCTGCGCCGACTGCGACGATGATGACACCAGCATCAACCCCGGCATCGTAGAGTCGCCTGCAGAGGGCAACTCCAGTGATGGTGTCGACAACGACTGTGACGGCGTCGACGATGAGTTCAACTGGGCTTACGTCCATGCCCAGGTGATCGTCCCCAACTGCGGTTGCCATCAAGGCAGCTCCCACTCGTCGGGCATGGCGGGGCTTGGCGACTCGAGCACGGCCTACAGCACAATCGTCAATGTCCAATCCACTGAAGCTCCCAGCATGGACCGCATCGAGCCCTACGACTCCGCCTACAGCTACCTCTGGCACAAGATCTCCGGCACCCACCTCTCCGTTGGTGGCACTGGCGGGCAGATGCCTCTGGGCGGCCCCTACTTGGACGCTGACACCCTCGCGGGGATCCAGGGTTGGATTGACACCGGAGCCGCTCAGGACTGAGCTCGGTCGGCGCAGAGCAGACCAGGGGCCCGGCTAGTCCTTGCCTTTCAAGAAGAACGGAAGCTTCTTGGAGAAGTCCACGGGCATCTCTTTGCGGATCCCATCGAGGAGTTCGACGGTGATCTCTTGAATGCCCTCCCGGTCCGCATAGTCTTCCACTCGCTTGACCACGACCCCTCGCACAAAAGATGGGATCCGGGCCATGCGGGCCTCGGCCTCGGGCGTCCAAGTCCGCTCCCGCGGTCGTTCGGTGCCATAGGTCAACGCCCCAGCTGCGCCCGCCGCAACCAGCGGGCGGTTGCCGGGCGGTTCGTAGCCGCAGGAATGGTCGGCAGACATGACGTCGCCGTCCTCCGCAAAGGCCCGAGCTCGACAGCCCCCACAGACCTGCCGATATTCACAGCGCCCGCAGTGACCACCCAGCTCCCCGCTGCGCATCTTCAAGAACAGCGGTGACCGCTACCAGACATCCCGGAAAGACTCACTGCGCAAGTCGCCGGCCGACTCGGGGATGTAGGGGCAGGGAGTGAGCTTGCCTTCGGGTGTAATCCGGCAGTACTGCAAGCCACAGGGGCATCGTGTCGAATAGTGAACCAACGGAGAGTCGGGATCCTGCTCGTACACGTGACGCATCAGCTGAGGCTGACACTTGCTGCGGACCATCATTCGGCCGCGATATTCCTTCTGAAGACGGACCAGGTCGGCTAGGACCGAATCGTTCTCTTCCGGCGACAGACCAGACATTCCCTTGCCTCGGCCTGTCTCCACCAGGAAGTAGAGATTGAACGACACCGCGCCTTTCTCTGCAGACCAGCGGACGAGCTCGTCCAGCTCGCCGCGATTGAAGCGAGTGACTGTCGTCTGAATGATGAAGTCGAGACCAGCGTCCGCCAGACGGTCAATGGCAGCGACCGTCTCCTCCAGAGCCTGGTCCCCGTGCCGGAAGCGGTTGTGGTACTGAGCGTCCAGAGAGTCGATGCTGACTGCCACGCCCGTGACACCAGCCGCCTTGAGCGAAGCAATGCGCTCTGACGAAAGGCCCGTGCCGTTGGTTCCGACCACAACGGTGGCCCCCCGCCCCACGGCGTAAGCAGCCAGCTCTTCCAGGTCATCACGAGCGAGGGGTTCCCCCCCGGTCAGGATGAACATGGGAGCCGGGACTAGCTCGAGGATCTCGTCCGTAATCCGACGGAACTCAGCAGCCTTCAAGTCATCCTTTGTGCTCTGGAATGGGCCCGCCGAGATGTAGCAATGAGCGCACTCTAGGTTGCAACGTCGGGTGATGTTCCACGCAACGATGTAGGGGAGCGGCCGGGATGGAACTTGGCCCTCGCTCGCGCGCGCGCCTCCGGCTAGAGCATTGTCCTCGCCAGACGAAGCCGGGCCGAGGAAATCGTTGACCAGGTCTCGAGGCTCGATGGTCGTTCACCTTCCCGGCACCGCTAGGATCTCCAGCGGGGCCCGCACGCCCTGATGTAACAGAGAACACATTGGCAGCACCAGCACGTCCGTTGACGACCCCACCGCTTCGTGGCATCCTCCGGCCCCCCCAAATGAGGCAGGAGCCTGCATGTTCCGCACAATTCACGTCCCAGTCGACAACTCTGACCAGTCCAACGCTTCGATCGATCTAGCGCTCGCCATTGGCAAGGCCTTTCGCTCCAAGCTCGTGGGCAGCCACGTCTATGCCGCCAAGCTGCACGACGTGCGCTTCAAGCAGATGGAGTTCACCCTTCCTGACGAGTACAAGGATGGGGCCGAGTTGGAGAAACAAAGGAAGATTCACGACTCCCTCATCACTCGTGGGCTGCACCTGATCTCCGACAGCTACATGGACGAGATGGCGACGTGGTCTGAAGAGGCGGGGCTCGACTTCGAGCGCAAGCACTTCGACGGCAAGAACTTCATCGCCATCGTCGATGACATCAACGATTCGGACTACGACCTCGTCATCCTCGGAGCCCTGGGTCAGGGCGCGGTCAAGGAGAGCCAGGTGGGCTCCGTCTGCGAGCGCGTCCTTCGCCGCACCCGCGCCAACGTCCTGGTGGTTCGCGACACTCAGTCTCCAGACCCCAAGGGCTTTGGAGACCTCATTGTGGCTCTGGACGGCTCGAAGGCGAGTTACCTGAGCCTCGACATCGCTTGCACTCTGGCCCGGGCGTTCAAGAAGAACATCCAGGTCGTTGCCGTGCACGACCCCAAGCTCGAAGAGAAGAGCCTGATGGAAGGTCACCTGCAGTTGGCTAGCCGCCTCGCAAAGCAGCGACACGATGCGGACGTCACCACGCTCCTGCTCGAAGGAGAGGCTCTGGCCTCCCTCCTAGCCCACGCCGAGGCCGCCAAGCCCTGGATGCTCTTGGCTGGACGTAGCGGTATCGACACGGCCGATCGAGAGCCGGAGCTGGGCGTCACGGCGGAGCGCCTCGTGCGACACTCCACCTGGAACGTGCTGCTCGCTGGTCAGGTGCCGCTCGCACCAGCCCAGGACCTGGCCCCCACGGATGCCATCAAGAAGGCGATAGCGAACGCGCTCTAGCCCGAGCGCATGGGTCCATGCGCCGCCAGTACTCGTGCTGGTCCGATGAGCATCCGAGTTGGCTTTCCTAGGCCTACCGTTTGTAGGTCGCTCGGCTCTTCCTGAGCGCCTCAACTTCGTTGAGGTCCGAGAGCGAGCGCTGGCTGCGAAGGATCGCGGCCTTCATTCACCACGGTTCTCCTGGCCAGACTGCGCAACGAGAATCTAGAGGCTCTCTTGCTCCGCCGGCTCAGGTGCGGGCAGAGAATGCCTCTGTCTCAATCACATGGATCGGTTGCGATTGAACGGGCTGGGCCGCGCGGGGAAGTGGGCTGCCTCATTAGCGAGGAAGCCGGCAGCACTCAGCATGTCCGTTCGGGCCTCTTCATCTTCAGAGTCGTAGTAGCCCCGAATCTGCATCTCAGTGTCTACGAGAACCAAGTGGGTGCCATGGAACACCTCCGAAGGATCCTCATAGCTACCATCACCGGAGCCCATACTGATCTTCAAGCCACCGACGACCGTGTCCTGGATTTCTGACGGCGAGCCCGTGAGGAACGTCCACACACGGTGGCTGGCTCGATGCGTCTTCGCAAACTCTGCGAGAACCGGTGGGGTGTCGTATTCGGGATCCACCGTGAACGAAACGATGTGAAACGACTGGCCCATATTTCGGGTCCGGTGCTGCACATCGAAGATATTGCCCGCGAGAGTCGGGCACACCGTGGGGCACCTTGTGAAGAGAAAGCTTGCAACCCAGACCTTGCCGTGGAGCGACTCGCTGGAGAAGGCCTCCCCCGACTGATCGATCAGCTGAAACTCGGGAACCTCACCCAAGACCGGATACTCTGGCGGTGGTTCCGAGGCATCCACCATGGCTCGGGTCATCGAGCCACCAAAGGCAAGAATCACCCAGCAAAGCCAAAAAGCAGGTCTGCTGACGATATAGGCCACCCGCGACTTGGAGCCGGGTCCTTGGCTATGCACTGGGGTATCGCTCATTTCTTCTCCACTGGCTGGCGGCGGACGCTACACCTGCAGGTAACTGAGATGCAAGGTGAAACCTCGCCCCCGTCCGCGTTTTGGGCTCCCGCGGGCCACCTTGACCGGCTCTTCCAGGCCGTGCTATTGACCAAAGCCAGATGCAGGCGACAAAGGTCGTCTCTTGACGCATCAGACGGAGCAAGACGCCCATGAGTGCTGAAGCCGCGGCGGCTCACGACCACCATCACCATCATGCGCCTCGCCAAGAGGACTACCCGGTTGACCCCCACTATGGTCAAGCCACGGGCGGAAAGCTGGGAATGTGGGTTTTCCTGCTTTCCGATGCGCTGACGTTTGCGGGCTTTCTGCTGGGTTATGCAATCGCCCGTGGAGGAACCAAGCCTTGGATCCCCGAGGGACTGCCTGAGCTTGGCATCAACTTCACCGCCTGCCTGACATTCCTGCTGATTTGCTCGAGCGTCACGATGGTCCTCGCTTTCCAGGCTGCGACCGAGCGGAACAAGCAAGAGACCCTGAAGTACCTGGGCCTGACCATTTTCGGCGGCTTCTTGTTCCTCTGCGGACAGTACAAGGAGTACTTCGGCTTCGAGTTGCTCGGGAGCTTGGTGGCTAATTTCCACGCCGACTGGGGCGCGTGGCTGGCCATGGGGCTGACCGACGAAGGTCTCTTCTTCGGAACCCTGGGCGGAAGCGAGTATTCCGCGTACGGCAGCACCTTCTACATGATCACTGCTTTCCACGGCATGCACGTTCTCACGGGGGTCGGCTACCTAATCGTGATCTTCATTCGGACGTACATGGGCAAGTACGACGACGGCAACACAAACCACATCGAGATCTGCGGCCTCTTCTGGCACTTCGTGGACTTGGTCTGGATTCTCGTCTTCACCTTCGTCTACCTCATCCCCGAGTAATCGGAGGCGCAGATGGCACACGACCACCGCAAGCTCTACTGGCAGATCTTCGTCATGCTCTTCGTCCTCACTGTGCTTGAGGTCGGGGTTGTCTACATCCCCGGCATCACCAAGGGGCTCCTCATCTCAGCGCTAGTGCTCCTGGCCCTGGTGAAGGCAGCCCTAGTGGGACTCTTCTACATGCACCTGTCTTCGGAGACGACCGAGCTGAAGCTCACGGTCGCTATTCCGATGATGATTCCCATGTTCTACGCGCTGGTCTTGATCGTCGAGGCCAGTTGGCGGTTGCTACGGAATGTCGCGTGAATTTCGTTTCAACCAATCGCAAAGGCCCCGTTGGCCTGAACTGGTCCTGTGTTCCAGCACGGGCCATTGGGTGGTATTCCGCCCTTGTGTGTCTCGGAGCGTTCCTGCTGCCGAGCATTGCTTTTGCCTGTCCGTCCTGCGCCGGCGGTGAGGGCGGAGGCATAGCCTTCTTCGTCATTCTCGGCTCGATGATCCTGCTGCCCTTTGGGGTGGTCGCGACCGTCGCAGTCGTCCTCCATCAAGCCCGTCTCGAAGACCAGTAGCGACCGGCTCCCAGGAGACTCTCGAAATGAACTTGAAGCGGTGGACTGCGTGGACGACGGGACTGTTCTGCTCCCTGGTCTCAACGCTTGCCCTGGCAGACGTCTTGCCTGAACGGGGCGGCGACAACTACAAGGATGGAGGGTCAAGGTGGTTCCCGAGCTACCCGCGGGACGTTTCCCTCTACGGTGAGCGGATCGATTGGCTGATCAACATCACGGCCGTCTTCTGCATCATCCTGTTCGTCATCATGTGCATCTGGATGGTCTGGGCCTGCCTCGCCCACAACCAGAACCATGAAGCCGAATATGACCATGGCAACTCGAAGCACTCGGTCGTGATGGCTCTCGGCATCTCGGCGGCGATCTTCTTCGTGGTGGATGGCAACCTCTTCTATCACTCCGTGAAAGACCTCAACGAGGCCTTCTGGGACTGGGAGGAAGCCAACTCGGGGATCAAGATTGAGATTAATGCCCATCAGTGGGCTTGGGACGCTCGTTATCCCGGACCGGACGGAAAGTTCTGCGTCAAGGGCGACGAGACCTGTGACGACATCGTCACCCTCAACGACATCCGTATTCCGATGGACACCCCTGTGTACTTCCAGGTCGCATCCACCGATGTGATCCACAGCTTCTACCTGCCCAACTTCCGGGCCAAGCAGGACGCCACCCCCGGGATGGTCAATCACATGTGGATCCAGGCCTCATCCGAGAAGTTCAAGGAGCAGGGGCTGACAACGCCGCAAGAGTTCGAAATCGCCTGTGCGCAGCACTGCGGTTCCCATCACTACAAGATGAGGGGCACGCTGACAGTACTGAGCAAGGAAGACTATGAGGCCTGGGCAGGCCACGCCTCGCAGTTGAACTCCCGTGCATACGACAAAGAAGACCTCGACAGCCACTGGGGCTGGTCTTGGGAGAGCATCTAGTCATGGACCTCCAACCGATCCATTCACCGCCGACCACCTTCATCAAGAAGTACGTCTTCTCGACAGACCACAAGGTCATCGCCCGTCAGTTCCTGTGGGCCGGGTTGCTCTTCTTGGCCATTGGAGGCGGGCTGGGCATGCTGATCCGCTGGGCCTGGGGCTTCCCGGGTGAGGCGGTTCCCGTCATTGGCGACCTGATCCTCCCCCACTCCAACGGGGTCATCGGGCCGTCCACATACAACGGCATCTTCACGAGCCACGGCCTGATCATGATCTTCTTCGCGATCACGCCCATGATGATTGGCTCGTTCGGGAACCTGTGCATTCCGCTGGCCATCGGTGCTCGCGACATGGCCTTTCCAACGCTCAACATGCTGTCCTTCTGGACGTTCGTCATTGCACTGCTGTGTGTACTGGCCTCGTTCTTCGTTCCCATGGGAACGGCAGCAGCCGGCTGGACCACCTATCCGCCCCTGTCCACTCAAATAGGTACACCAGGTCTTGGTCAGACCTTCATGGTTCTCGCCATCTTCTTTACAGGGTCGGCAACCATCATGGGGGGCGTGAACTACGTCACCACCGTGATGCGGCTGCGGGCTCCAGGCATGACCTACATGCGCATGCCGCTGACAATCTGGGGACAGTGGCTGACCGCCATCCTCAATGTGCTGTTTGTCCCCGTGCTGGCCGCAGCCGCGATCATGCTCATCATGGACCGGCACTTCGGCACCGAGTTCTTCATCGCCGGCGCCAATGGCCCTGGCGATCCCATCCTCTTCCAGCACCTCTTCTGGATCTTTGGGCACCCGGAGGTCTACATCCTGATCCTTCCGGCCTGGGGCTTTGCGGGCGACCTCCTCTCCTACTTCTCTCGAAAGCCTGCCTATTGGTACAAGGGCCAGGTCTGGGCCATGTGTGCGGTAACGGTACTGAGCGCCATTGTGTATGGCCACCACATGTTCCTCACCGGCATGAACCCGCTGCTGGGTCAGAGCTTCATGCTCCTGACGCTCATCATCAGCGTGCCTGCTGAGCTGCTCTTCCTGAACTGGCTCCACACCATGTGGAAGGGCTCCATCCGGCTGACGACCCCCATGATTTTCACCCTGGGGATGGTCTTCGTGTTCGGCCTCGGTGGACTGACAGGAATCTTCCTGGGAACAATCTCCACCGACATCTACCTGCACGACACCATGTTCGTCGTGGGTCACTTCCACTACACGATGGCAGCGGCCGCCTTCCTCGCCACGATGGGCGCCATCTACTTCTGGTTCCCGAAGTTCTACGGCTGCCAGATGAACGAGGCTATCGGCAAGATCCACGCCTGGCTATCCATCATCTTCATCACACTGCTCTTCGGTGGTCAGATGGTGGTGGGCTTCTCCGGGCAGAACCGACGCCTCTGGAACCCCTTTGAGTACACCTTCTTAGAGCACTTGACGGAGCTCAACCTTCTGACGACCTACGCGGCCTTTGCTCTCGGCATCAGTCAGTTGCTGTTCGTCTGGAACTTCATGGAAGGTGTGTTCAGCAAGAGGACTTGCGGCAACAACCCGTGGGAGGTCGGTACCCTGGAATGGGAACTCTCCTCACCGCCCCCAGTGCACAACTTCACCACGATCCCAACGGTGCTCCGAGGCCCCCACGAGTACGCAAACCCAGAGGTCCGTCGCACCCTAGGCCGCGACTGGATTAGCCAGACGGAAGAGCTTCCGAGCCAGCCTGCTGGCACGGGTGGAGCGGACTCCGGCGCCGCACCTGCGGGCGGTGACTCTGCCGATGGCGCAGCGGATGGCGATGCGGCGGCCAGCGACGAGCCGGCAGCGGAAGTCGCGGGAGGCTGATCTTGTCCATGGCGAGCGTCATGGTGTCGCCCGAAGGTGGCGGCCGACTGGTTCGGATTGATCCGGGTGTCCGAGAGGCGAACACCGCCTGGGTAGGCATGGTGATCTTCCTGGGCTCGTGGACGGTGATGTTTGCCGCGCTGTTCTTCTCGTATGGCCTACTCCGCGTTGACTCGCCAGTCTGGCCACCCGACGGTTACGCCCGCCTTCCACTGATGCTCCCCGCGGCAAACACAGTGGTCCTTCTCTTGAGTAGCATCGCTCTACAGGGAGGGCTCCGCGCCGTCCGGGCCAATAAGCCTCTGTTCCCGTGGCTAATGACAGCCCTGAGCCTAGGCGCCGTGTTTCTGGTCCTGCAGGGCATTGTGTGGCATTCCCTCTGGACCGAAGGGTTCGTCACGGCATCGGGACGATACGGTTCGGTCTTCTACCTGCTTACTTCCTTCCACGCCCTGCACGTGCTGGTCGGCCTCGGCTTTCTGCTGTGGCTGGTCCCTCGCTCGCTGCAGAGCACCTACACCCCCCGCGACCACAGTCCGGTACGACTCACGGCCATGTTCTGGCATTTCGTGGACATCGTCTGGATTGTGATGTTCGTAACGGTCTACGTCCTGTGACCCCGAGGTTGTCCATGTCCGGTCACCGCTTTGTGCTGATTGCCCTCTCCTGCTCCTTCCTCCTTGGAGGCTGCCAGGATGAACCCCTGCCCCACTTCAGCGAGCCAATGACGTTCGTGGGTGGCGCCGAACTCGCTCTCGGTGCGGATGGGAGCGCGACTCTTACCCAAAAGAACCCGCTGACCGTCCCTGCAGACGTCCTCAACCAGGGCATGGAGGCCTACACCAACTACTGCTATGCATGTCACGGGAGCAAGGGCGATGGGCGAGGCCCCGCATCCTGGGGCCTCCGACCGGCTCCCCGTGATTTCCGCATCACGACCTACAAGTTCTCCGGTGTAGCAGAAGGCCTTCCGCCGGATCAGAACCTCTGGGACCTGGTCAAGAATGGCCTCCACGGAACGGCCATGCTGGAGTGGGACGTTCCCGACAAGGAGCTCTACGCCATCATGCAGTACATCAAGACCTTCTCCCCCAAGGGTGAGGGCTGGCTGGATCTTGAGTTCGGCGAGATTGGCGAGACCGTCGTAGCACCAGCGGACCCCTGGGCGGGCAAGAAGCCCGAGGCTATCGCTCGTGGAAAAGCGATCTATCACGCTTTTGCCCAGTGCCATCAGTGCCATCCCGCCTACGCCACCCGCATGGAGATCTATGAGGCGTCGCTCGAGGTAGGTAACCAGCCCATCGTCGATTTCCGTGACGACCTGTACTTCCCCGAGCCCAAGCGATCCAAGTCCTACAAGGTCGCCTGGGAGGTGAAGGAAAAGGTGGAGCCGGCCCATGACGAAGCCCACGGCGACGGTCATGGCCATGGACACCATGGCCCCAAGACGGTCACCAAGATGGTGGAACACGACGCACTCATCCTGCCGCCTGACTTCACCTTCTCCAAGGTGCGAGCCGCAGCCACGCCCGAAGAGTTGTTCGTGGTCCTGGGAGCCGGTATCAGTGGTACGGCGATGCCCAGCTGGTACAACACGATCCCCAGCAACGACAAGCTCAAGGGCAACGACGACCTCTACGCCATGGCCCACTACGTCCACTCTCTGATGCAGCTGGACGACAAAGCTGCCCAGGCACTCCGTAAGACGCTCATGACCCAGCCGGAGTTTGTGGCGCCCACTGCCGAAGCCGAGGAAGGCGCTGAGGGCTCTGAGGGCTCTGAGCCTGGTGCGGGCTCCGAAGAGCCGCAGGAATAGCCTCCTAGGCTCGTCTAGCGCCCTACGAGAAGCAATACACCTACGGCAGACAACAGCTTGCCGTTTGAGTTTGCGTTTCAGACGCAGGCGAGCATCGTGAGGTCGGCTTAGGCCCTAGCGCTACGGTCTTGTGGTGACCGAAGGCTCCGTACGTAAATAAGATCAGCGTCTGCGGCCGTCAGGCAGATGGGCTGCTGTCCTTGGACGTGTAATTGGCCAGCATCTCAGCCATCAGCTTCCGTCCCTCAGCGATGCCGGCCTCACAGAGCTCGAGATTGATCTCGTTCGTCTCTCGCCCCTGCGCGACCTCTTCAACCCTCTGCCGAGTGCTATCTCGCATGAAGCCCTCAGGGACCCGCAGAATCCGAGCCCACGCTGCGGCTGTCCACAGGAGGTCGGAGCCCTCACGTGCCACCGGCGTCGTGTCTTCTTCTTTGTCTTCAGGCCGAAGCTCCACATCAAGGCGCTCGCCTCGATCCGACAGGTAGGACGTCTCCGCAATGTCCTGCTTGATCACTTCGAGGGCAAAGTCACCCGTGATGGTGGTCAGTCCGCGAACCCGAGCCGTTTTCTCGATCCGCGCGCGGCATCGCCTCCGCTCATAGCCCGCAGGCACAAGACGAACCTGCTTCTTGGCTTCGCGAGACCATCGAAGGACGAGACCATCAAAGGTCTCCTCGTCTTCCAGATCGCCCCCATCTAGGTTGCCGATCTGCTGCAAGACCTCCCGGTCAATACGATCGAAGCTCGCTCCCTCCAGCTTGCAGACTGGACAGGCTACAGGCTGATAGTCACGTGCTGCGTAGCCACAGCCGGGGCAGATATAGGTGTTGCCTGCCTCCAGGTTGTCCCGCTCTTTGGCCACCTCTTCTGCCACGTAGCCCATAGCCTGAGCTGCACCCGCCGGCAGCAGGTCGCCCATGGCCGTGTTGATGACACTGGGCGTAATCACTGAGTGCCCTCGCTCAACGGCCCAACGCAAGATCGCGGTGGTTGCTACGCCCTTCACGAAAGACGGGACTCGCTCCATCTTCTGACGAGCCTCAGGAGTCCACTCGACAGAGGCCTCCGCCTGCACATCGATGCGTGGCACGAACCGACTGCTAGTCACCAGCAGATTGCACCCAGTGGACCGAAGGATGTTCTCGGTGTTCGAGCC
>PBPL01000062.1 GCA_002724675.1 Deltaproteobacteria bacterium | reverse complement strand
GATTGCGAAGATAGCGAATGCGACGGCGGCTGTCCCGAGGTGTGCAACGATGGCCGAGACAACGACGGAGATGGACTCGTCGACTGCGACGACCCCGACTGCGCCGTGGACGGTGTGTGTGACGAGATCTGCGGAAGCGGCTCCGATACCGATGGAGACGGGCTGATCGATTGCGACGACCCGGACTGTTCCACCGACAGTGGCTGTCCCGAAGACTGCTCCAACGGCGTGGATGACGATGCGGACGAGGCTCTGGACTGCTTCGACAGCGAGTGCGCGTTCGAGCCGGCCTGCTCCGGCGTTGAGTCGATCTGTGACGATGGTCAGGACAATGACTCCGATGGTGGTTCGCTGGGCGGCGGCATCGACTGCCAAGATCTGGACTGCTGCGTTGCTGCTGCCAACCAGTGCGCAGGGGTGGGTGTGTGCGTTCCCGAGTACTGTCTCCCCGGTACCGGAGACGAGGACGCCAATGGGCTGGCGGACTGCGATGATCCCTCTTGTTCTGTGTTGCCCGTATGTACAGGCGGGGGTGGTGCCGGTAGCTACCAGAGCCCGGATGGGGGGCCGTGTGCGATCCCCGCCTCCGGATCGGTTGCGTGCTCGCTCGTGGCGGGCGACCTCAATAGTGACGTCAATTCCCTCGACTACGTCTTCAACCCCTACTCGGTCCAGGGGATGGTGTTGGAGGTGTCCATTGACTACGAGCCGGTGGAAGACCTCGTCTTGACGCTCCAAGACTGTGGAGGAGTCGTCCTGTCGGAGCACAACGGGGGAACGGGCAGTGGCTACAGCCAGACGATCTTTGACTCGTCGGTCTTGCAGTCCATCGAGGATGGCTCGGCTCCCTTCTCGGGAAGCTTCGCCCCCCAAGACTCGCTGGATCTGTGTGTGCTCTACGAAGTGAATGGTCTCTGGACCCTGGTGGTAGACAACACAGCGGGGACGAGCACCGGCACGGTCTCGAGCTGGAACATCACGTTCGACCTGGGTGAGGTGCACTGCAGCGATTCGATGGACAACGACGGGGATGGCGACGTGGACTGCGCTGACCCAGACTGCGCTGGACTCTGCGCGCCATGACCACTGCACGGCTTCGTGTTGTCTCGATGGCGCTGATGCTGGCGGTGGTCTGTGGGGCCTGCGTGGTGTCCGACGAGCCGGGAGCCCGGCTCGAGATCTGCGGCGATGGGGGCGACAACGACGCCGATGGCTTCGTGGACTGCGAGGATCAGGACTGTTGGCCTGATGCTTCGTGCGCAGACGATGATGACTCTGCTGGGGATGACGACGACGACGTGGGCGACGACGACACCTCTGGCGCCGATGATGACGACACCTCTGGCGCCGACGACGACGACACGGCCGCCCCGGACGATGACGACTCCTCTCCTTCCGATGACGATGACTCGGCACCAGGGCCGGACGACTTTATTGACGTGGACGGCGACGGCTATGGGGAGGGCGTGGACTGTGACGATGAGGACGCCAGCTCCACAGTGCTGGTCACGGACGCCGACTGTGACGGGGTGGTAGATGCTCTGGACTGCGACGACACGGACCCGACGGTCGGTGACTGCAACGTGTGCTCCGGGGCGTACACAGTCGATGGGTCCGATGGTCAGGACGAGCTGGCCGCCCTGTCTGGCTGCACGGGCGTCACCGGCGATCTCAGCATCGTGTCCACGGGCCTGTTGGACCTGTCGGGCTTAGAGTCTCTGACTTGGGTCGGCGGCTCGCTGACGATTGAGGAAAACGGCGCCATGACCAGCTTCGACGGGCTGGGCCCCTTGGCCTCTGTTGGCGGGAGCTTGGTGATCCGTCAAAACGACGAGGTCGTTCAGGTGGACTCGCTGGGTTCGTTGTCTTCGGTGGGCGGGAACCTGGACCTGAGAGACAACGACCAGCTGGTGGGCCTCGATGGCTTTGCTCAGCTGACCTCGGTGGGGGGCTCCCTCGCTGTGGACTCCATGAACAGCCTCACCAATGTGGGTGGGCTCACGAGCCTCGCTACGGTGGGCGGGAACCTCAGCATTCTCTCCAACGACGCGATCCCCAGGCTTGATGGGTTGGCAACTCTGACCAGTGTCGGTGGCTATGTGGAGGTGGTCACCAACGACAACCTGGAGAGCATCGAAGGGTTCTCTGGGCTCACCTCGGTGGGGGGCTACCTCTCCATTCAGAACAACAAGGCCCTGATCAGCCTGGTGGGTTTCTCAGCCCTGACCGGCACGCTGGAAGGCCTGTACGTGCGGGACAACCTAGTCCTCGAGGACCTGGGTGATCTGTCAGGGATCACGCTCATCGATGGCTACATGGAGGTCAGCTACAACGACAGCTTGTTCCACTTGGATGGGCTCTCGGGCCTCACAGAGGTTACGGAGAACCTGTACATCCGTCAGAACGAGCTGCTCGCTGATGTGGACGGCCTGTCCGGTCTGCACACGGTGGGCCTCACTCTGTTTGTCTGGGGGAACGAGGTGTTGGAGAGCCTGTCGGGCTTGTCGACGCTGAGTGACGTGGGTGACGGGTTCCATGTGCAAGACAACTCAGCGCTGTGCAGCAGTGAGGTGGATGCGGTGCTCGCTGGTTGCAAGGTGGGGGGCTCCGTGGTCACGAGTGGGAACGATGATGGTTGTTGAGCGACCCTCGGTGTTCGGACTGCCTCGGGTCTGCCGGATGCTGTGTGTCGGGGTCGCTGTGAGCTTTGCGCTGGCCTCTTTGGTCCCTGCTTCGGGCTGCGGACCTGCTAGCGATGACGACGACTCAGGAGATGACGACTCAGGAGACGACGATGACTTGGCCGGCGACGACGACTCGGCCAGCGATGACGACGACTCGGCCGGCGACGACGACGACTCGGCCGGCGACGACGACGACTCGGCCGGCGACGACGATGACTCAGGAGACGACGATGACTCGGGGGCCCCAGGGCCTTGCCTGGGTGACTTCACCATCGATGCCACGGACACCCCTGCAGACCTGTTGAGTCTCGCTGGCTGCACGAGCGTCTCGGGGGATCTGAACATCGTGGACACCCCAGTGGACAGCCTGGCGAGCCTGTCGTCGGTGACTTCGGTGGGTGGTGACTTGCTCATTGCCGACACCACGACGCTCGTCGGTCTCGAGGGCCTCGAGGGCTTGGCCTCGGTGGGTGGCAGCCTGGAAGTGCGAGACAACTCGGCGTTGACCGGCCTGGGCGCGCTCGCTGGCCTGGTGACGCTGGGAGGCGGGGCTTACGTCTACAACAACCCGCGCCTCGCCGACCTGGACGGTCTCGCTCTACTGGATGCCATCGCGGGCGATGTCGTGGTCCATCACAACCCGCAGCTCGAGAGCTTGGGTGGCCTAGCCAGTGTGACCGTCGTCGACGCAGACCTCCGCATCTACGACAACTATGGCCTGCTTCATCTGGATGGTCTGGCGGCCATCACCGAGGTGGGTGGGGACCTGAACGTCGCCTGGAACACGGTGCTGGCGGACATCGACGGTCTGTCGCAGGTGGTGTCCGTCGGCGTCGACCTGGATGTGGCCCGCAATCCAGCGCTGACCCACATCGACGGCCTGTCGTCTCTGACCTACGTGGGTGGGGACCTCCATGTGCACGACAACAGCGGCCTGCTGCACCTGGATGGATTTGGGAGCCTTGTGGAGGTGGCCAGTGACTTGGTGATCGCTGACAACGACGCGC
The DNA here is from genome assembly GCA_002724675.1 of Deltaproteobacteria bacterium. Lineage (GTDB taxonomy): Bacteria > Myxococcota_A > UBA796 > UBA9615 > UBA9615. The sequence continues at coordinate 5,366 of PBPL01000062.1, read as the reverse complement.
TGGTGGGGCTGGATGGCTTGCTGTCGCTGGTGTCGGTGGGTCATGACTTCGACATCACCAACAACCAGTCGCTGTGCCAGAGCTATGCCGAGGGGATCGCTGCGCAGATCGATGTGTCGGGCTTTGTTGAGATCAGCGACAACGAGGGGGCTTGCCCCTAGCAGTGCCTGCGGGCGCGGGGTCTCGGCTCTTGGGCTCTACTGGGCCGCCACGCGGCCTCCCCGAGACAGTTCCGCTCGGCGGTCACCAGGTCGTCTCGTGTCTTCTGCCGGCTCAGGTTCCAAGGGCGTCCGAGGCCTGCTCCTCGAACCGCACCTCCATGCGATAGATGAACGTTGGGTTGTTCTGGCCGTCCAGCCAGGAGGGCTCCTCTCCCTCTAGCGCCGAGCTGTAGTTCCAGATCTCCCAGTGCCCTGGGCCCAGGGGACGCTCGTCGGGGAAGCAGGTGTCTCCGCGTCCGGGCAGGTCGGCCTCCCATCGAACGGTTCGAGACTCCGGGTCGATCTCCCAGAGAGAACAGCGCTTGGGTTGTTGCCAGTAGTCCAGCTGATACCGGAGGAAGAGCGTCTGGGCCTCTGCGTCATCGTGGCCCAGATCGAAGTGCCCGTCCGCGGTCAGGTTGCGTCGGGCCACCATCCAGATGCGGCCCCCCTCCTGCAGAACCAAGGGCGAGTCGAACTTGCGGGGGTCCGAGCTACAGGTCCAGGTCCCCAAGGACTCCGGCGGTGCCGTGCAGACCTTGCTGCCGAAGCCGTCCTCATCGCCGGCTTCGTTGCGGACGATGGCCACGAGCGTTCCGTCCTCGGTGAAGGCCGCATCCGTCTCGGAGCCGCCTCCCTCCAGGACAACTTCGTGCCCTGGGATCACGGGCTCCCAGCTCAGCCCCTCCTCACTCTGAAGCCACCGGACCTGGATGGGCTCGCGCTCGTCCAGATCGTAGATGTTCTCGCCGCCGCTGTAGCCAAAGACCTGGAGCAGCCCATCGACCGAGCGGATCCGCCAGGGGATGAAGGTCGGCTCGAAGACGGCGCTGGCGTCGCTCCACTGGGCGGGCGCTAGGCGGCTCTGGGTCCACGTGCCCGCGGGCTCGAAGGCCGAAGGGCTCGATCCCAGCTCGGCGTAGTAGAGGCGGAGCTCGCCCCCGTGACTCACCAGCTGGGGTTCCCGCACATCCGTGTCCAGGTCGACGGTCAGCTCATGGGTCCAGTTCTCGCCATCGTCATCGCTGCGCAGCACGTGCATCTGCACTTCGTCGGAGGCGAAGTGGGTGGGGGCGGTGCGGAAGGCCAGAAACAGGTCGCCCTCGTGGTCGATGACGGACAGGTTGTTGTTGGCGTCCTGGGTGACGACGGGTAGGTCGCTGCGCGGCACCACGATCTCCATCTCGCCGAGCGTGGGCACCAGGACGGTTGCCCCTCCGGTCGGTTCACAGCCCATGAGCGCCAGCACCGACACCGCGAGCAGTGAAATCACGGGGTTCATGGGAACTCCCTACGGTCGATCATGGGCTGGGGGCTCTTGTGTCGAGTGGCATCGGGCAACTCTGGATGTCCAGGCGAGCACTCGTCATCGAGCGCATGGGTCAATCCTACCCTCCATCTCAGCGGGCTCGACCCCTTTGGAAACTGGACTAGGAGAAAGCGCTGTGGCTCAACACCCCGTGTTGTTGCCGCTGGTGTCCATGGTCTCACCGCACGATGTGCATGCGCCAATGAAGGCATCGACCAGGCTCTGGCAGAGCAGCGGGTTGTCGTAGATGGCCACGAGGCCCGCCACCGTCGTGAGACCAGACAAGCCAGTCAGGCTCGCGAGCGAGGCGTTTTCATACACATTCAGGTCCCCCCCCACGGAAGCTAGGCTGGACAGGCCATCCAGGTCGGCCAGCGCTGGGTTGCTGCGGATGTTGAGATAGTCGGCGACCAGGACCAGGTTGGTCAGGCCGTCAATCTGCGCCAGTTGATCATTGGAGGTGACATCCAGGTTGCCGCCGACGGAGGTCAGGCTGGCTAGCCCGTCGAGGTGTGCGAGTGCGGGGTTGTTGTAGATGTGCAGGTCGTCGCCTATGGAGGACAGGCTCGCTAGGCCATCGATGTTGGCCAGGGCACTGTTGTTGTAGATATGCACATCGCCTTCGCCAGCGGGCAGGCTTGCTCCGACGGAGGTGAGCTGCGACAGGCCGTCCACGTGCGCGAGCAATGGGTTGTCGAAGATGTAGATGTCGCCGCCCGTCGCGGATGTGAGGTTGCTCAGGCCATCGATGTCGACCAGAGCACTGTTGTCGTACAGATACAGGTCTCCTCCGATCACCGTGAGGCCCTGGAGTCCGTCGATGTGCGTGAGGGCTCCATTGCCGCTGATGCGCAGGTCGGAGGACACTGTGGCGAGGTTGGACAGTCCGTCGGCTTGGACGAGCAGGGGGTTGTTCCACAGGTAGAGGTTGCCGCCGATGGAGGTCAGACTGGACAAGCCATCTAGTTGGAGGAGCTGGGTGTCCTCGATGTCTACGTCGCCACCGACAGTTGCGAGACTGGACAGACCATCTACCTGTGTGAGGGGCCCGTTGATCCGGAAGTCTCCGCCGATGGAGGTGAGGCAGAGCAGCGGGTCCAGATCCTGAATGGACTTCGCCGCGTCCACCACGTGCAGGTCGCCTTCGATGGTCGAGCAGCTCGCGGCATCCAGCAGGTCCTGCTCGGTCTGGATGTAGCGGGTCCCTTCGCAGGGGGCACAGTCTGCCGAGTCGTCATCGCCCGAGTCGTCATCGCCCGAGTCGTCATCGCCCGAGTCGTCATCGCCTGAGTCGTCATCGCCCGAGTCGTCGTCGTCACTGTCGACGGTGGAGCTGGGGGCGCAGGCTGGTGCTCCGCTGCATCCCGCATCGTCGCAGTCGGTCAGCCCATTGCTGTCGTTGTCCATCTGGTCGCCGCATTCGCCGGCCTCGTCCCCTTCGACCTCAGGACGACAACCGGGCAGGAGCCAGAGGAGGAGAACCACAGAGAACGCCAAGGCTCGGATGGTGCTGCAGGAAGACACCCCGAGAGCCTAGCGCAGCCTCTGGGGCGAAAGCCTGGGGGCATGCCACCAACTCTGTGCGCAGCGACCCAGTAGGATTGAACGCGAGCTGCTCGTGTCGTTGGAATGACGGCAGCTGCGAGGGAGCGATGGTGCCGACCCGACTCAGACCGCTTGTGCTGTCCAGCGTACTGGTGGTGGTCGTGCTGGGCATCTGTGGCCTGCGACTCGCGGCCGATCCCATCCAGGCCTACGGAGACGGCGGCGCGCACTTTCGGGAGCACGCCTTGCGACTGGAGCTGCTCAACCTCTTCCACGCGTGTGACTGGCCCTCCCTCTGGGACTTCTTCGTCACCTCGGATCAGGAACTCCATCCCCCCTTGTTGCACCTCGTCACCGGCATGCTCAGCCCGCTCCTGGGCCACACAGCGGAGGCTGTGGCTTGGTCTGGCTTCCTGTGGCTGCTCTTGCTGGCCGTGGCTACGGGCGCGACCAGCTGGGCGCTCAGTGGTCGGCTGGACGTGAGCCTTGTGACCGCCTCGGCTTGCGTGCTGATTCCCGCGGCTCATGCCTCAGCGGCTCGCTACTACTACGACCTACCCATGACAGCGATGGTCTGGAGCGGTGTGGCGATCCTCGCGCTGGGCTGTGACCGTCGGCCCCTGGTGGCTGGCGTGGCTGCGGGTCTGGCGTTGTTCGCTGCGATCCTGATCAAGTGGGTGGCCCTACCGGTTGGGGTGTTGATGGCAGTGGGAGTGCTCTGGTCGAGCTACGAGCGCACGGTGGGCCGGAGTTCGATGGATGTTGGAGCCCGGGTCGTCGCCGGGCTTGCGCTGACAGCCACGCTCCTTGTGACGGTGTCCACCTACGTGGAGTCTGGCCCCTCCTCTCTGTACGCCGGGTCGCATACGTTTGGCTCGGCGAGCGCTCAGGGGCCTTTGGCTCCCTGGATGGAGGCCTTGCCCCGCCCTCTGAGGCCCCTCGGGGTGAGCATGACCCACGAGCTGGCGAGCCTGAGCGTGGCGAAGGTCCTCTGGTACCCCCTGGCCCTCGTGGCGAGGGTGTTCTCGCCGGCCTGGTTCCTGGCGCTGATGATCCCCGCTCTTGCCTGGTGGCGAGGCCGCCGGACCGGGCTTGCCTTGGTGGGCTGGACGGTGGTGGGGCAGCTTGTGTTCCTCGTATCCACCATGAACCTTCGCGACTCCCGATTTCTCCTGCCCATGGCGCCCGCGCTGGTCGTGCTCAGCGCGTTGGGCTGGGGGGAACTCCGACGGGAGCTCGCTCGCCGGGTGGCTGTGGCAGGGGCCGTCGTGGGCATTGTGGTGGCCGCTGACTTCCATGGGGGCCCAGATGCCCCCTGGAACGCGGGTCTCACCGTGTTCGAGGAACGCCACGATGTGCCGCCGCTGCAGTTCCGTGGCCTGGGTCTGGCGGACTCGTTCGAGCAGCGCGGTTGGTCTCGTGGGGGGAGCGCTCCTGACGCTTTGGACGACGGTCGTCAAGGCATCTGGGATGCGGTCGCCGCCTGTGGGGCTGCTGCGGTGGGGACGCATGGGCCCGTGTTCTCGCAGGGGGGCGCGCTGTGGCTTCGCTATCGCGCAGCTCTGGCGCAGGTGCGCCAGGAAGGCTGGACTGGCGGGGTCCTCGTGATGACGCCGGCGTCCGAGAGCTTGGATGGGGAGTGGCGGGTTCATCCGGACAATGGCTGGAGCGGTGAGCGAGCAGTGCGCCGGGATCGTGAAGACTGGCTCCGGAGTGCCCCGAGTCTCCCGCCCGAGGGTGGGTTCTCGCTCGAAGAACGTCGACACTTGCTGGCAGCCCGGCTTGCTCCCATGTGCGAGGAGACACCCCCGTCGCGGGTGGCTGGCTTGTGGGGGGGGGATGAGCTGCTGGGAGCGCCCTCTGTTGTGCTGTCAGCCTCTCTTCCCGCTGCACCTGTTGGATGGGTAGAGCTGCAGCGGCTGCCGAGAACCTCCGGCCTGCCTCCCGTGCTGCTCTTGGCTCGAAGTGAGGACGCCTGCGCCGCCCTCGGTGGGCCGGCTCAGCTAGAGCAAGGCCCTACTATTGGGCCAGCAGGCGGGTCGGTCCGGGAGCCCAGGTGATGGAGCCGTCATCGGCCGCAGCCGAGGGTTGAGTCGAGACCTCTACGGGCGACAGGCACAAGAAACCACTGATGTCGGCGCTGGAGACAGCACCGCCCGAGGCGCAGAGCAGCTCGGTGTAGTTCGCGTTGCTGGTGGCTGGGCTGGTGTCGTCATCGCCGGCCCCCGAGTCGTCATCGTCGCCCGCGTCGTCATCGTCGCCCGCGTCGTCATCGTCGCCCGCGTCGTCATCGTCGCCCGCGTCGTCATCAT
>PBPL01000061.1 GCA_002724675.1 Deltaproteobacteria bacterium | reverse complement strand
TCGTCGTCGCCGGTGTCGTCGTCGCCGGTGTCGTCGTCGCCTGTGTCGTCATCACCCGAAGTGTCGTCGTCGCCGGTGTCGTCGTCGTCAACATCGCAACCGACAGCCATCAAGGCCAAGGACGACAAACCAAGCACCAACCAAAGCAATCGAAATGTAGGCATGACCGAAACTCCCCTCGCGCCAGACTTGAGGACTTCAGCGTCCTCCCCTGCATCTGACGAACCGAGAGATTAGCAGCCCTCAGCGATCTAGGGCTCCAACTCGGGCACAATCCAGCAGATCCCGGCACAATGCGGTGGTACTCCGTCAATGGGTCGGCGATGGTCCCAGCCAGAGCCAAGACCCCCTCTGATGGCTCAGGAGCGCAAAGCCATGAACCTGGCGAACTCTTCAATCGATACGCTGTTCCAGCGAGCCGTGGATGCGCACACTGCAGGCAAGCGACGGCAAGCTGCCGAGCTATACCTCCAGATCTTAGAGATCGCACCAGACCACGCCGACTCCCTGCACCTGCTGGGAGTGGTCCACGACGAGTCTGGTGACCATGCAACGGCGATCCAGTTGATCGGAAGAGCCATTGAGCACCTCCCCTATGCGGCCCCGTTTCACGACAACCTGGGCCTCGCGTTGCGAGCCAGCGGCAATCTCGATGCGGCCTTAGCGTCGCATGAGAAGGCCATCGAGCTGGACTCCAACCTCCTGTCTGCGCTGCAGAATCGAGCCGTCGCCCTGCATGGGCTGGAGCGCAATGACGAAGCGCTGGCAGCCACTGAGCAAACACTGCTCGCGCAGCCAGCCCATTGCGACGCCCTCTTGCTCAAGGGGACCCTGCTCAGAGTCCTGGGCGACCTCCCAGGCTCCACCGCGGCGCTCGAGTCCGTCCTCAGCCTCCAACCCCGCAACGCCGCGGCCTTGAACAACCTGGCCATTACCCACAGGGAGTCGGGCGATCTGGAACAGGCCAGAGACTGCTATGAGCAGATGCTCATCGACCAGCCCCAGTCCTCGTACTTGCTGACCAACCTCGGCGCGATCGAACGCCAGCTTGGTCTCAACGACGCAGCCATCCAACACCTCGAGCTGGCCCTCAGCATTGACCCCGAGGACAGCGTCGCCCACCACAACCTGGGCGCCGTCTGGCAAGCCCGAGGCCAACTAGAACAAGCCGCGCAGTCCTACCGAAGGTCGCTCGAGATCAACCCCGACACCATCGCGACCCTCTACAACCTGGGCCAGGTCTATGCGGACGGGCGCAAGTGGGATCTGGCTCTGCCCTGCTTCACCCAAGTGTTCGAGGCCGACCGAAGCCATCCCGTGGCAGCGCACCTGCTGAGCCTCAACTGCCATCGGTGCGACTGGGAACAGCTGGACGAGCTGGGACGCTTGACTGATCAGATCACACTGGCCGGAATTCGCGGAGAAGGAAACGCGATCCCGCCCATCCTCGAGATCAGCCGCTGCATGGATCCCAAGCGCAACTACGACTGCGCGGTTGCCTGGAGCAAGCACCTCTTCCCAGAGGTACCCGCACCCATCCCCTGGACGGGTGCTGCGGACCGACCCCAACGGCTCAAGATCGCCTACTGCTCCAACGACTTTCGTAACCATCCCGTGGCGCACCTGTGCTCGGGACTGTTCGGACATCACGACAGAGAGCGCTTCGAGACCATCATCGTCTCGTATGGCGAGGACGACGGAAGTTGGTATCGGGAGCGGGTCAAGAACAGCTGTGACCACTGGGAGGACGTCTGCGGCTTGGATGCCGATGAGATCCTGGAGAGGATCCGGGCTCTAGGAGTGCACGTCCTGGTCGACCTGATGGGCTACACCGCGGGAGCTCGACTGCAGATCTTCGCCAAGCGAGAAGCGCCGATCCAAGTCACTTGGCTGGGCTACCCAGGCACCTCGGGCGCAGACTTCTTCGACTATGTGGTGGGCGACCCCACGGTGAGTCCCGTGGAACATGCGGACTACTTCAGTGAGCGACTCGCCCTCATGCCCCACTGCTACCAGGTCAACGACCAGGAGGAGCCCATCGCTGACAAGCCGGTCGGCCGCGCGGACTTCGGACTCCCCGAGGACGCCTTCGTGTTCGCCTGCTTCTGCCAGGTGTTCAAGATTGAGCCGGTCATGTTCGATGTGTGGATGCGCATTCTCGAGCGAGTCCCCGACAGCCTGCTGTGGGTGTACTGCCGCGAAGAGATCATCGGCCACAATCTGCAGCGAGAGGCCCAGAGTCGGGGCGTTGCCCCCGACCGGATCCGCTGGTCAGGCAGAGTCCCCAAGGACGAGCATCTGCAACGACTGGGCCTCGCAGACTTGGCACTGGACACGCGAATCTATACGGGCCACACCACGACAAGCGACGCTCTGTGGGCCGGGCTTCCCGTGGTCACCGCTCGAGGCGAACACTTCGCCTCCCGAGTGAGCGCAAGCATCCTCACTGCGCACGGAGTCCCGGAGCTGGCGTGCTCGAGCCTGGATCAGTTCGAAGAACTCGCTGTGCGGCTGGCGACCCACCCGGACCAGTTGAAGGCCATCCGCGACCGGGTGCAGGCCCATCGGACCACCCATCCCCTGTTTGACACCCGAGGCTTCGCCCGCGATCTGGAAGGTCTCTACGACCTCATGTGGCAGGAGTACGTGACCGGCTCGACGAGCCGCAGCCCCCTCATGCTTCCAGCAGCAGGTTCCGAGACAAGAGACGACGGGTGAACGTGGTCCGCAGGTAGAACCCTCGAGGGTTTGCCGGCACCCACTGGCCCTCCGAGTCCAGAGCCCAGGTCATGGACCGGCCCGAGGCAGCCTTGGGGCGGAGGTGCAGGGCATCACCGACGCGACCGTCCAGCATGCCATGCTCACCTTGCGCGATGAGCTCGGTGATCTCCTCCCAGTCCTGACGAAGGCGAGCGGTCTCCTCTTCATCAGGACGCCAGAGTACTGCGGCACCAATGCGGCGTTCTGCCACCGGTACGGAGCTGTCCCCGACCACAGGAACCCACAGCACACACGACAGCTTTCGGCGTACCCACGAGTGCTCCCAGTGCGACTCCAGGGTGCCGTCCAGAGGAGCTGTGCACACATGGGTCGTCTCTCGGGGCACCCCCCGACCATCAACGGGTATGGTCTTTAGCTCGATACCAAGATGGGGGAAGTCCGGCTCAGCGAGGGAACCGGCGGTGCATCCCAGAGCCTCTTCCAGCAGCCGTCCGACCCAACCCTTCTTGCGACGCAGGTCGGCAGGCACGTCCCAGCCCAGCTCGCCGGCCAACCAGCCGAGGGAGCGTCCAGCCAGGCTGCGGGCCAGGGTGACCAACTCCAGTTCCGTTGACGGAGACCGTCGTCGACGAACCAATCGATAGTCACGGCCCTCTCGCCAGGCTCTGCGCGTCAGGGGGTTTGACGTACTCAGGTGGGCGAAATCGCGGTCGACGAATCGATACAACAGGTGCTCGTCCCGCCCCTGGGGGATCCCGAGTCTAGGAGCCTGAATGATCGTCTGCGGAGAGCAACCCACGTCCTCGAGGCGGAACCGATCGGGATCGAACACCTTGCCGTTCCAGTCCTTCACGGTGAGGGCCAACGATCGACAGAGCAGCGTTTGACCGGAACACAGTCGGCTGGGGTCTCGCGTGCGCCCTCCCGGACCGGGGTTGAGGCTCTGCATCACCTCCAGATTTTCGGCCGGCGAGAGGGCATCCACATAAGGGCGAGCCGCCTTCACCAGCACAGCGTTGCCCTCCCCCCGGCAGCTGAGGTTGAGCGAATCCCCAGCGCGGGAGTAGTACATGTACAAGGTCCCTGGAGCCATGAACATGGGCTCTCGAGAAGGCGTCCGCCCCTTGGAAGAGTGACTGGCCCGCTCGTCGATGCAATAGGCCTCGGCCTCTACGATGGCCGCCGCGAGCCAGTGGCCATCATGAAGCCGACGCAGCACCTTACCCAGCAGCGCCTGCGCCAGAGCCTGGGCGTCTTGGTCGAAGAACTCAGCTGAGAGGATCCGGGGAGGCTGCTCGACTCCCCTACCCTGCTCCATGCCTGGTGTCCTCCCCCCCATGCGCACCCCGCCCAGATCTCAGCCAACCAACACGTAGAAGGACGCCTTGCCCCGTACGACCAAGGCCAGGAGTTGCTCGCCGGGCTCCCGGCGAATGCGCTCCAGGCCTTTCAGTGATCGCACCGACTTGCGGTTCAGTTCCACGATGACATCTCCTCGGCGGAGCCCCGAAGCCGCAGCTGCACTACCGGGAGCCAGGTCCAAGACCACCAGACCCGCCTGGACGTCGTCGGCAAGGTCCAGCTGGCTGCGTCTGTCTTCGGTGAGCGGTCCCAGAGTGAGCCCCTCCAACAGGCCAGCGCCCTCCTCGGTCGACGACCCGACCACGGGCTTGCTCTGACCAGGGATGGCACCGAGCTTTGCTGCGATGACTCGAGACCGGCCATCTCGGATGACCGAGAGCGACACGGGCGTCCCGACCCCCTCCAAGGCGACCAGGTTCCGCAGACCAGCCGCAGAAGACACGCTTCGGTTCTGGAAGCCAACAATGATGTCTCCTCGCTCGATACCCGCTCTGCCCGCAGGGGACTTGGGAGCGACGCCAGCTACCAAAACCCCATCCTGCCCGTCCACACCAAAGGCCGCGGACATGTCCGCGCTGAGGTCCTGAATGTGAATCCCCAGCCAACCGCGAGCCACCACCCCATCGTCAATGAGGCGCTGCATGATCTCGGCTGCCATATTGGACGGAATGGCAAACCCAACCCCCTGGTAGCCGCCCGATCGCGAGGCAATGGCGGTGTTGATGCCCACAAGCTCGCCGGCGAGGCTGACGAGCGCGCCCCCGGAGTTGCCCGGATTGATGGCGGCATCGGTCTGGATGAAGTCCTCGTAGTCGACAATACCCACATCCGCCCGACCCTTTGCCGACACGATCCCCATCGTGACCGAGCCCTCCAGTCCAAACGGATTGCCCACGGCAATCACGATCTCACCCAGTCGAACAGCAGCAGAGTCCCCCAAGGACAAGAACGGAAAGACCTGGCCGTCCTGGCCTCCAAGTCGCAAGACAGCAATGTCACTGGGCGCATCGTTCCCCAGGACAGTAGCCTCGAACTCGCGGCCATCGCTGAGGGTCACTCGGATGTCATCCGCCTCGGCCACCACGTGATTGTTGGTCAGAACGACACCGTCCGGCGACACAATCACCCCCGAGCCCAGGCTCTTCTCGCGGTGCTCTCGGGGACCACCGCGATCCGGACCGGGATCGCCGAAGAAGCGTCGAAAGAACGGGTCGTCTCCAAAGGGACCAAGCCCCGAGTTACTCCCCACCTGCCGGGTTCGAGTCGTCGAGATGTTGACTACCGCCGGCAACGCCCGCTCTGCAGCATCGGCAATCGTGTAGGGCCCAGACAAACCCGAGAGCGCCGAGGAAGCTACGCCAGAAGCACCAGCAGGAGGGGCCACGCTGTGGTCGGCGCGAGACAGGCTTGCCCCGCCCACGACCAGCGATCCGCTGATCACGGCAGAGGCAAGAACAAGCTTGAGCCGAAGGGGCAAGGTAGACGTGGAACGTTCAGAGTCCGAGTGGACCATCCTGGTCTCCTGGAACGCAGCCGCAGAGCGCGCCTGTGGGCTGCTAGGTGAGTGTATCCATCCTGTTCTGGGTGAACACCTCTACCCGCGGCATATTCCTCGGAGATCCCTCAATCTGTCGCACACAGCTCGATCGCTGATCTCTGCGCTGGTCTCTGCACTCCTCAGAGCATCCGTCGGACCACGGTGGTCACATCACTCAGGGTCGTACCCGATGCAGCAGCCGCTGCACCCGAGCTCAACCGAGAGCGGCGACCGAGACGAGCCACCCGCCGCCCTGGAGACCGTCCTTGAGCACCGGCAGCCTGGGTCGCGGGATCTGCGTCCCCACCTTCGTCCACCAACCGACGGGTCCGCAAGGTTGCGAGCACCTCGCTGGCAGCCTGGTCACGGCGTCTCTTCGCCGTGGCCTGATTCAGGAGCTCGTCGACCGGCTCTTGCTGGCTGTCGGGGCCATCCGCCAGGCGGTCCAGTTCGTCCCCTGTCGCACCCTCCATCCACCAACCGGAATCAGTATCTTCCTCCAACTCGGAGTCTAGGTCCTGCGTATCCACACTGTTCTTCCAGAGGGACATGAGATGGTCTGAGGAAGGGGTGACAGCCTCGTTTGCAGCGGCGCTGGCCACATCGGCCCGCGCCTGCCCCGCAACAGGCGGTGACGCGATCCACTGATCTTGGCGTCCCTCGTTGGGACCCACTGTGACGGTCGCCACCCGAGCACGCTCCTCGGCACCAGCAGCGATCGGAGCAATGGTCTGGGCTTTTGGCTTCGCGGCAATGGCAGCGATCACAGCATCCGCAGCAGACAGACTCTCTGGGGGCTGATCCGCGGCGAGAGGGGCCTCGGAACCGGTTGAGGTGGACCACCGATGGAGAACGTCCATGCGGCCCTGGCTGACGCCAACCAGCAATCGCTGATCATCGACGCACAAGGACAAGATGCGCTGGCCGTTGCCCACGGAGAAGCTGGACAAGACGTCCACCCGCGCGTCCAAGTCGACTGTTCGACCCTTGCCAACGCCGGCGGCTCGGTCCAGCAGGAGACGGCGCGTTCGGGGATGGGCAATCATGGCGAGCAAGATCAAGCCCACCACGCCCACCCCAGCCCAGGCTCGTGACAGTGGCTTGACGGTTGGAACATTCAGCGTCGGGATCCCGACACCTTGGGCCCGCTCGGAGGGCCCCTGGAGATTGTCCTGCAACGATCCACCACTTAGGAGCGCGGCGCCAGGACTCTCTGTCCGCTGGGGCCTCTCCGGGCTTGTGGTGGCCGACAGCTGGGACTCAGCAGCCAAAGCTGGAGCGACATTGGGCTTCAGTGCCACGTTTTCGGTCACCGAAGGGCTGGGCTTTGCAGTCTCGAGAACGCTGGGCTTCGTGGCCTTGCTGACCGGGCGAACTTCCTTTGTTGCCGCGCTAGTGGACCCCTGTTTCTTGGGGGAAGCAGCGGACGGAAGCGCCTTCTTGGCCATCGCGCCGGTCGCCGGGCGGCGTGGAGCCATGCCTCGCGACCTATCGGGCTTGCCAACAGCTTCCAAAGTAGCTGGAATTACAAGGACATCACCGACATCAATGCCGTCATCCTTGAGGCCATTCGCAGCCATGAGAGCAGCTACACTGATGCCGTGCTGCACAGCGATGGTTGATAACCAGTCGCCGGCCTTGACTGTGTGCTTGCGCTCCAGTTGACGCTGTGTCGTCTGCGTATCGTCAGCAGGCTGAGCCGCTGGCTCCGCCGCAACAACGGACGCACTGGAGACCAGTAGGGTGATCGCAACGAGAAAGGGACGAAGGAGGAAGGTACGCATCCTGAACTCCAAGCAGGTTCTGCGCTTTCCTGTTGCAGAAGGCGTGCCAGGTGCTCCTCCTCGTGCTCCTAGACAGAGCGAATAAGACCAAGAAGCAGGCCACTGGCCATGAGCGGTGCGAGCCGCTTAGGTGCGGGGGCACACCGCTGGAGCCCGACACCGCGCAGCCACCACAGCCCAGAGGATCCGATGGGGAAGAGGCCCCAGAATCGTCGTCCTCGGCGGACTCTTCCACACAGTCAGGGTCCAACTCATCGCACATATCATCACAAAAACCATCATCATAAAGGCTATTTATGTCGCAAACATCACGTGTTCCATGAACTTCTTCGATGCGATCCAAGAGCCAGTCGGAGACCAGGTCGGTGCGGGTGCTCCCAGACATCGCCACACAGTTGCTGTCGCCCCACGAGTGGACCCCCCACTGGACCCACCGCTGGCCGTCAAAGACCACCTGAGGTCCGCCCGAGTCTCCACCACAGATGTTGGCAGCGTTCTCGTTGCTATCGCTCAACGAGATCAAGAACTGCTCGTCGAGCGCGTCCAGAGTCAGAACTGCCGAGCGCTTGACTCCCCCACCCCCACCCCCACCAGCCGTCGCACCAAAGCCAATGGAGGTCAGCTCAACCCCTAGGTGGTCTTCTGTCACCTCTGCTCGGCGAAACCACAGCGGTTGTGCCGACGCCTCGAACTCGAGCACCAACACACTGATGTCATTGCGCCCACGAGACCCCCCAAGAGAGCTCTCGAGCTCCTCGTAGTCTTCGTGGGACACCAGATCTTCAAAGGTCAGCACCTCGGTGGGCGCGTCCACGCTTGGGCCAAAGAATGCGCGGCCGAAGTCCACGATGGCCTCCAGAGGGAGGTCTCCACCACAGTGCGCCGCGCTCAACACAATCCGTGGCGTGATGAGCGTCCCCGTACACGCGCTGAACGCGTTGCCGTTGAACTCGGCGCCCAGCGCAACAACCGCTGGGAACTCGGGCTCCTCCTGACCGTTGACGATGGGGAATGCGGCTTGACCGGTTTGTGCCCATGCACCGGGACCAACAGCGAGCAAGGCCATCAACAAGCTGAGCGCAGCCAGGACAACACTCGACACCCTGTGCTTGGACTCCGCAGGTGCGTCGGCCTCGCGGGTTTCCGTGGGCTCTTCTCGGTCGGAAGAGCTCCGCATTCCAGCCGTAAGCGGCACGCTCTGCGCCAGAAAGGACTGGATGCATCTAGCTGTCGCCGCCGGCTGCTCGAGGTGAGCACAGTGCCCCGCTTCCTCCACCCGTACAGCGAGAGAGCGGGGAAGAACCGCATCCATGGATGCGGCGATTGCCGAAAACGGTTCGTCTTCGGCCCCTGTCATCAGGAGCACGGGAACCTCGAGTGTGGCCATCTCTTGCCACACGGGCTTCATATGGCCCGTGCCGATGCCGCGCAGCGTCTGAGCGAGGCCGAGCGGGCGGTTCTGGAGCCTACGCTCTTTCATGGCCTGACGATGGAGCGGCAGAATCCGCTCTTGGGAGCGGATGACGGGCTGAGCACGCCAGTACTCAACGAACCACGGCATGCCGTCCTGCTCGATGCGCCGGGCAAGATCTTCGTCATCCCGCCTGCGGCGAGCGGCCAAATCCATCTCCTGGATCCCCGGGGTCGCCCCCACCAACACCAGTCCCGACAACAGTTCTGGGTAGCGGACAGCAAACTGCAGAGCAATTCGGCCACCCATGGAGTAGCCCAACAAGACGGGGGGCGAAGGACAACTCCTGGAGATGAGATCGGCCAGCCGCTCGAGGCGCGGCGCCATGGCGTAGGGCTCCGCCCACGCAGGCGCTGCACTGGAGCCATGACCCAGTAGGTCTGGCGCCAGAAACGGAGTGCCCAAGCAGTCCACCAGGGGCTGGAAGTCCAGTCCCGCTCCCGTGAAGCCGTGGAGGCCCACCAAAGGCGTAGAGGCCATCTGCGGGTAGCCATCAGGTTCCTCGAACCAACGCCATAGACCCAGCTCGACCCCACCGACTTCCACCATGGAATGACGCGGCGAGCCACCCTTGGGGGCAGAACCCACGGGCGATTTCGTTGTGTGGGGCGGCTTTGGCACGGCTGAAGGGTACCAGGCAGCCTTCTGAGGGGGGAGGTTCCGACGCAAAGCGCACCAGCCCCCCCCCTCGCATGCACCCACTGATATGCTCTCACGACCGCGGCGTGGGACAAGGTGACTTATCACCGCCGAGACACCCAAGAACGTCAGCAGGAGGAGCAGCTCATGAGGTTCGACACGAATGTTAGTGAAGAGGTCAAAGACCTCTCCTACTTCAAGGATCTCCGTGAGCGCCGAGCCTGGATGGCTCGCATGACCGTACTCATCGCGGTCCTGGGTCTCTTGGTCATGAACATGTACGTGTTGTTCATCTCCACCGAGACAGTGATCTTGAATGTGGACCTTGCCCGCATCGAACAGAGCGATCAGGCTGATTTGCTGGAGGCACGAATCCAACGACTGGAGAGGCAGTTGGAAGCGCTCCACGCCAACAACACGCCTGAAAAAGCAGCCGAAGTGACCGGCTCGCCCTCCCCCTGAGCCCACAGAACCCGGAGCTGACAGTCAGGTCGGATGACTCAAGCAGCAACCACGACCCAGAGCTGTCCAACTACCGCCAGCTGGACCTCAGCAACTGCCCACTGATCGAGAGTTGATCAATCGGGGACCGGTGATTGACCCGTCAGCCGCTCCAGCGCCGCCTCGGCCGTGTCGTCCACACCAGTCACGTCCAGCAAGCCGTCCACTGGCATGGGGACTGCGAGGAGGTTGGTGTTGACCCAGTGGCCGAGCACGTTCTCCTCGTTCCCGAAGTAGTTGTCGGGGCTATAGAAAGGCGAGAAGTGCCAGTAGAGGTGGTAACCGAGCTCTTGAAGTCGGGCAATAAGAGCGGGTGAGCGGTCGCTTTGGTTGTTCTCGACGTAGAGCACAGGCTTGCAACTCTGGATCAACTTTACGGCGCCATTGATGACCTCGAGTTCCATTCCCTCCACATCAATCTTGATCAGATGACAGCCGGGCAGAAGGAGTTCATCCAGGCCCAAAACAGGAACTGTGGCGCCTTGTTCAGCGTCCACAAGACTGACTCCACCGAAGTTCAGGGGTTGGCTGTAATCAATGGCGGGAACCGTAATGTTGCCACCGCCTGCTCCAACCGCCGTATTGAACGTAAAGACATTGGTCAGGCTGTTCATGGCCGCATTCGCGCACAGGGCCTGGAAGAGGATCCGCTGAGGCTCGAACGCCAAGACCTTCCCGGCTGCTCCCACTGCGTTGCTGAAGAAGACCGTGTGCGTGCCGATGTTGGCTCCCACATCGATGACGACCGAACCCTCTTGCAAGATAGCCCCCAGGAGCACCATCTCAGCCTCAGCCCACTCTCCGTAGTGATGAAGCGCCTTACCTATATGCGTGTCGTGGATGTTGTAGAGCATGTATCCATGCCGACATCGCTTGCACTGGTGAAAGCCACTGTCCGCATCAAGAAGCTCGCCGGGATCCGCCATGGAGTGAGAGTCCTTCCAAAACCTGCTTCACCCCGGTGGGCACCGAGGCAATCATCAACGATATCGCGGGCTGGAGTATACGCGTCGCGAAGCTCAGCGGACAGTGGGAGAGAGAAGGCAGCGAACAACCCCTCCAGCACAAGTCTTACAACCGCTAATTATTTACATTATTTACAACAGTATAAATAATTAATATTACTGAATTTATATACCATGATATCCAGTGCAATGGGTTCCGTTCGATGAGACCAATTACTCCTCGGTTCCGAGCCAACCGCTCCGTGAAAATCCATCCGCTTGGGCTAGGCACAGACTCAGGCGTTCTCTCGACACGCTACGATGCTGCCCGCATGCCAGCCCAACACGAGGCCTCATGGAGCCAACGATGACTCCCCTAGTGCAGGCACCACGGGATCAGCTAGGACGCCAGCCGGGTGATCTTCGGATCTCGGTGACGGACCGCTGCAACCTGCGCTGCCGGTACTGCATGCCAAGGGAAAAGTTCGGTAGCGACCATGCGTTCCTGCCCCGAGAACAGCTGCTGAGCTTCGAAGAGATTTACCGGGTTGTGTGGGCCGCCCATCGCCTGGGGGTTCGACGGGTACGGCTGACGGGTGGGGAACCACTGCTCCGTCGGGATCTCCCCCACCTCATCGAACTCCTGAACGGCTTACCTGATCTGGAGCTCGCGCTGACAACCAACGGCACACTCCTGGCCGAGCAAGCAACAGCGCTGGCCGAGGCTGGGCTCGACCGTGTCACGGTGAGCCTCGACTCTCTTGACGACACCACCTTTCGGGACATGACGGACTCGGCGGCATCGGTGAGTGAAGTGCTCGCCGGTATCGACGCTGCGCGCTCCGCGGGTCTCGGGCCCATCAAGATCAACACGGTGGTGCGACGAGGGCGCAATTGCCACACGACGCTAGAGCTAGCTCGTTACTTTAAGACTTCTGGCATAACTATTCGTTTTATTGAATATATGGATGTCGGCCGAACCAACCGATGGAGGCGCGAAGAGGTCGTGCCATCGGCCCAACTGGTTGAGACGATCGACGCGGTATTCAAGCTAGAGCCCGTAGAGCCTGCGTTTCCAGGAGAGGTCGCGCGGCGCTATCGATACGCCGATGGCGAGGGCGAGGTCGGCTTCATCTCTTCGGTGACCCAGCCCTTTTGTGGCCAGTGCACCCGCTTGCGCCTGTCGTCGGAGGGCCAGCTCTACACCTGCCTGTTTGCCGAGCGAGGCACCGATCTCAAGGGACCCTTGCGGGACGGCCTGGATGACGAGGGGATCGTGGACCTGCTAGCCAGTGTGTGGCGTCGTCGCTCCGACCGCTATTCAGAGCAGAGGAGCTCCGTCCGCGGATCCACTCAGCCCATCGAGATGTCCTACATCGGCGGCTGAACTCACCCGGACTCAGAGGGCAATGGCTCCTCGATAGAGGTAGACCGCTCCCATCAAGACAAGGCCTGCCAGCACCAGATTGTTGAATTTCTTGCGGTCCAGGCCACGAGACAAGAGCGTTCCCGCACCCATACCAGCAAGGATCGCCGGAAACGCCACGAGGTCGAAGCGGATCCCCTCCCAGCTCAGCATCCCCGAGCTCAGAAAGAGGGTGACTTGGAACACACTGGAGCCGACGAAGAAGACTTGAAGGTTCGCCTTCACGGCCACTGGGCTCCAGGGTTTGCGGGATGTGTACATCACTGGAAGCGCTCCTCCCGTGTTGAACGCGCCGCCCAAGGCTCCCCCGCCAAGGCCCGCTAGATAGCCCCAGCCACTGCTGATGTCCTTTGGGGTACGACCCAGCCCTACCAGGGATCGGATCACGAATGCGACAATCACCAGGCCTAGACACAGCATCAGCACAGCCTCAGAGGCGCTGCGCAGAAACAGGACGCCACACGGCACTCCCGCCAGAGCGCCGACCAACAGCGGACCGAACTTGGAACGCGCCACGTCCCGACGGAGGTGCACGAGCAAGCTGGCATTCATGAGGAGACAGATGAAGCTGACGAGCGGGATCGCCTGCTTGAGATCCATCAGCAGCGGAATGAGCGCCATGATGACCATGCCGAAGCCAAACCCGAGGAGGGTCTGGACCACCGCCGAGACGAAGACAATGGCGAGCAAGGCTGGAATGCTGACCATGGGCACCTCATACCTTCGCTCCGTGCTCCGGCGCAAGACAACAGACCACCGAACTGTGTCCCCAGCATCTTGCCGAACCCTCCGTCCAGCGGTATGACGTCGCGGGGCTGTTAACGAATCAGGGGACAGATCGTGAGGGGACCATGACCGACCACCAATCCGACATTTTTGCTGACGCGCTGCAGCGGCTCGAGAGCGCCGCTGTCCATGCTGCCGTAGACCCAGAGACCATCACCCGACTGCGTCAACCAGAGCAGGTAATTCAGGTCGCCGTGCCGGTGCGCATGGACGACGGATCGCTGAAGGTCTTCTCTGGCTATCGAGTCCGCTACAACTCGACCAGGGGGCCCACCAAAGGCGGCCTGCGCTACCACCCCCAAGTGGACATGGGCGAGGTGAAGGCGCTTGCTTTCTGGATGACCTTCAAGTGTGCCGTAGTGGGTATTCCCTACGGCGGAGGCAAAGGTGGGGTCTCGGTAAACCCCAAAGAGCTCAGCCGCATGGAGCTGGAGCGCCTGAGCCGAAGCTTCATCGCCCGCATCGCGCCCTTCATCGGGCCCGACACGGACATCCCTGCGCCGGACGTCTACACCAACGCGACGATTATGGGCTGGATGGCGGATGAGTACGCCAAGATCGCCGGCAAGCAGCAGCCCGGCGTCATCACGGGCAAGCCGCTGGCTCTCGGCGGAAGCCTGGGAAGAGACGATGCCACCGGGCGGGGCGCCTACTACTGCATCAAGCAGCTGGAGCGCCTCAAGCGCTGGGACCCCAGCAGAATCCGGGTAGCCGTTCAGGGCTGGGGCAACGCTGGCCAACACGTGGCGCGACTACTGCACGCCGATGGATACCGCATCGTCGCCGCCAGCGACTCGCGAGGTGGCATCTACAAGCCGGAGGGCTTCGATGTCCCCAGCTTGATTCATTTCAAGAACGAGACCCGGCAACTCAAGGGTGTCTACTGCAAGGGGTCGGTCTGTGAGTTGATCGACCATCAACCCGTGACCAACGAAGAACTGCTGGAGCTCGATGTCGACCTCCTGCTTCCTTCGGCCGTGGAGAACGTCATCACCGAAGAGAATGCAGCACGCATCAAGGCCCCATTTATTGTGGAGCTGGCGAACGGGCCTGTGACCTCTGCCGGCGACGCGATCCTCCAACAACAGGGCAAGCTGGTGGTACCCGATATCCTGGCCAACGCCGGCGGGGTCACAGTCAGCTACTTCGAGTGGGTGCAAAATCGGGCTGGACTGAGCTGGGAACTGGAGGAGGTCCACAGCCGCCTTCAGACGATCATGACTCGAGAGTTCGGCGCCATCTACCAGCTAATGGAAGAGATCGGCACCGACATGCGCACCGCCGCCTACACGCATGCCCTGCGGCGGCTGGGCGATGCCATCCAGGCTTCGGGCACAATGGGCTGGTTCACCGACAGCGAGTAGCGCCGGTCCAATCAGTCGCTCACCAGCCACCCTCCCGGTGAACTCGGAGCATGCTGTGATTGAAAGAGAGGGCCTCTACAGAGCGCTTGCCGCGCATCCCACTCAGTGGATGGATGCCATGCCGGGTCGCACCAATCACCTGGAGGCCGGCGTGCTCGTCCCACTGGTCTGGACTCCGAATCTCTGCGTCCTCATGACCCTGCGATCCCAGAACCTCCGGGACCATCCCGGAGAGGTCTGCTTCCCCGGTGGCAGCCGAGAACCCGGCGACGACGACCTCTGCGCCACAGCGCTTCGAGAGTCGCTAGAGGAGATCGGCATTGACGAGGCCCAGGTGCTGGGTCAGCTCTCGTCCATTCCTCTCTACACATCGGACTTCCGTCTTGTTCCCTTTGCTGCGGAGGTACCACATCGGCCCTATAGACCGTGCAGCGACGAGGTAGCTGAGGTGTTGACCGTGTCCGTTGCCAAGTACCTGGGGCTCCATCACATCGATGCGCTCCCCTTCACCGCACACGGCGTGACCGCCTTGTCGCCGATCTTCAACATCGAGGGCCACGTGGTGTACGGGGCGACCGCCCACGTCTTCTTGGAGTTGTTGGAGATCGTCGCTCGCGAGTGGAACTGGCAGGTCCCGCCACTGCAGGAGGGGCGATACCACTGGGACGAAATCCTCCCGAACCACCCTCCCCCATCCTGAGCCGCTCAGCGATCGACGAGCACGATCCCCTCGCCCTGAGTCACCCGATAGCGAGCGTCAGCATCGACCGTGAAGGTCTCGGTCGTCTGGGCCGCATCGGGCCAGTGCACAGAGACGGAGACCTGGTCCTGATCCCCCAGGCCGAAATGGAGAACAGGATCCTCTTGGGTCGCCTGGTGTCCGTGACCGCCGTCCACCTGCCGGCTCCAGACGAGACCACATCGCTCGATCGTGACCCGAGCTCCGATGGCTGAGCGGTTGCTCCCCGAGGCTCCCTCCAGCTGCAGCTGGAGCCAGTGATTGGACCCGTCCTGCAGGTTCTCGAACAAGCGAAGTTGGGTGTTGGCATAGCAATCGTTGCCCCATGAACCGCCGCATCGAAAACGCGAGTGCCCCACGGCGACGTCCAGGTCACCATCGCGATCAAAGTCCGCCGCCACGACTCCCGCGCTGCGCAGGTGGTCAATGCCGTCCTCCACGTCCACGTACTCGAATCTACGAGGCTCTACCTGGTGATAGAGGTGCCCTCGGGTCCCGGGATAGTCGGAAGAGGAGATGTACACGTCCTGCCAACCGTCGTTGTCGAAATCGAAGATGGCGTTGTTCATGTCGCCGTTGTCCCACCCAGCCTCGGGAAGGTCTCGAACGAGACCCACCGCTTCGTTTCCTGGGCGATCGAATCGAACATCGCGCTCGCCGCTGTTGAACAGGAGTTCCGCCGGATCCGAGCTATCCCCCACGTCCCAGTGGACAATCTCGCCCGTCAACAGGTCGAACCAACCGTCATTGTCCACATCGGCGCAAGTCGTCGTTGCACTGTTGCCCGCCAGGCGCCATGGCTCGCGGTCACCGCTGTGCGACCATCGATAGTTGGGACCGAAGGCAGCCGCGAGCGAGCTGCAATCAAAAGTGGGAGGGGGCGCCTGGTCACAGTCCTCAGCCTCGGGATGGTCTCTGCAGTAGCACTGGGCATTGACGTTGGTGGTCCAGTCCAGGCGGTGGTCAAAGGCATAGCCCGAGGCAACGCTGCGGTTGACGTAGCCGACATCTCCATCCTCTCGGCGGCCCTGCCACAAGTGGTTCGGGGCTCGGCCGTAAGAGGCAGACATCAGCTCGGGCAGCCCGTCATTGTTGAGATCGCAGGCTGTGGCGCCCCAACCCCAGGTATGGGCCCCTGCTTCGTTGAGGGTCTCAATCTGGGTCCAGCGCTCCGCTTCCAAGCCCAACGAGGCGGTACCGTCCACGAAGCTGCCATCGCCAGCACCGAGGTACAGGCGATCCTGAAGCGGCGAGTTGTCCTGGCTCCTCTTGTTGTTGCTCATCCAGATGTCCAAGTAGCCATCCAGATTCGCGTCCACGAGCGCAATACCATTGGGAACCACCGGGTGACCCCCATTGCGGCTGGCGCTGTCCTCGGGCCCGAGCAGGAACGTGCCATCCCCCTGCCCGAGCATGAGCTCTGACGTCTCCTGGCCGACGGCCTCCACATCCGTGAGTGACTTGGCCGTGAAGACATCGACGTCGCCGTCGTTGTCCACATCGCCTGCAGCCACCAGCTCCGCCGGCCTCGCGCCCCACCGCGACTCCAACCGGCCCACAAACAGGCCAGAGGCAGCGGTCACATCCTCGAACGCTCCCATGCCCGTGTTGCGCAGCAGCCACCGACTGCGGCTGCCCCCATCGGCATATTGATCGGGGCCCCCGCCTCTGCGGACCAGGAGGTCCGTCCAGCCATCCTGGTCGAAGTCGAGCGCGCTGACCCGCACGGCTCGGACGCCCAGCGCATCCAGCCCCCAGTCGGAGGTCGCATCTCGAAATGCTGTCTCGCCGGGTTGCCACGAAGTGCCTGCAAGGGTGCAGGTTTCGGGCAGTTCGTCTTCCATGGGCTCACAAGCAGTGACCCCGAGAACAAACCCAACTAGGCAGAGCAATCGAGACCAGGACGGGCTGTGGAAGGACACCGAAACAGAATACGTCACAGGGACTGAAGCCTAGCCGTAGATTCCAGCTAGAGCACCACCGCCCCAAAGCCACCGATACACATCTCGTCCAAAGTGCCCTCCCCCAGGTACACATCCTGGGGCGCCGAGACACCCTCCTCGTCGAGAGCTCGCACCAAGCCGGGATTGTCCAGTGTGTTGTCATAGGTACAGCGGAGCTCCAGTGTGTCGCCAGCCTCGACCCGCGGGAGCTCGTCCGTGGGCAAGTCGTACTGATAGATGCGCTGCCAATCGAAGTCCCAACGGGGCACATGGACCAGGCACTCTTGGGAGTT
The DNA here is from genome assembly GCA_002724675.1 of Deltaproteobacteria bacterium. Classification (GTDB taxonomy): domain Bacteria; phylum Myxococcota_A; class UBA796; order UBA9615; family UBA9615. Next base: position 11,503 of record PBPL01000061.1, on the reverse strand, counting down.
CTCGTTGGGACCGGGGCTCTCTCGGACCACACTGATCTTCATGTCCACCCCCACCAAGTGCATGTGGGGCGCCACCGCCCAGAGGCGAACGTCCATGTTGGGTCCAATGCCCAGCTCGGCAAGGATCGTCTCGGTGTGTCCCTGGGCCTCTGCGGGGATCCGGAACTCAACCTCACCCTCGTCACCTGGGCCCGGCTGCAGTCCGCCAAGCTCGCTGCTCGCGTTGCCCTGCAAGCTCATCAATGCGTAGTGCTGGGGTTCGCTCTCGACCCATCGCACATCGACAGTGGTCAGATCGGGAGCGTGATCGCCTCCAGTGGGGTGGTAATGCACTTGCATGACCATCCGATCGCCCGGCTCGATCGCCAGCCCCGAGTCCTCGGGATACTCCGTAGGCAGAGACCCGGGCACCCAGGCTCCCACAAGCGTCGCGGAGTTGAGTCCAACCCCGCCAAAGCACGGGTAATAGCCCTCAGCACCTACCTGGGCCTCCGAGAGGCCACCGGGATCGGCAAATAGCAGGACGTGGTGCACCACCTCCGGGTTCCCGGGATTCACCTGGAAGCCATTGATCCACACGGTCGAGTCGACCTCGGGATCCAAGCTGAAGCAGATCAGCTCATCGGTGGTCCCCGTCGCCTCGTAGGACACATCCGGGGCGAGAGTTGCCGACACGCTGTCTAGTGCGGTGGAGGGCGGACTCGGCACCGACGCCGCGTCCTCGACGTCGCCTTCGGGCATCCCGTTGGCGGACCATTCCACTAGCGTGTCGATCTCGGCGTCGGTGAGCCGTGGATCATGCTGCCAAGGACCAGCAGTCGCACACTCATCGGTGTCCTGAGCGCCCCATGGGGGCATGAGCCCGTCTTCCACCTGCTGCGCCATCCAGCCCGCTACGGCCTCGGCATCGTCGTACGTCAACAACGAGAACGGTGCGATGTTCCCCGGTGAGTGGCAACCACTGCAGTGCTCGGAGACGATGGGGGCCACGTCTTGGTACCAGGTGGGGCCATCCACTGACTCCTCCTCGCACGCGCAGCCAGCGCTCCCCACGAACACCAAGACACACAAGACGCCTGCTGGGACAAACCGAGTGGACAAGAACATAAGAACTCCTAGGTACCGAATACGACGCGTAGATCATAGCCGTTGGGGCCGCCCATAGGCACGCGTAGCGAACCCACCCTGCCTCCGCTACACTCCGCACCTGCCTCGAGGTGGGGGGCAATCAAGCCGAGCGCTCCACCAACGGCCAAAGTGCGGAGGGTGGCATGCCGGTCCTGACATGCTCGGGCGTCGAACTGAACTACGAGGTCAAGGGGCAGGGCGAGCCTCTCGTGCTTCTCCACGGGCTCGGCTCGAGCTGGCGTGACTGGCAATATCAGTGGGAGACGCTGGGTGAACACTTCCAGTTGATCCTCCCCGACATGCGGGGATTCGGAAAGAGCAGCAAGCCGCCAGGCCCTTATAAGGTCGACCAATACGCCCAGGATCTCATGGCTCTGCTCGACCACCTGAACATCCAGCAGACTCACCTCCTGGGCTACTCCATGGGTGGAGCGGCTGCGTTTCAGTTCGCCGTCGATAATCCCGACCGATTGAATCGTCTAATCATCGTCAACAGCACCCCCGACTTCAGCCTGGACCACTGGCGAAAGCGACTGGAGTTGAAGGTGCGCCAGACAGTCATCCGCATGCTCGGTGTCCCCACCTTGGCCCAATTGATTGCCAAGCGGCTCTTCCCCGATCCGGGCCAGGAAGAGCTGAGAGCCATGACCATCGAACGCTACGGCGCCAACGAGAAACACGCGTACCTGTCCGCCCTGGACGGCCTCGCAGGGTGGTCGATCATCGATCGGATAGACCAACTGGTCCTCCCAACGCTCGTCCTAGCAGCCGAACACGACTACACACCCTTCGCTGAGAAGGAAGCCTATGTAGCTCGCATGCCCAATGCCCAGCTGGTGCAGATCAAGGACAGCCGGCACGGGACCCCTATGGACCAACCCCAGGTCTTCAACGACCTGGTGCTGTCGTTCCTGCGCTCTGAAGACAGTCAAGAGGAGGCTGTGTCGTGATCCACCGCCCTTTTTCTCCGTCGTCCGTGTCGTGCGCCCTTGGCCTGGCATTGCTGATGCTCGTCCTGCTGCCCGCCTGTGCCAACAAGGGCCGGGAAATCCTGCAGCAAGCCGAAGCCCAGTACCTGGAGGGCAACACTCTAGAAGCGTCGGCAACCCTGAAGCGAGTAGCGATCGAGGCTCCCGAGACCCCTGAAGTAGCGGAAGCCAAGGAGCTCGCCATCGAGTGGCTGAGCAAGAAAGCCGCCCTCGAACACGGAGAGTCCAAGCGAGAGTTGCTCCTCGCGGGGCTGGACTGGGCACCAGAAGACCCGGATCTACTCGCGCCCTTGTGCGAAGTGGAACAGCGACTCAAGAACTGGGACGCGGCCAGGGCCTGCTTGAAGAAGGTGGAGGGGCGTATTGCCCCGAGCGAACACGCTCGCCTCTCCGAGGTCCTCGCCGTCCACGACCGAGTTGTGGCCGAAGCTGAAGAGCGGCAACGCCTGCTGCAGAGCGAGAACCCGCTCGACTGGTATGGCCTCATGGCCAGATTCCCCGAGTCTGACGAGGCCACTGAAGCGGCACAGAAGCTCCCTGATGCGTCGCTCTGCGCCGATCTCAAGCGCTTCGCCGGCCAGCTCAAGCTCACCGGCGCCCAGGTGGGGCCCACGACCTGGGCGAAGAGGCTGCGTGAGCAAAAAGAACGCAGCGATCAGCTGAGTATGTTGTCGACCATCCGACGCGAAGCAAATGACCTGCTGGACTCCCTCGCCAAGCTCGAGGAAGAGCTCGGGACCCGCGCAATGCTCGAAGACGAAGCTCCCGCAAGCACCAAGCTGGTCGAGGGCTACGTGATGGTACGGCCACCCGTGCAGAAGCTGCTCAAGTCCTTCGAGCCGAGCCGGTACAAGATGGAAGACAGGCTCGCCAACATCGACCGCTTTGATCGCGACTTCGGAGCGCTGGTGACTCAAGTTGAAGAATGCCGGGAAGCAGCGGAGCTCACCTGCCAGGGCCTCGGCCGCTGAGTCGCAGCCGCTGTCTGCTCGGACCCGCCGAGCCTAAGAATTCCACCAGCGACCGGTCACGGAACTCCATCAGGCTTACAGGGCTCCTCGTCCGAACCGGCCGAGTCATCGTCGTCACCCGCCGAGCTGGCACACAACGCCGCACACCAATCGGGGGATCCCAAGGGCTGCTCTGCGCTGTAGCTAGAGGCCGTCCCGCAGTCTTCGTAGACCCAGTTGCCCGGTCCCTCGGAGCGAAGATCCCAGCGCAAGATGTCGGCGTTCTGAGGGTCTCCTGTGGTGGGATCAAAAGAGGCCGTACCCGAGGCCCCATGGACCAGCAACGTCCCCCCCTGCCCCATCACCGTCGTGGCAGAAACCAAGAAGTCCCGGCCCACCGACACGGCGCTACCCTCTGGGTCGCTGAGCCTGCTCAGACCCGCAGCCACCTGCTGACCCGTCGGTTCCCCGTCGACTGAAGCGAGCGCAAAGGCCAAGAGATAGGTGGCATCGTATGCGTGTTCGGTCCATGTCTGTGGTTCGGCCACTAGCCCCTGACCGTACTCGCTCAGATACTCGTCCGAGAACGCCTGGAACACGACCGAGTCGGTTCGAGAGGACGGCGCCGTTCCGAACAGAAACTCCGGCTTGTCGCTCTCCTGAGAGAAGGCGATCCGCAGGGCCTCGGTCCGCACGCCATCGGGAACAAACCAGGCCACGTCTTGAAGGTTCGCGATCTGGGACACAGAGCCCAAGATGTCCGCGGCCTCCTCGTAGCCAACCAGAATAACGACATCGGGCGAGAGTTCGCTGATGCGAGTCGCCACTTCGGCAACGGATGAGGGATCGGTGGAGTCGTAGGGAACCTCGGGGAAGGAAGGAACAAGCTGACCGCTCAGCGGCAATAAATAAGCGGAGAGCTGGCTACGATAGTGCGTCGCTAGCCCGCGACCGTAGGCATCTTCTGCAAACACGAGCGCCACGGTCACGTCGGGCGAAGCGGAGGACTGGGCGGCCAACAACAGGGGGTAGGTGCTGAAGTACGCAATGGTGTCTCCCTGAAAGGTGTCCGGCGGCGCAGTACGCCAGACGAGGTCGTCATCCTCCAGGCCTCGAATCTCCACAGCGGTCGCCGAGTGGGACACCAAGACGACTCCAGCTGGAATCGTCACCTCCTCGGCCACATCGATGAGCACCCGGGAGAAGCCCGGACCAATGATCGCTGGGACACCCACCGTATCCACCAGATGGCGAGCCCCTTCCTTCCCCAGCTCCGCATCCCCTCCGTCGTTACACACAAGAACGGCTAGGTTGCGCTCTTGGAGCCCGCCCACACCGCCGGCCGAGTTGATCTGATTGACGGCTAACTCGATGGCCTGGCGCACATAAATGCCCGAGTCTCGGTTGCCCCCCACGGTAGGCATGAGGGCTCCCAGAGTCACTGACCCGGGGTCTCCCACCTCACCGATCGCGTAGTCACACTGCTCGGTCACCATGGCCACACACAGACCGTCCGCGCTACAAGCAGCCCCAGCACTGCAGTCGCTGTTGTCTTCACAGTCGCGCGAGGCCAGCAGAAGGCTGCAGCTGGGCAAGGAGCCCACGACCACTCCAGCGACGAGCAAGCCGACAGCCCCAGCTAGCCAACGAGCGATCACCTTCGGACCCCAGTCGGAGGTGTGAAGGGCGTCGCCAAGGTGATCCCCAGACTCCCTCGCGGGCCCACAGGCACCACCACGAGGGGCTTGTTCTGGGCCTTAGCCACCAGCGCGACCAGAGCTGCAGTAGCCGCCGCGCCAATGGTCACTCCCACGGCAACATCAGCGGCGATTCCCAGGTGGGTTGCTGCGGTCTTGGCACTCAAGCGTGTCTCGTAATCCAGGGATTGAGTATCCGCTCTCTGCTGGAGCCCAACAGCCGAGAGGCCCACCACGCCCCAGACCACTCCAGAGCCCACAGCCAAGCCAAGCGGCACACCCACCGCCGCGTGCAGCCCTGGACCCGGCTTCGATGGGGTGGTCGCATCCCCCGTACGGGCTGGGGGTGCCACACGCACGGTATCGGCATCATCAGACACCTCGGCACCCTCCTGGTCTGTAGACCCATTGGAGGGAGCGGCGCTGGGGTCTCCCCTCACGGCACCTTGCAGAGCTGCCATGTGCTCTAGGGCCTCCTGAACAGTGTCGGGATCAGCGTCATCGGCTTTCACGAATCGTGTGAAGTAATCGATAGCTAGCTGGCGCTGACCCATGGCCTCATAAATGCGAGCGACGTTGTACAGGAGGGTCGGATCCGGGACGGCCTGATACGCAGCGAGCATCTCACGAATGGCCTCTGGGTAGCGCTCCTGCTCATAGAACTCGACCCCAAGGCGGCTATGGTGCTCCGCTCGACTCGCAGGATCGTCCGGGACCGCCTCCGGACCATCCTGCGCAAAGGACGGCCCTGCAGCGAGCACACAAGCTAGGGCAACGGTCGGACCAAGGAGACGCATGCAGCCTTTCGAAGGGGGCAGGAAGCGAGCCCCCCGACCGGCTCAAATCCTACCGCCGAGCCCTGCGTATGCGCAACGCCGAGCCCCGAGACACTGGAGGGCTCAATCACCGATCTTGGCAATGTCCGGCCGACGATCCGGCTTCTGCTGCGTGGCCTTCGGCTCGGCGGGACCAGGACGGCTGGAGGGAACCGTGTGCACCACCAACTTCTCCAGCACCACATTGCAGTTGGCGAACCCTCGGTCCAAGTCCGCCGACTGGACCACACACTCAGCCGCCGCCGGGCGGTACCCAGCCAGCTCAGCCCGGATCGCGTAGGTGGCCGGCTTGGGGTCCACCTGGGCGCTAGCAGGAGCACGACCTAAGGGCGCATCGTCAAGATGGAGCCAAGCGCCCGCCGGAGTCGAGGTCAATCGCAAGCCGACACCAGCGGCCCTCTCGGACGCCGAACTCAGCACCGTGGTCTCAGGAGGTGTGGCCAGTGGAGGACTGGCTGCAGGGATGCTGTAGACCTCCATCGCCTCGTCTGAAGCAATTCGATTGCCCAGCTCCCAGAGCCCCACACCGGCAACTAGGACCACCAGGACGGCCACCGACTGCCTAGTCAGCAGCGGTGGTCGCGGATTGGCGGCACCAGTTACGTGCAGCGACGGCTCCCCGGAGGTCGCCCCTTCGGGCCCCATACTCAGTCCCGATCCGGATCGCTCCTCCGAGGCGATGGTCACTTCAATGGAAGAACCGGCGGACGAAACCTCCGAGATCACGCTGGCCTCGTAGGCCCAGTCCAAGGCTCCCAATGCCTCTTCACAGCTGGGCATCCTGGATTCCCGCTCGGGGTGCACCATGGCCTGAACCACATCGATGACTGCCGGCGGAACCCCCTTAGCCTCCAGAGCCAGAACGTCATCTGCGTCGAGACGCCACCCCTTTTGGCCAATGGGCCGAGCACCGGGACCCGCGAGGAGCTCCCAAAAGGTCACCCCGAGAGAGAACACATCCGCGCGCTCGTCGACTCCCTCCATGCCCTCGAACTGCTCGGGCGGCATGTAGACGGGGGTGCCAATCGACACTCCCGTGCGCGTCAGTCGCTCAGTATCGACCAAGTTGGCGATCCCAAAGTCGAGGACCTTGACCCGGTCATCCGCGGTCACCATGACATTGGTGGGCTTGATGTCGCGGTGCAAGCAGCCCTGGGAGTGGGCATGCGATACACCAGCCAACACTTGCCGAAATAGATGAATCGCTCGCGAGACTGGCATGGGACGGTCCGCATAGTCGTTCATGACGGCACGGAGTGTTCGCCCCTCAACGAGCTCGGTGACGAGGGCACAGACCTCATCACTGTCCACATAGTCGAACAGTTGCACCACGTTGGGGTGCTTGAGCCGAGCCAAGGCCTGGGCTTCGACCTTGAGCCTTGCACGCAACTCGGCATCCACTGCCAGGTGGGGGTGCAGCTTCTTCACCGCCGCGCTCATGCCAATGCCGGAGACGTGCTCTCCTCGATACACGGTCGCCATGCCGCCGCCCCCCAGGACGCTGCGTAGCTCGTATTGGCCGATGATCTCCTTCACCCGGATGAGTCTACCCCGGCAACACCGACGACGAGCGGTCAACGACAAACGCTGTGATAGCTTCCCACCGTCAGCAAAGGACCTCGCCTTGAATGCCCTAGCTCGCATGAGCGTCTACATCGACCGCCTCGCTGACCGGCTCACTCCCCTGGCAGACCGCCTGGAGAGGGCGCTGCCCTGGGCTCGTCTGTTCTGGTTGAGTCTCGGGGTCGTGATCGTGGCGTCCTTTCTCTACGAGAGCACGCCCGCCGCAGACATCGTGTGGTGCGTCACACGACGAGTCACCGGCCATCCTTGTCCCGGATGCGGACTTACCCGTTCCTTCTGCGCGATGGCCCGAGGCGACCTCATCACTGCGTTTCAAGCCCATCTTGCTGGGCCATTGGTCTTCTTGGCCGTAGTCTACGGATTCTTCACTCCTATCGTCCGGCGAGCCCTTGTCTCGCCAGGCGAGGTCACCGGCGGCATCTTGGGTCGCCGGTTTGTCACGAGTTACTGGGTCCTCGTTGCTGTGCTTTACCTCGTCCAGACTGGACGTGCACTCATGGACTGGTGGCCGCTCTAATCGCATCCAGATGACTTCAACTGAGCACCTGTTGTACGCTCAGCTACACGGGACTGAGCCCACGTTGCAGCTACAGGTCGCAGGAGAGAGCTATGGAAGAGAAGCCCAGTGCACTATCGATTGCAGCGCTCGTGTTGGCGATCTTGGGCTGCTGTCCCTGCTGCAACTGCTTCCCAGCCATCGTGGGCGCAATCCTGGGCAAGGTGGAGCTCCGCAAGATCGATCTGGGTGACAGCTCAGAGGCCGGCCGAACATTCGCCAAGATCGGCTTTATTCTGGGCGTGGTGAACACCCTACTCTGGCTACTGCTCATCCTTATCTGGATTGGTCTCACGATCGCGAGCGGTGGGCTGAGCGCGCTGTCGATTGGCACTCTGGGTCTCTAGCTGCTTCGTCGCTACTCGTCTCCCGCGCGCACCGCGTGCCGCGAGATAAACCGCAAGACCTCTGGGCTGGCCGCGACCGCATGGCGTAAGCCCTTTTGCGTCATGTACCAACCCCGGGCTCCAGCGCCCAACTCCTCCGCTGGCAGCAGGGTCTGGGAGGCCGTGGCGATCAACTGAGGTAGGCCCTGAATCTCCCCTTTGCGCGAGAGCCACAGGGCTGCGCCCGGGATCGGGTCGGGAGACGAGTTCTCGGCCAGCGCCTCGGCAGCATTGGCAGGCATGGCAGCCAACTCTGGGAACGCCCTGACCAGGCGCTCTGCCCGCTTGCCGCGCGGCGGCGGCCGACCAAGCCCTAGGCGAGCAACGAGGCTCTCACCGATGCGCTGGTATGTGCGTTCCTCCGTTGGCGCACCACTCCCGCCGCCCCCCTCCTGGCGCAACTCGTTCATCCGCTGGACCACAGCCACCAGCATTTGCCACCCCACGTCCGGATAGACGCCGATGACGTCCGTGAGATCGTTCCACCGCAGGACCACTGCCTCCATGGGAGTGGCCGAGCGCACTGAAGCGGTAGCTGGCCAGCCGGTGAGTAGTCCCACCTCTCCGAAGAACTCGCCCTCTACGAGGCGAGCCACTTCCTCGCCGTCCCTGAGAATCTCCACTTCACCGGAGACGATGATCCACATGCCATCGGCCGTACCTCCTTGGCGCACCAACATGTTGGAGGGACCTCGCCGCAGCTCGAGGCACGCGCCAGCAAGGGCGTTGATCTGATTGGCGGGGAGGGACTCCAGCAGATCAACCCGGGCCAGTCGCTCGGGCAAGCCCCCCTTGCCCTCAAGCCTGTGGTGGGTCCCCATCGCGTTCTCGGCAATGGTCTCGAACTCCAACGTGTTGGGCAGGTCTTCACCCTCACTGTCGCGCCGCTCTGCGGTGCGCACCAGGGCCGATGCCAAACCAGAAATCTGAGCGACCACCTCAAACAAGGCAATCGATGGAACGCGCAGGAGCAGCACATCGGTCTCAGTCGTCACGGTGGCCTGATAAGACCGTCCCGTGACCAACGCCATCTCCCCAAAGAAGTCGCCGGGACCGATGCGGGTCAGGATGCCCGTGCCGCGCATGGAGTCACGCACCAAGACAGCCTGACCCTGCAGGACGAGAAAGAGCGCATCGCCTGGACGGCCGTGGCGGACGACCACGCGTCCTCGGGGCACGTAGCGACGTGTGCCTCGCTCGGCGAGCAGTCGCAGAGCCGATGTGGGCGCCTCGTACAGGACAGGGACGGTCCGCAGAAGCTGCACGGCCTGCCCTAGGTCTTCCTCCCGGGCCCTTCGAAACAACACAGATACGCCCCAGGCTTCCACCGCCAGAAGCAGAACGACACCCAACTTACCGTGGCCATCCCCCTCCAAGAGGAGGTCGTACAGACCGTGCGCCAGGATGGCGAGGAGGAGACCAACAGCGACCGCCCGGTACCCTTCCTTCTTCGAGGTGAGTCGATGAATCTTGCCCAGCTGGACGCCCACGAGAGCGCTATGCAGTGCGTGTCCCGGCACAGCGGTGACCGCTCGCAAGGCCGCTGTGCCGAGCGCGCCTTCGCTGGACGAGAGCACGTAACCGACGTTCTCCACAGCGGCAAAGCCGAGCCCCGCCGAAATCCCGTAGACGAGCCCCGAGGACATGCGGTCCCACTTGGTGGGATGGGTGGCTGCCACCAGCACTGCCGCCAACTTCACCACCTCTTCAGTCAGGCCGAAGGCCAAGAATGGCTCAAGGGCCGGGAGGTCGTGCAGGGCGTCGGTAATCCAGCCCTGGGGCACCAACACCACGGCAAAGGCCAGCGCACCCGCAACGCAAGTGGCAGCGACTCGAGGCCAGGGCTCCGGCGCACGCCGGACCTGACGAAGGTAGTAGTACAAGAGGACGCCCGACGGCAGCAGAGCAAGAACCAGTAGCAGCCATCGATTCAACAAGCGGCAAACCCCAGCGCGAACGCCATCCTGAACCTCAGGAAAGGCCGGAGAATGCTAGCTGGATTCTAGCTATAGGGACACCGAGAGCGGCTGGATCGGGCCGACGCGACAGCCTCCGGGGACCTCAGCCAGCCCCAGTCTGCTGCATCACGATATCCGGGAGGCAGAGGTCGGGCTGCTCGACGCCATCCACCTCCATCTGGATACAGCCATCACAGGCGCCATTGGCTGTCGCGACGACATCGACCCGGCCGGAGGGGCCGTCGTAGATAGCGTTGATGTTGCCAGACACTGCGCCGAGGCAGTCCCCACCAATCACCAGATCGTTGATGATGATCTCCCACTCGAGACCCGTCGTCGACGTAAACGTGCCATCTAGGTTGATGGTCGACTGCATGGTGTCGGGATCGACGCTGAACGGCCCCGCCAGCACCGCGGTGCCCGCATAGTCGAACACAGAGGTGGCGATGTCGGTCTCAAGAGTGCCCTTCGTCAAGGAGAGGGGCAGTCCCGCAGCGCCGCCAAGAGTCTCCTCGGAGCCACCCGCTCCCGGAGTCAACTCATTGAGGGCCACCGTGCTGGACAGGGTAATCCCGCCTTCGATGTTCAAGAGACTCTCGTTGTAGTCGTCATAGACCACGCCGACCGCAGCTGAGGCCGAGCCCTCGAGAATGGAGTCCACCAACTCTTGAAGTTCTTCCTCGGTCAGGTCTTGGAGTCCTTCCAGGTCTTCGGGCAAGCCCTCTGGGATACTCCCATCGGTAGGGATCTCGATACCATCATCACGCCCCTCAGAACCCGGGAGGGCCGGGATCTCGGGCAAGGTCGTCTTGCCCTGGTGAACCGTCACCGAGCCGCCTCGGCTCTCGCACTGGGCAAAGTCGAAAGCCACCGCGCCATTCCCCTCGAGATCGACCGGATTGACCACATCGATGGAGTAGCAGTCCCCCTGAGGAACAGACTGCCCCTGCAGCTGAGCCGCGAGCACTTCGCCCGTCTGGCTTCCATACTGGAACGCCATGCCGAGGCCGAGCCCCATCACAGCGACCACTTCAATGGGCACGTAGCGGGCTTCAGCCCGGGCGGTCTCGATGTCGACGAGTGCACCGACACCTTCACAGCCGGCCTCGTCGGCAGCGCCCTTGAGGCGCCGGGAGTCACTCACCAAGATGGCCACGGCAAGCACGAGCAACAAGACGAGGATTGGGAGGTATCTGCGGCTGCGGGGACTCATGCTCCTCCTATCGAGGGGTCAGTTGGACCCCCTGCACCGGTCAATCTAGGACCGAATTACTGTAGCACCCACCAAATCGTCTCGCGCCCAATGAAAAAGAGGGTGGAAAGAAAGCGGGTCGGCTGTCAGCAACGGCGCAAGTCATCGATCGTGTCACGGATCGTCGTGCCGGGATCGCGCGGCGAAAAATTCAACTCTTCGCGTGC